>DASWIQ010000125.1:0-29931 GCA_036397615.1 Steroidobacteraceae bacterium
GAGGGCGCGTATTTCGGCAGCGCGCCGGAAGTTCCCGGCCTGACGCCGGCCGTGACGATCATCTTCAACCAGAACGAGATCTTCCCCGGCGGCAGCACGATCACGCCGGACGACGCGAAGAATTCGTTCGACGACGTCACCGCGCGCCTCGAGCTCGACTACAAGCCCACCGACGATCTGCTCGTGTACCTGAGCTTCAATCGTGGCAGCAAGAGCGGCGGCTTCACGTTCTCGACGGGCACGCCCTATAGTCCCAACGAGGCCGCATTCCTCCAGGGCATTCCCTTCGATCCCGAGACGCTCGATGCCTACGAAATCGGCGTGAAGGCAAACCTGGGCGACAGCACGACGCTGAACGTCGGCGCCTTCTATTACGATTACAGCGACTACCAGGCCTTCGCCCAGATCGGACCGGTGCAGTCCGTCATCAATCTCGACGCCGAGGCGCAGGGCCTCGAGGTGGAACTGAATTCGCGCCCGCTGGAAGGACTCACCTTGCAGATCGGCGCATCGTTCCTCGACTCCGAGGTCAAGGACATCCTGTTGCCGGATCTCGTGACCGTCGTGGACCACGACCTGCCGCAGGCGCCGGATTTTTCGGGCAATGCGCTCGCACGCTACGAGTTCGCGCTCGGCGGCGGCGTCGCGTCCGTGCAGGCCGACGTGCAATATTCCGGAGACTTCTGCTTCACCGTCCTGTGCGCGCCCGTCGAGCAGGAGGAGGCCTACACGGTCGCCAATGCGCGCATCGGCTATGGCGCCGAGGACGGCCGCTGGGAAGTCGCGGCCTTCGTGAACAATCTCACGGAGGAGGAGTACCGCGTCTATGCATTCGACAGTTCGCTGTTCGCGGGCGTCGTCGCGGGCGTGTATGCGAAGCCGCGCACGTACGGCGTGACGGCGACCTGGAGGTTCGGCGCCGCGTACGAATAGCCGCGATCCTTGAAGCTCGCACGGCATTTCTACCGGCTTCCGGTCCGGTTCGACGTCGATCGGCTACGGGCTGAAGTCGAGGCGCTGCCCGCGGACGCCTGGTCGCGCCACCCGAGCGAGTACGAGGGCAACACCGCCGCCCGGCTCATCACCGTCGGCGGCACCCAGAACGATTCCGTCGGCGGCGAAATGCAGCCCACCGCGGCGCTGCTCGCGAGCCCCTACCTGCAGCAGGTGCTGGCGTCCTTCGGCACGGTCTGGTCGCGGTCGCGCCTGATGCGCATCTCGGGCGGCGGTTCGGTGCCGCAGCACAGCGACATGAACTATCACTGGTACTATCGTGTCCGGGTGCACATTCCCGTGATCACCCGCCCCGAGGTCCGTTTTCATTGCGCCGACCAGAGCGTGCACATGGCGGCGGGCGAAGCCTGGATCTTCGACAACTGGCGCGAGCACAAGGTGTTGAATCCGGCGAACGAGGCACGCATTCATCTGGTCGCCGACACGGCGGGCACTTCAGAATTCTGGCGTCTCGTCGCCCGGGGACAGACCGAGAACTTCGAACGGCAGGATCCGGGCTCACGGCTCGTCGCGTTCGACCCGGCTGCCCGGCCTCGACTTTTGACCGAAAAGTTCAATGCCGCGCCGGTGATGCCGCCCGCGGAGGTCGAGCAACTGGCATTCGACCTGCTTGCGGACCTGGCGCCGATGGACGATCGACGGGAGTCCGCGGCGGCGATCGGCCAGTTCACGCGTCACGTCGTCGATTTCTGCCATGACTGGCGGTCGCTGTGGTACCTGGTCGGCGATGCGCCTGACGCGAGGCCGCAGTACGAAAAGCTTGTCGGCTTCACCCGGCAGCAGCTCGGCCCGGTGCCGCCCTTGCGCGTCGCCAGCACCGGCTACAGCGCACAGGCGGTGCTGAACGCGCGGCTTCTCACGCAATTATTCGGGGGCGCCGGCAGCGCGCGCCGGGAAGCCGCCGAGTTCAATGTCTCCGCCGCGACGCCCTCCGATTCCATCGCAAGCAGCGCGCTGCCGGTCATCGAGCGTCCGATCATCATCTTGAGCGCACCGCGCGCGGGCAGCACCCTGCTGTTCGAGACGCTGTCGCAGGCGGCCGGCGTCTACACGATCGGTGGCGAGAGCCACAAGTTGATCGAAAGCATCGACGCGCTTCGCCCGGGCCGCGGAATCGTGACTTCCAACCGGCTGTCCGGGAAGGACGCGACGGCAGCGGTCATCACTGAATTACGTCGGCGGTTCGCGGCGCAGCTTCGTGATCGTGACGGAATTCCGCCGGCGGCGGGCGCGAGCGCCCGGCTGCTGGAGAAGACGCCTAAGAACGCGCTGCGCGTGCCGTTCCTGCTCGAAGTCTTTCCCGATGCGCGATTCATCTTCCTGCATCGCGAACCGCGCGCCAACCTAAGCAGCATGATGCAGGCGTGGCGGACGAAGGGCTGGGTCACGTATCGCCAATTGGCCGATTGGCCGGGCCCATGGTCGCTCCTGCTTCCTCCGGGCTACGAGCGCCTGCGGGACCGGCCGCTAGAGGAGGTCGTCGCATTCCAGTGGCGAGCTGCGAACGAAACGATTCTCGACGATCTTGCAAGCGTGCCTCGCGACCGCTGGGCGACCGTGCGCTACGAAGACCTCATCCGAAATCCCAGGGCGGAAGTCGAGCGCCTGCTGGAATTCGCCGGGCTTTCCATGGATCCCCGGCTCGCGGAGTATCTGTCGAAACCGTTGCCGCTTTCCCGTCATACGCAGTCCGCTCCCGACCCTGACAAATGGCGGCAGAATGCAGCGGAGATCGATCGTGTGCTGCCTTCGCTTGCGGCGGTTAGCGCACGCATCCCGGTGTAAACCGCGGCCGCTGCTTCAGCGCTGCGATATCTGCCCGCCGGGCGCGACGTAATAATGACGCGAGGCCGTCGCTCTTCGGCGACGGCCTCGCGGAGCTTTGGATGTTTTGATTGCGAGTGGTGCGCCTAATCCGGTGACTCGCAATTTGCAGGGGTAATCGGAGGCGTACAGAAAATCCCTCCCTCCGTGATGGTCTGGTTGCCGCCCTTCTCGGTTGCCAGGACCTCGAACTCATAAATTCTGTTCGGCTCGAGGTACTGCTTCGGCACTGGAATGCTCGTTTCGTTCTTCGAGACGTCAGCGTCGAACGCGGTCTTCAATTTTCCCGGCGGCAATACTGGTGCGGTAATGTCTACGACGACAACGTGGTAGCCCACGATCTCGACCGGTCCGAGATTAGAGAGGATAGGACCAGTCACTTTCCTCCACTTGATGAGGAGCGGCGCGTCGTGGGGGACCACGTCGCCGTCATCGGGCGCGGTGATTTCAGGGCCGGCTGGAATCTTGTGCGTGAGCTTCGCTATGCCTTCAAATTCCACTCCCCCGCTCTGGCCCTCGAATTCGTACGTCCCGGCGGGCCAAGCGGCGAAGAGTTCAACGAGCGAGATCGCGTCGTCGGAAGGCTCGCAGCCGAGTGCAAGCTCCAGATCGATGATTGGCGGCTCGACGCGTTCCTGGAAGCCTTCAGTCTGGTCGTGGGTGCGCTCCATGCCGTCTACCGCCCGGAAACTGTAGACGACTTGGTCGTTCGGGCCTTCGACAGTTCCCTCCGTAATACCGTCCGTATCGAAGACAATCTGAATGCCCATGTCGCAAGCCGACGCATTCGTCTCGAAGTGGACGTTCGTCAACTTGAACGGCTCAGGCTGGGCGGCCGTAGCAAGGGTCGTCGGCAGCGCCGCCAGCGCGACACTGGCCACCGCAGCCTTGCAAGTAATCCCAAAGTATTTCTTCATGACCTTTGCTCCGTTCTTGGCTGGACTCGCAGTCGCAATTGATGTCTTGCTTTGACTTAGACGCCATGCCGAACGGAATCCTTCGGCTCCCGCTACCGCTGTGACGCCTGCCAGTCAGGCGCCACGTAGTAACCCTCCGCGGCGGCCGGCAGGAGTGGCCTGCCGAGGATGTGATCCGCGGCCTTCTCGGCCAGCATGATGGTCGGCGCGTTCAGATTGCCGGTCGTGATCGACGGCATGATCGAGGAATCGACGACGCGCAGGCCGTCGATTCCAATGACCTTTGTCTCGGCATCGACCACGGCCATCGGATCGTCGCGCCGGCCCATCCTGCACGTGCAAGACGGGTGATAGGCGGTTTCGACCTTGTCGCGGACGAAGGCGTCGATCTGCTCGTCGGTCACGACATCCACGCCCGGCTGGATCTCGCGTCCGCGGTAACGATCGAATGCCGTTTGCGCGAAGATCTCGCGCGTCAGGCGCACGCAGGCGCGCATCTCGGCCCGGTCGTCGGCGTGGCTCAGGTAGTTGAAGCGGATTTTCGGGTGGTCGAGCGGATTCGCGGACGCGAGGCGCACGAAGCCGCGGCTCCGTGAGCGCATCGGACCGACGTGGGCCTGGAAACCATGTTCCCGCGCCAGCGAAGAGCCGTCGTACGTGACGGCAAGCGGCAGGAAGTGAAATTGTATGTCCGGGTAAGGCACGCCGGCGCGGCTTCGGATGAAGCCGCCGGTTTCGAAATGATTGGTGGCGCCGAGCCCGTCCTTCAAGAGCAGCCAGCGCGCGCCGATCAGCGCGCGTGACCACAGGTTCATGGATGAATAGAGGGTGACGGGCTCCTTGCATGCAACCTGAAAATAGAATTCCAGGTGATCCTGAAGATTCTCTCCGACGCCTGGAAGATCGCGCACGACAGCGATGCCGTGTTGCCGAAGTTCCGCCGCCGGCCCGAGGCCCGAGAGCTTCAGGAGCTGCGGTGAATTGATCGGTCCGCCGCAGACCAGGAGCTCGCGCCGCACGCGCACTTCCTGCGGCGTGCCGCCCCTGAGATAGCGGAGGCCCGCAGCGCGCGCGCCCTCGAACAGGATGCCGGTCGCGAGCGCCTGCGTGCGCACCGTGAGATTGCGCCGCTTCATCGCCGGGCGCAGATAGGCATTGGCGGCGCTCGAGCGGCGCCCGGCCCCGACCGTCATGTCCAGCCGCCCGAAGCCTTCCTGCTGGAAGCCGTTGATGTCGGCCGTCCGCGAATAACCGGCTTCGCTCCCGGCTGCGAGCCAGGCTGCGTGCAGCGGGTTCTGCAATGTGCCGTAGCATGTCTGCAGCTTGCCCGAGTCGCCGCGGTATTCATTGCCGCCCTCCGCGCGCGTTTCCGCGCGCCGGAAATACGGCAGTACGGCGGCGTAGTTCCAGCCCGCGGCGCCTTCCAATTCCCAGCGGTCGAAGTCCTGCGGATTTCCGCGCACGTACACGAGGCCGTTGATCGACGAGGAACCGCCCAGGCACTTGCCGCGCGGCGTGTGAATCCGGCGCCCGCCGAGATGCGGCTCGGGCTCGGTGTAATAGAACCAGTTGAACCGCTTCATGCCCATCGGGATCGCGAGCGCCGAGGGCATCTGCACGAAGATCGAGCGGTCCGATCCGCCGTGCTCGAGCACGAGCACGCTGTGCTTTCCATCCTCGGTGAGGCGGTCGGCCAGCACGCAGCCGGCGGAGCCGGCGCCGACGATCACATAGTCGAAGGTTTCAGTAGGGAGCATCGATGTCGCCTTTCGCGACATACACGCTCTTGAGCTGGGTGTAATGCTCCATCGCGGCGCGACCGTTCTCGCGCCCGAGTCCGGAGAGCTTGACGCCGCCAAACGGCAGCTCGATCGGCGTGACGTTGTAGTGGTTGATCCAGCAGGTTCCGGCCTCGAGCTTCGCGATCACGCGATGCGCGCG
The DNA here is from genome assembly GCA_036397615.1 of Steroidobacteraceae bacterium. Taxonomy (GTDB): domain Bacteria; phylum Pseudomonadota; class Gammaproteobacteria; order Steroidobacterales; family Steroidobacteraceae; genus SCUD01. The sequence goes on from DASWIQ010000125.1 coordinate 5,697, forward strand.
GTTGAGGTCGTTCGTGAAGACGCCGGCCGACAGGCCGAATTCCGTGGCGTTCGCGCGCTCGATGACCTCCTCTTCGTCCTCGAACTCGAGCACCGACATGACCGGGCCGAAGATCTCCTCGCGCACGATGCTCATGTCGTCGCGGCAGCCATCGAAGACGGTCGGCTCGACGAAAAATCCTTTGGCGAGCGCGCCGTCGGATCGGCGGTTGCCACCTGCCACGACGCGTGCACCTTCCGCCCGCCCGCGTGCGATGTAGCCGAGGACCATTTGCATGTGCTCCTCGGAAATGAGCGAGCCGACCTGGGTCGCAGGATCCATCGGGTCGCCGATCTGCATGGCGCCGACGCGAGCGACCAGGCGCCGCAGGAATTCGGCCTTGATCGAGCGGTGCACGAACACGCGCGTGGCATTCGAGCAGACCTCGCCCGCGGAATAGAAATTGGCGAGCAGGGCGCCCGAAACGGCGTTGTCGAGCTTCGCGTCCTCGAACACGATCAGCGGCGACTTGCCGCCGAGCTCGAGTGTCACGGCCTTGACCGTGTAGGAGGCATCGTTCATCACCGCCTTGCCGGTGCCAACCGACCCTGTGAGCGATACCTTGCGGATCTCCGGATGCCGCGTCAGCAGACGCCCGGTCCCGGAATGACCCTGCACCACCTGGAAGATGCCGGGCGGCAGGCCGGCCTCGCGATAGGCTTTTTCGAGCTCGACGGCGGTGAGCGGCGTGAGGCTCGCGGGCTTGAAGATCATCGCGTTGCCGAAGGCGAGCGCGGGCGCCGATTTCCAGCAGGCGATCTGCAGCGGGTAGTTCCAGGCGCCGATGCCGGCGACGATGCCGAGCGGCTCGCGGCGCGTGTAGCCGAAAGCCTGCGGGCCGAGGTCGATGTGCTCGCCTGCCGCGCTCTGCGCGAGCGCGGCAAAGTACTCGATGCATTCGGCGCCCGAGATGACATCGACGACGAGCGTCTCCTGGATCGGCTTGCCGGTGTCGCGGGTTTCGAGAGCGGCGAGCGCGTCGTTCCGCGCTCGCAGCAGCTCGGCGGCACGGCGCAGGATGCGGGCACGCTCGGCGCCTGCGAGCGCGCCCCAGGCAGGCTGCGCCTCGCGCGCCGCGCGGACGGCCGCCTCGATCTCGCCGGGGCCGGCCACCGGGACGTCGCCGAGCCGTTCTCCGGTCGCGGGATTGATGGAAATCAGTCGCGGTTCTGCGAGACTATCGAGGATTGCCACAAATACTTTGTCTGCAATGAGTTACGGGGACACAAACGTGACCGACGAATCCCCTGTTGATCGATCATTGGTTAGGTGGTGGGACAGGTCAAGGGCCGCTCGAGCCATCCGGACCGGATGCGCGCTCTGGCTGGCGGCGATGCCGCTTGGCTCGCTCGCGGCCGCGCCCGAGCCCGAGTCCTGCCGCACGGTGCGGTTTTCGGACATCGGCTGGACCGATGTCACGGCGACGACGGGCCTCGCGAGCCACTTATTACGCAAGCTTGGCTACGAGCCCGTGGTCACCGTGCTGTCCGTGCCGGTGACATTTGCCTCACTCAAAAATAAGGATATCGACGTTTTCCTCGGCAACTGGATGCCGGCGATGGAAGCCGATATCCGGCCGTATGCGGCCGATGGTTCGGTCGAAGTCGTGGGCGCCAATCTCACCGGCGCGAAATACACGCTCGCCGTGCCGGCCTACACGCACGAAGCCGGGCTCAAGGATTTCTCCGACATCCGGCGCTTCGCCGCGGAACTGAAGCACGAGATCTACGGCATCGAGCCCGGCAATGACGGCAATCGCCTGGTGCTCGGACTGATCAGGACGAACCAGTTCGATCTCGGGAACTTCGAACTCGTGGAATCGAGCGAGCAAGGCATGCTCGCGCAGGTCGAGCGCGCCTTTGCCGCGCGCAAACCCATCGTGTTCTTCGGCTGGGAGCCGCATCCGATGAACACGCGCTTCGACATGCGTTACCTTTCCGGGGGCGATGGAAGTTTCGGGCCTGACTTCGGCGGAGCGACGGTCTTCACCAACATCCGCGCCGGCTATCTGCGCGAGTGCCCGAACGTCGGCCGCCTGCTCCGCAACCTGAAATTCTCGCTGCGCGGTGAAAGCGAAATAATGGCGGGCATGCTGGATCGCAAGCTGCCGCCCGAGGCCGCGGCCGCAGAATGGCTCGAGGCCAATCCGGCCGCATTGAAAATCTGGTACGAGGGCGTGAGCACATTCGATGGCAGGCCTGCCCTGCAGGAATCTGCGCGAATGCCCGTGACGCCAGACGCACGGGGCTTCGAGCCCTGGGTGACCACGCACAAGATACCGCTCGGCCGCGCAGTCGCCGCGTCCATCGACTACATCAAGTCGCACGGGAGGGCATTTTTTGCCGGTGTCTCGATCGTCATCGGCGGCTCCGTCGATGCCGTGAACGACTTGCTTTCGGGCACTCCCGCCTGGCTGCTGATCCTGCTCGTCGCGGCCCTCGCCTGGCTTCTGCATCGCTCGATCGGGCTCGCGATTTTCATCGTCGCGGCGCTCCTGTTCATCATGAACCAGGGCTACTGGGCGGCGACGCTCGAGACCCTGTCGCTCGTGTTCGTCTCCGCACTCCTTTCGACGCTGATGGGGGTGCCGGTCGGCATCGCGGCTGCGCATCGGCCCCGACTTTACGCCGCACTTCGCCCGGTACTCGACCTGATGCAGACGTTGCCGACTTTCGTCTATCTCATTCCGACGCTGGTCCTGTTCGGACTCGGCGTCGTGCCCGGGCTGATCTCGACGGTCATCTTCGCGTTGCCTGCGCCCATCCGTCTGACGCACCTTGGAATTTCATCGGTGCCGACACCGTTGCTCGAGGCGGGAGACGCCTTCGGCGCGACGCCCATGCAGCGGCTGTGGAAGATCGAGTTGCCGAGCGCAATGCCGATGATATTGGCGGGCATCACCCAATGCATCATGTTGAGCCTGTCGATGGTCGTGATCGCGGCACTGGTCGGCGCCGGCGGTCTCGGCGTACCGGTCGTGCGCGCGCTCAACAGCGTGCAGATCGATGTCGGGTTCGAAGCCGGCATCGCCATCGTTCTGCTGGCGATCATCCTCGACCGCGTGAGCCGGCCACGGCATCCCAACGTTTCCCGATGAGCGCCGCACTCGAGTTCCGGAACGTCGACATCCTGTTCTCCCGCGAACAGGGGCGAAAAGGCGCGCGGGCGATTCGCGATGCACTGTCACGGCTCGATGCGGGCGCGGCGCGAGAGGAGATTGCCGCCGCCTGCGGCGTCGTGGTCGGCGTGGCCGGCGCAAGCCTCAGCATCGCTCCGGGCGAGATCTGCGTGATGATGGGACTCTCCGGTTCCGGAAAATCGACGCTGATGCGGGCCGCCAACGGCCTGACGTCCGTCACGCGCGGGAGCGTGCTGATTGACGACGCGAACGGGCCGATCGACGTCGGCACCTGCGGTACCGAGCGGCTGCGACGTCTGCGGCGCGAACGCATTGCCATGGTGTTCCAGCAGTTCGCGCTCCTGCCCTGGCGCACGGTCGCGGACAACGTCGGCCTCGGCCTCGAGTTGCGCGGCGAGCCCGTGGCCGCGCGGAAGAGAATCGTCGCGGAACAGCTCGAGCTGGTCGGCCTTTCGCCCTGGGCAGGCCGGGACGTCGGCGAACTGTCCGGCGGAATGCAACAGCGCGTGGGACTCGCGCGCGCGTTTGCGACGAAGGCGGACATCCTGCTGATGGACGAGCCGTTTTCGGCGCTCGATCCACTGATCCGCGACAAGCTGCAGGACGAACTGCTGGCGCTGCAAAAAAGCGTCCGGAAGACAATCCTGTTCGTGAGCCACGATCTCGACGAAGCCCTGAAGCTCGGCGACCGGATCTCGATCATGCACCACGGCCGCATCGTCCAGACCGGCACGTCGCAGGACATCGTGCTGCGTCCCGCCGACGATTACGTCGCCGAATTCGTGCGGCACATGAATCCGCTGACGGTGCTGACCGGTGCGATGGTCATGCGCAGCTGCGAGCAGATGGAGAGGGCGGACGGGGCGCTCTGCCTCGATGACACCCGGCGATATCAACTGAAACTCGATGCCGGACGTGCGCCCATCGAATTGCGCGTCAACGGGCAACCGCATCCGCTGCGCGTCGTGGGCGATGACGCGAACTGCGCCGAGGATGAACGCGCCGTGATCGTTGCACCTTCGACGCTCTCGCTTCAGGCCTTGATTCAACTACGCCGGAAAACGGGCCATCCGGTGCTGCTGGCCGAGGGCGGCGAAGTGCTGGGCGTCTGCGGCGAAACCGAAATTGTGGGCGCCCTTGCGGCGCGCGGTTGAGGCAGCGGGGCATCACGATGAAGTGGAAATCAGCCATTGCGGCCTGCGCGCTCGCGCTGACCTCCGCCTGTAGCACCACCGGTTTCGATCTTCAGGGTCATCGCGGTGCGCGGGCGTTATGGCCGGAGAACACGCTCGCGGGCTTCGCCCAGGCGCTCGCGATCGGGGTCAGGACGCTCGAGCTCGACTGCGGCGTCACGAAAGACGGCGTCGTGGTCGTGAGCCACGACCGCGTGCTCAATCCTGACCACACACGCGATGCCGAGGGCCGGTTCCTGGAGACGACGGGACCGCTGATCCGCGAGCTCACGTATGCCGAGCTGCAATGGTACGACGTCGGCCGGATCCGGCCCGGCAGCGACTACGCCGCTCGCTTCCCCGAACAGCGGGCAGTGGACGGCGAGCGCATTCCGCGCCTCGCGGACGTGTTTGCGCTGGTGCAGAGGAGCGGCAACGCGAGGGTGCGCTTCAACATCGAGACCAAGATCGATCCGACGCAGCCGGAGACGACCGTGGCCCCGGAAGCCTTCGTCGCGGCGCTCATCGGCGTCATCCACGCCGCGGGCATGGAAGCGCGCACCACGATCCAGTCCTTCGACTGGCGCACGCTCGTGCTCGTGCGCAAGCAGGCACCCGAGATCGCAGTCGTCGCGCTGACCGACCAGCAGCCCGACGAGGACACCATGGAAGTCGGCAAGCCGGGTGCCTCGCCCTGGCTCGGCGGGCTCGACGTCGACGACTACGCGGGCTCGGTGCCGCGGACCGTGCAGGCACTCGGCGCGCGGGTCTGGTCGCCGCACGCGCTCGACCTCGATCAGCGCTCTGTCGCGGAAGCGCAGAAGCTCGGGCTCACCGTCGTGCCCTGGACCGTCAACGATGCGAAGGATATGGAGCGCGCGATCGCGCTCGGCGTAGACGGCCTGATCACCGACCGTCCCGACCGCCTGCGCGCGGTGTTGCAGTCGAAGGGAATCGCGGTGCCGTCGCCGACGCCGATGAAATGATCGGGTTATTGAAGCCGGCTGCGTTCGGCGCGGAATTGCCGGCCGACCGGGTGGATCCGGAATACCGGCGTCTTCGCCGGCGCGTGTATGCCGGCATCTTCGTCGGCTATGCGGGCTACTACCTGGTCCGCAACAACTTTGCGCTCGCCATTCCCGACCTTCTCGCGGAGCATCCGGAATACAGCAAGGCAGAGCTCGGCACGGCGTTGACCGGCCTGTCCGTCGCCTATGGCCTGTCGAAGTTCCTCATGGGCTCGATCTCGGATCGCAGCAATCCGAAGTATTTCCTGCCGCTCGGGCTTTTGCTTTCGAGCGCGATCATGGCGATGTTCGGCCTGGTCGATGCCATCTACGCGTCGCTCGCCGCCATCATCGCAATCATGGCGGTCAATGGCTGGGTGCAGGGCATGGGCTGGCCGCCCTGCGGCAAGCTGATGGTGCACTGGTTCAGCACCAAGGAACGCGGACTCACGGTCTCGACCTGGAATACCGCGCACAACATCGGCGGTGCGCTCGTCGCGAATCTTGCCCTGATCGGCGTGATCCTCTTCAACGATTGGGGGGCGAAGTTCTACTTCAACGCGCTGGTCGCCGCGATCATCGCAATCGGCGTTTATTTCCTGCTGGAAGACACCCCGCAATCGCGCGGCCTGCCCGCCGTGGAGCAATACCGGAACGACTACCCGCCGGGCTACAGCGACGCGCACGAACGGACGCTCGCATTCCGGGAGATCTTCTTCAAGTACGTGCTGCCGAACCGCTACCTGTGGGCGATCGCGATCGCGAATGCCTTCTGCTACTTCGTCCGCTACGGCGTGGTGAACTGGATTCCGACCTATCTCGAGACCGCGAAGGGATTCTCGTTCCAGGAGTCGAGCATCGCCTGGTCGCTCTATGAATACGCGGCCATCCCGGGGACGATCGCCTGCGGCTGGCTGTCGGACCGATGGTTCAAGGGCAGGCGCGCTCCCATGACCATGCTGTTCATGGCGCTGACGCTCATCGCCGTGGTCGTGTACTGGCTCAACCTGAAGGGGCCGCTCTGGATCGACTACGCGGCACTCATCGCAATCGGTTTCCTGGTCTATGGACCGATCATGATGATCGGATTGCATTCGCTCGATCTCGTGCCCAAGAAGGCGGCCGGGACCGCCGCGGGATTCACGGGCTTCTTCGGCTACGTGTTCGGCTCTGCGATCGCGGGAACCGGTGTCGGCTGGATCGCCGATCGCTGGGATTGGGGCGGTGTATTCACGACGATGGTCGCCTCCAGTCTGCTGACGATATTCTTCGTCTCCCTGACGCTCGGCCACAAGACACTGAGCGCGGGCCGGGACGCGCGCTGAAGCCTAGACTCCGCGGCGTCGCTCGAACCGGGCGAGCAGTCCGGTGGCGATAGTCGTCAGGAACACGACACCGACCAGGAGCAGGAAAACCGCGTCCAGTCCCCGAGTCTGCTTCAGCCAGCCGATGGCCGGTTCCTGAAGGATCGGGCCGATCGATCCGAAACCGTTGATTACGCCGGCAGCCAGCGCGGCCTGACGCCGGCTTCCCACATCCATCGCGCAGGCGCCGGAGAGCAAGGAGTCCGGCCCCATCGCCATGAATCCGATCAGGCCTAGCAGCGCGACGAACAGGATCGGCGACGACAGACCGACCAGCCACATCGCGCTGGTGAACACGAGGCAGCCGGCGGTCATCCAGAAAATTACGGGCGTTCGCCGTGAACCCGGGATGCGGTCCGACCAGAAGCCGGCGGCGAGCACGCCGAGGAAGCCGATCCAGTCAAAGGCCGTGGACCAGTAGGCGGCGACCGACGTCGTCATTCCGAAGTGCTCGCCGAGGATCAGCGCCGACCAGCTGTCGAGGGCGTAGCGCAGGAACTTGAATCCGAAGTAGATCAGGCCCATCGCGACGATCGACGCGACGAATCCCGGTGGCAGCGCAGGCTCGCGGGCGTCGCCTGACTTGCGCGGACCCGGCGCGGCGACGTCGGGTTCCGCATCGTCTTCGAGCGACAGGCCGACCGACTGCGGCCGCTCGCGCGCATACAGGACGAAGTACGCGGTGAATGCGAGCAGCAGGAGGCTCGAGCCGAAGAACGACCAGGCGAGGCCGAGCCAGCCGAGCAGGAACCCGGCCAGCCCCTTGCCGAAGATCGCCCCGAACTGGTAGCAGGTGCCCCAGATGCTGAACAGCGTTCCGCGTTCGGAGCGGCGCGTCCAGTTCGCAAACAGGGCGACATTGTGCGGCCACCCCGTCGCCTGGGCGAGGCCGAGGACTCCCATGGTCACGCACATCCACAGGAAGGCGCTCGCGATCTGCGCGTCGACGAGCACGCCCAGCACGATGTTGCAGGCGGCCGCGGTGCACATGCCCCAGGCGAGCACGCGCCGGCTCTCCATGTGCCGGCCGAGCCAGGCCGCGAGGAACTGGCCGAGCATGTAGGTGATGAGATAGACGGTCCACGGCCAGGCGATCTCGACGTCGTCGAGGCCGAACTGCTCCTTCAGCGGATGCTTGACGACCGCGTAAACTTTGCGCGTGATGTAGAAGCCGAAATAGGAGAGCCAGGTCGCGGTAAAGAGCTGCGCGCGATAGCGGTGCAGCAGTTCGGGATTGGCGGCATTCATGTGAACGACCGGTTGGCGAGATCGCAGCGGCCGTCCGCCAGCTCGTCCCAAAAGCGTGCCGGCAAGGCGCGATAGTCGGTGCAGGCGGCCGTCGCGAGCGGCGTGCTGCCCTCGACGTCCGCGGCACAGTAGGTGACGAACATGGAACGCATTCCTGCCGCCCGCGCCGCGAGCAGCCCCGCCCGGCTATCCTCGAATACCAGCGTGTCGGCGGTATCGGTGGCGAGTGCACGCGCGCCCAGCAGGTAGCCCTCAGGGTCGGGCTTGGAATTGGCGACGGCGTCGCCCCCGATGCGCGCGCCCCGGTCGATGCAGTCGGCAACGCCGAGCCGGTCGAGGAACGAATTGATCACCGAGTGCGGGCTCGACGAAACGACTCCGAGCTTGAGCCCGCGCACGTGCGCGGCCCGCACAGCCTCCGGCGCACCGGGGATCGGCTTTACGTCCACGGCAATCCCATCCCAATAGTCGAGGAGTTCCGCGGCCAGCAGCGCCGCGGCGCGGTCGATCCGGGTGCGCGCCCGGATCGCGTCGGCAATGTGGGCCCAGGTGCGCCCACGCGTCTCGAAATGCGGCAGCGCGAAATCCGCGACTCCGTATCGCGCGGCGACCGCACGGACCGCCTCGTCGGTGTGGGTCTCGCTGTCGACCAGGGTACCGTCGAGATCGAAGAGCACCGCGCGCACGGGTCTCATGGCGGTCACGCGGCGAAGTCAGCGAGGCCGATGTCCCAGGACATCCGTGTCTTGCCTTTCGCATCGACGATGCCGAGCGCGAGGCGCGTCGACGGTCCCTGCCAGTCGATGTCGATGAAGCCGAAATTGGCGTCCGCCACCACTTGGCTCGCGCGATTCGCGTTGGGCGTCGGCACCCGCCATTCCTCGGTCAGGCCACTCGACGTCAGGTCCCACAGCGTATAGGGCACGTTGACGTCGAGCTTCGACAGCTCCGCGTAGTGGATATCGCCGCTCAGGAACACGACGCCATTCGCATTCTTGCGGCGGAGCAGGTCGATCAGGCGCTCCCGGTCTCGCGCGAAACAGGCCCACGCCTCCCAGCCCGTGAAATCCGCGAGCACCTGCAGGCTCGACCCGAACAGGCGCAGGTCGGCCGGCACTTCGAGTTGCCGCTCGAGCCATTGCCATTGCCGCTCGCCGAGCATGGTGGCTTTGCGATCCGGATTGCGCACATAAGGTCCCGGCAGTTCTAATCCCGCCGCCAGCCTGGCCTTCGCCCAGGTCTCGTAGTCGGCGCCCCCGAGTTCGAGCTTGAGGAGCGGCATGCGGTTGTAGCGCAGGTCCGGCAGGATCACCTGCACGCGCTTGCCTGGCGGACCGAAGACATAGGCGGCGTAAACACCATCGCGGTCGCGACGCGGCGATCCGGCGGGCTCGTCCCAGAAATCGAGGAAGATCCGGCGCGACTCTTCCTTGAGAGGGTAGTCGCCGCCCGCGTCGTCTTCGCCGAAGTCGTGGTCGTCCCAGATCGCGACGATCGGAGTTTCCGCGCGCAACCGGGCAAAACCGGGTTGCGCCGTTAGCTGGGCGTACTTCGCGCGTAGAACCGCCATGTCACGCGTGTCCGCGTAAATGTTGTCGCCGAGGAACACGAACAGGTCGAATTGCCTCTCGTGTATCGCGTCCCAGATCGGCTGCGGTTTCGATGCCTCGGCGCAGGAGCCGAATCCGATCCGGGTCAGCGTTCGCCCGAGCGCCGGGTGCGGGTCCGACAGGGGCGAAGCGGTTGCGGCATCGGAGACGGCGGCCGCCGACGCACGGCCTGACGCGGCGGCGAATGCCGCCGCAGCTGCGAGTGCGAGCGACTGGCTGAGCAGCAATCGACGTGCGGGATCGTGATATGGCTTGCGGTTCAAATGATCCTCTATTCCTTATTATTGATAGATGCGCCCGCGATGCTTCAGCCAGCCGGCCTCATGTTGCCCTTGCGGGTCGTGGTGAGTCCAGTGCACGACACCGCCCCTGTCGTTCCATTCGTACTCGCCGCTGAATGACACCGTGTCGCCTTCCCGGAGCGAATCGATGCGCGGCGCGACGTCGATGTTGTGGGCGATCAGGAGCGTCCGGCCTGAATCGAGCGTCAGGATGAATCGCTGGTGACGGTCGCCCACGCTGTCATCGCCGAGTATCCGGGAGACCGTGCCTTCGCCCGAGACCTGGCCCTCGCTTTGCCGCAGGGCGTAGGCATCGACGACTTCTTGAGGGACTTCCGCCGGCTGCCGGTTGAGATAAAAGGCGGCCGCGGCAATGATCGCGAGCAACAGCAGTTTCTTCATCTATTCCGTTCCGATGTGGGCGGGCTGGCGCCGCGGCAATGGTCGCCAGTAGCCCGTGACCAGCGCAATGCCCGCGAGGATCACCGCCATTCCCATGATCTGGATCCAGGAGAGCGCCTCTCCGAGCGCGACCCACCCGATCAGCGCCGCCACGGCCGGGCATACATACCCGTACGAGCCGACGATGACCGGTGACGTGTGGACGGTGAGCCAGGCATACGCGGAGTAGGCGAGGCAGGAACTCATGAGAGTCAGCCACAGGAAGGCGGCGAACGCCCGCGGCGTCCAGTGAAACTCGAAAGACTCGCCGGCGACGGCGGCGGCAGCCAGCAGTCCGAGTCCGCCCGCCAGCATCTGCAGCGCGACGAACATCAGCGGCGGATTCGCGGCGCCGGAATTGCGGTGGTAAATCGTGCCGATCGACCAGCCCAGACAACCGAGCAGGATCAGGAGCTGCCAGCCGAGCCCCGCGAGCTTGAATCCCCCTTTAGGCGCGAGCACGAGCAAGACGCCCGCGAGTCCGACTAGAAGGCCGAGCTGCGCCATGCCCGAGAGCGGTTTTTGCCGGTGGCCGAAGGTGCCGAGCCAGGCGATCCAGAGCGCAGGCGTCGCATTCAGGAATGCCGCAGTGTTCGACTGCACGTACTGCATCGCGATGACGTGACAGGCATTGCTGAAGAGAACCGACAGGAAGGCCATCGCGAGCACATGCCGCAATTCGACGCGCGATAGCACCGGTGGCCCGCTGCGCAACCACGTGAAGACGATCAGCAGGACGCCCGCGGAGGAGAAGCGCAGGCCCGCGGCGACGAGCGGCGGCTCGTCGGTCACCATGATCTTGGTTGCGAAGTAACTCGATCCCCAGACGAGATAGATGATCGCGAGCGCGATCGCGATCTGCGTTCGATGGGCTTTGGCGTCGCTCATGCGAAGAGGGGACAGTCCCCTTTGCCAGAGCGCAAAGGGGACAGTCCCCTAGCGGTGCGCGCGCTGGACGGAGACCGTGTACAGCCACCAGCCGACGAGGGCGAGCGCCGCAATCCCTGCCCATTGGCCTGGCCTCATCGAAGCAGCGACCGCGAGCGCATCGGCGTCTTCAGTCAGCACGATCGGAATCGCGATCAGGACGCCGACGATGGCCTCGCCCGCGATGAGGCCCGCGGAGAACAGGAGGCCGGTCTGCTTCAGGATCTCGGGATCGCCGCCGGGATTCCGCCTGCGATGCCAGCGGGTCGCAAGCTCGGCGATCAGGCCGCCCGCGAAGATCGGCGTCGAGAGTTCGAGCGGAAGGTAGATTCCCACCGCGACGGCGAGCACCGGCGCGCGCCAGCTCGCGCCGCGGGCCTTGAGCCACTCGTCGAGCGCGATCACGATCGCGCCGACCACGGCACCGATCGCGACCATGTTCCAGGGCAGGCCGCCGCCGAAAATGCCGCTCGCGACGGAAGCCATCAATGTCGCCTGCGGCGCCGCGAGCGCGTTCACGCCTTCGCGCGCCGGCGTGCCGATGCCGTAGGCCTCGAGCAGCAGGTTGAGCACCGGCGCCATGACCGCCGCGGAGGCGATCGCGCCGATGGCGAGCATCACCTGCTGCCGCCAGGGCGTCGCGCCGACGAGCTGCCCCGCCTTCAGGTCCTGGAGATTGTCGCCGGCGACGGCGGCGGCGCTGCAGATGACCGCGCCGATCATGATCGCGGCAACCGGCCCGACGGTCGAGCCCTTGCCCATGATCGCGAGCAGGATCAGCGAGGCGAAGAGAATGGTCGAGATCGTGATGCCGGACACCGGGTTGTTCGAGGAACCGACGAGCCCGGCCATGTAGCCGCTCACCGACGAGAACACGAACCCGGCTATCACCATGATGACCGCCATCGTGAATGCGATGCCGAGGCTGTCGACGACCGCGTAATAGAGCGCGAAAATCGGGAGCACGAAGAGCACGATGCCGCTCAGGATCGCCGTCATCGGAAGGTCGCGCTCGGTATGCGGCACGTCGGCGGCAGAGCCGCCCTTGAGCTTCATTCCTGTCCGGATGCCGGAGAGCAGGGACTTCCGGAGCGACCACAGCGACCAGAGACCGCCGATCAGCATCGCGCCGACGCCGATGTAGCGGATCTGCCGGCTCCACAGGAGACCCGCGGCATCCCCAGCCGACAGCCCGACGAGTTCCGCCGCGAGCGCCGGGTTCTGGTCGATCATGAAGTTGTTGTAGAAAGGGATGAACACCCACCAGGACAGCGCGCCGCCCGACAGCATCAGGCAGCCGATGTTGAATCCGACGATGAAGCCGACGCCGAGCAGCGCGGGCGAAAGATTGATGCCGAAGAAACCGATCGTGCGCTCGCCGAAGTAGCGCGCCACGGCGAACGACTCGGGAGAAAACCGGAATCCCGCGAGCGCAAGCTTGAATACCGCGCCGGTGGCTGCGGCGAGCGACAGCGCCTTGAGTCCGCGGCCCGGATCCTGCCCGACCTTCAGCACTTCCGCGGTCGCGACGCCCTCGGGAAACTGGAGTTTCTGGTCGAGAATCAGCGTGCGGCGGAGCGGCACCGAGAACATCACGCCGAGCAGGCCGCCGAGGCCCGCGATCGCGAGCACCCACCAGTAGTCGAATCGGGTCCAGTGTCCCATCAGCACGAGGGCCGGAATCGTGAAGATCGTGCCTGCCGCGATCGATGAGGCCGCCGATGCGCCGGTCGCGACGATGTTGTTCTCGAGGATGCTCGAGCGGCCGAGCAGGCGCAGCACGCCCATCGAGACGACGGCAGCCGGAATGGCCGTCGCAACCGTGAGCCCGGCGAAGAGGCCGAGATAGGCGTTCGCCGCGGCGAGCAGCACCGCGAGGATGAGGGAAAGAACGATCGCGCGTACGGTCAGTTGCGCGGGGTCATGGGCGTTCATGCGCTCTCCCAGCCGCATTGGCGGCCGCGATTCTGCTCGTCGAGCCAGCCCATCAATGGCTGGAAGTAATCCACGATGGCGGTCGCATCCATCTGCCGGGTACCGGTGAGCTTCTCGAGCGCATCCTGCCACGGTTTGCTGCGCCCGAGCGCGAGCATCTCCCGGAATCCACGGCCGGCCTCGGCGCTGCCGAAGACCGAGCATTCGTGCAGCGGCCCTTCGAACCCCGCCTTCTCGCAAAGCGCGCGGTGGAACTGGAATTGCAGCACGAACGCGAGGAAGTAACGCGTGTAGGGCGTGTTGCCCGGCACATGGTACTTGGCGCCCGCATCGAAGTCCTTCTCGGACCGTGCGATTGGCGCTTCGACTCCCTGATACTTGCGCCTGAGGTTCCACCACACCTCGTTGTACTTCGCGGGCGGAATCGCGCCCGAAAATACGCCCCAGCGCCACTGGTCGACGAGCTTGCCGAACGGCAGGAAGGCGATCTTTTCGATCGCGACCTTCATCTGCCGGTTGATGAGCGCCTCGCGGCTCGATTTCGTGCCCTTCGGCACCAGCCCGACGTTCGCGAGGTAATCCACGGTCATCGACAGGTTGATGGTGTCGCCGACCGCCTCGTGGAAACCGTCGTGCGCGCCGTCCTTGAACAGGTACGGCTGGTCGATGTAACTCAGGTCGTAGAAGATGTGCCCGAGCTCGTGATAGATCGCATAAAGCTCTTCCTCGGTCAGCTGGATGCACTGCTTGATGCGCACGTCGCCCGCGCCGTCGATGTCGTGCGCGCTCGCATGGCAGACCACGTCGCGGTCGCGCGGGCGCGTCAGCATCGAACGCTCCCAGAAGCTCTTGGGCAGCTCCGGGAAACCGAGAGACGTGTAGAAGGATTCCGCCGAGCGCGTCATGCGCAGGGCGTCATAGCCCTGTTTCTCGAGCGCCGAGGTGACGTTCAGGTTCGACACGCCCGGATAGGGTTCGAGCAGGTCGTAGATGTTGTTCCACTGCTGGGCCCAGAGGTTGCCGAACAGGTGGGCCGGCACGGGCTTGCCGTCGGGCACGCGTTCCCTGCCGTATTTCTCCTGGAGCCTGCCCCGCGCATAGCAGTGCAGGCCGTCGTAGAGCGGCTTGACCTGAGTCCACAGCCGCCCGGTCTCGGACTCGAAATCGGCCGGGCTCATGTCGTAGCCGGCGCGCCAGAGCTCGCCGAGATCCTTGAAGCCGAGCCCTTGTGCGCCTTCGTTCGCGAGTTCGACGAACCGCTGATAGTCCTTGCGCATCGGCGGCGCGATCGAATGCCAGCCGGTCCAGGCCTCGAGCTGCTCGTCCCAGTCGCGACTCGTCGCGAGCGTCTTCGAGAGGTCGTCGATGTTCTGGCAGCTCTCGGGGCCCTTCGGGCAATACTTGCCCGCGCCGTACATCGAGGTCAGGCGCGTCTCGACCGTCGCAAGTTCCTCGCGCTTGGCCGGATCGTCGGGCGCGGGCGCGGCGAGGTTGAGCTTCAGGAGCCCGATCGCGCGCGCGGACTCAGGCGACATTTCGGCACCGTCGTAGGCTTTCGATTCGGCGATGCTCTTCGCAACCGACTCCTGATAACGCTCGTAGGCTTTCGCCGCCATCGCCTCGGTGTCGGGCGTGATGTAGGTGAGTTGCACCCAGGAGGCCTGGGCGTACTCCTTGCCGATTTGCGAAAGTTCCTGATTCGTGCGCGCGACGAATTCGTCGCCGGTCTCCTTCGGCGTTTCGCCGCCGCCGCAGGCGGCGAGGACCGCAGCCACGCAGCACGGGATTGCGACTCGATGCAAGAGGTCCCTCAATGCGTGGTCTTTTCCGCGCCGTGCATCCATTGCACGATGCGTCCGGAAATGGACCAGAGGACCAGGCTGAACGCGAGGAGGACGACCGCGAGTCCGCCAAAGACGCCGAGCAGACCCGCGTGCTCCGTGCGCACGCCGAAATTGGCCGCTAGCTTCACCATCCAGCCGTATTCACCCATGTTCTCGGAAAACGCGCCGATGTAGCCGGCAAGCGTGTTGCCGACGAAATTGACCAGGAACCAGACGCCCATCATCAGCGAGCCGAGCCGAAGCGGCGCGAGCTTGGTCACCATCGAGAGACCCACGGGGCTGATGCAGAGTTCACCGGTGGTGTGGAATAGATAAGCGAGCACGAGCCAGGCCATCCCCGATTTCATGTCGCCTGTCCGCTGCATCTCGAACACGGCGATCACGAGGAACACGAAGCCGAGCGCGACCTGCGCGAGGCCCAGGTACATCTTGACCGGCGTCGGCGGATTCTTTCCGCGGGCGCCAAGCCGGCTCCAGAGCATCGAGAACGGGATGCCGAGAAGCACGATGAAGAGCGGATTCAAGGACTGGAACCATCCGGTCGGCACGGTGAACGTGCCTGCCTGGCGGTCGGTATACTTCTCGGCGAACAGGTTCATCAGGCCGCCGGCCTGCTCGAAGGTCGCCCAGAAGATTACGACGAAGGTGAAGATCACGAAAATGACGCGCAGCCGGTCCCGTTCCACGGCCGTCAAGGGCGCCTTCGTGCCGCCGGCCATGCGGAGCGAACGCCGTGCCGCGGGCTCGCGCCCGACGTTGCCGATGTACCGTTGCGCGAACGCGAGCTGGATGACGACCGAGAGCAGCATGCCGATGCCGGCGCAGAGGAATCCGACACGCCAGCCATAGGCGGGATCCTCGCCGAGCGTCGAGCAGACGAGCGGCGCGAGGAAAGCCCCGGTGTTGATGCCCATGTAGAAGATGGTGAATGCGCCGTCGCGGCGCGCATCGCCCTGCGCGTAGAGATCGCCGACCATCGTCGAGATATTCGGCTTGAATAGGCCGTTGCCGAGGATGAGCAGCAGAAGGCCGACGTAGAATGTCGTCGGCGTATCCGGGAAGACGATGCCGAGCGCGCTCAGCGAAAATGCGCCGGTCGTTCCCATGAAGTCGAGCGGCGAGGCGAGCGTGAACTGGCCCGCGGCCATCACGAGGCCGCCGATGATCACCGACTTGCGCTGGCCGAGATAGTTGTCCGCGAGCCACCCGCCGAAGAGCGGTGTCAGGTAGACGAATCCCGTGTACCAGGCATAGAGCTTGAGCGCCTGCGGCTCCGCCCAGCCGAGGCCCGGATTCGCCGCATGAGTTGCGGCCGCGGCATACAGTACGAGCAGAGCGCGCATGCCGTAGTAGCTGAAGCGCTCCCACATCTCGGTGACGAAGAGCAGGAACAGGCCCTTCGGATGGCCGAGGAAGGTCCCCGGCGGAATCTTGAGATCGTCGGTCATGCGGCTTTACTCCGAAGTCGGGCGAGTCTCAGCGATGTTGCGGTGCAACATCAAGTCGCGTCGTCCTGCGGAGCGGGCGTCTCCCCGCGCACCAGGACACGCGACATCAGGACTCCCGCCTCATAGAGCGCGTACATGGGCAACGCCATCAACGTTTGCGACACCGGATCGGGCGGCGTCAGGAATGCGGCGATGATGAATATTCCGAGCAGGACGTAGCCGCGATTCTTCGAAAGCGTCTCGCGTTTCACGAGACCGGTCCGCACGAGCAGCACGGTCGCAACCGGGATCTCGAATGCGAGACCGAAGGCGAAGAACAGCAGCACCGCAAAATCCATGTAAAGCGTGATGTCGGTCATCATCTCGACGCCTTCCGGCGTCGTCATCACGAAGAACTGGAAAATGACCGGAAAAACGACGAAGTACGCGAATGCGGCGCCCGCATAGAACAGGATGACGCTCGAAACGAATAGCGGCAGGGCGAAGCGACGCTCGTGGCGGTAGAGGCCGGGCGCGACGAAGGCCCAGACCTGGTAGAGGATCACCGGCATCGCGAAAAATATCGCGGCGAGCAGCGCGAGCTTGAATGGCGTCATGAAAGGCGCGACGACGGACGTTGCGATCAGGCTCGCGCCCTTGGGGAGCTGGCTCCGCAACGGCGCGGAAAGCCACGTAAAAATGTCGTTCGCAAAGAAGAGACAGGGCACCGCGATCACGAGCGTCGCGACGAGCGCCCGCAGCAGGCGGTCGCGCAATTCCAGCAGGTGCGAGAGCAGCGTGCTTTCCGCCAGTTTTTCCTGCCCGTCGTCCGCGTCGCTCATGGCGGTGGCGAGGACTCGTCCGTTTTCTCGGCGGGCGGGGACGATGCGGGCGGCGGCGTGCCGGCGGCCGGTGTGCCGGTCGGGCGACGCGGGGCCGGATCGAAGTCATTTTTCGAAATGACCGTGACTTCCTCGTCGAGCTGTTGCCGGAGCTGGCGCGCCATCGCGCGCGCGCGGCCGGCCCAGCGTCCGACCTGGTTCGCGAGTTTCGGCAGTTTTTCCGGGCCCAGCACCAAGAGCGCGATGCCGAGGATCAGGATGATCTCGGTGAAACCGACCTCGAACATGGGCTAGGAACCCCGGATCGTCTACGCGTTCTTCGATGAATCGGCGTTGTCGCGGTCGCGCTTGCCCGCGTCGAAATCCGCGTCCGGGCGCTCGTCCTGCGCAAGCTTCCTGCCGGACTCTTCGCCCTCGCCCTCATTCATGGACTTCTTGAAGCCGCGCACGGCGGCGCCGAGGTCCGAGCCGATGTTGCGCAGCTTCTTCGCTCCGAAGATCAGGAGCGCGATCGCGAGGATGATCAGCAGTTCGCGAAAACCAATTCCCATTTCGATGACTCCGGCCCGCGCACCTGGCGGTCGAGCGTCATGATACGCCAAGCCAGAACGTGACCGGCCCGTCGTTGACGAGCGACACCCGCATATGGGCGCCGAAACGGCCCGATTGCGCGCCCGGAAGGCGGATTGCGGCTCTTTTTGCCATATACCCGAACAGGCGTTCCGCTTCAGTGGGCGGAGCGGCCCGGCTGAATCCCGGGCGCAGGCCCTTCGCCGTGTCCGCCGCGAGCGTGAACTGCGGAATCAGCAGAAGCGCCCCGCCGGCGTCCGTCACCGAAAGATTCATGCGCCCTTCCGCGTCCGCGAAGACGCGATAGCTGAGCAGGCGATCGAGCAGGCGCTCGGTGATCGCCTCGTCGTCGCCGCGCTCGACGGCAACGAACACGAGCAGCCCGGAGCCGATGCGTGCGATCTCCTGGCCATCGACTTCGACGGAGGCGCTGATGACCCGCTGCAACAGGCCGATCAATTTTCTACTTGCCCCTGTTGCGCGCGGACTCGTCCCAGTGAAACCGGTGCAGGATGCGATGGACCACAGGCGTGATGAGCAATGCGGCCGCGGCGATGAAGGCGAGCCCCGCGTATAGCGCGTAGCAACCGGCGAACAGCTTGCCGGCCGCAGTTTGCGGCAAGTGCACCGGCCCCATCCCGCCCAGCAGCATCGCGGCATTCAGGAATGCGTCGAGCCAGGACAGGCCCTCGAATGCGGCATAGCCCCACATCCCAAGGGCGAGTGATGCGCCGAACAGGCCGATGACGACGGCTGAATGACCCAGCAGGCGGCGCGCGAACTGGGCGCGCGTCAGCGGCCGCTGGTGCCTGGCTTCATACATCGTCAGCGCGTCTTGCGGATCCGTTTCAGGAACACTTCCATCTCCTTTGCGGCCTGGATGTCGCCCGCCTCCCGCGCGGCGGCGATGCCGCGCTCATAAACTTCGGCCGCGCGGTCCGGCGATCCGGCGCGCGCATGCGCCTCGCCGAGCGCCTTCCAGGCCGCCGAATAGCGCGGATTCTGGTCGACGGCCTGGCGCAGGTGGTCGATCGCGGTCACGAGCTCGCCGGCCTTCAGGCATTCCTGGCCGAGCGCGTAGCGAAGCAGCGGCGAGTCCTGGCCGCGCTCGAGCATCAGCTGGAGATTCTCGCGCAGGCCCATGTCAGCGTTGCCAGAAAGCCGGTGTCAGCAGCAGAACGAACGTGAAGATCTCGACGCGTCCGACCAGCATCGCGATCGCACTGACCCACTTAGCCGCATCTGGCACGTTCTTGAAAGTCACCGCCACGTCCCCGAGTCCTGGACCGACGTTATTGATGCACGTGGCGATGGCGGACCAAGCGGTCACCTGGTCGAGGCCGAACATCATCAACAGGAACATCAGCGCCGCGAACACAATGAAATACATCGCGAAGAAGCCGGCAATTGCGCCGATAATTCGCTGCGGCACCGGGCGGCCCGCGAGTTTGACGGGGATCTCGGCGCTCGGGTGCACGAGGCGCTTGAGTTCCGAAACGCCCTGGCGGAACACGATCAGCCAGCGGATCACTTTCATGCCACCGCTCGTCGAGCCGGCGCAGGCGCAGATGACGGTCAGCAGCATCATCAGTGCCGGCAGCGGGCCCGGCCAGTGCGCGAAGCCGGTGGTGACGAATCCGGTGCTGGTCTGGGTCGAAACGATCTGAAAGCTCGCGTGGCGCAGCGCGAGCGGCAGCGTGGCGAATTCCTCCATCAGCCAGAGGTAGATCGTTGCGCCGGCGACGAGCACGGCAAGCAGCCAGAAATAGGCCTTGAATTCAGTGTCCCGCAAATACGTCCGTGGGTCACGGCCGCGTATCGCGATGAAATGCAGCGCGAAACTGGTGCCACCCAGGAACATGAAGACGGTCGCGACCGCGTCGATCGCGGCGCTGTCGAAATACGCAAAGCTCGCATCGTGCGGCGAGAAGCCGCCGGTGGCGAGCGTACTGAACGCGTGCCCGATCGCGTCGAAAAGGCTCATGCCGGCCAACCAGTAACCGAGCGCGCAGAGACCCGTCAGCGTGGCGTACACGGTCCACAGCACCTTGGCGGTCTGGGTGATGCGTGGCGTCAGCTTCTGGTCCTTGAACGGGCCGGGCGTGTCGGCCTTGTATAGCGACATGCCGCCGATCCCGAGCACCGGCAGGAGTGCGACCGCCAGCACGATGATGCCCATGCCGCCGAGCCATTGGATCTGCTGGCGGTAATACAGGATGGATTTCGGCAATTCGTCGAGACCGACGATGACGGTTGCGCCGGTCGTCGTGAAACCGGATACGGCCTCGAACACGGCATCGGTGAAGCTGAGCGCAGGCACGTCGCTGATGAGGAGCGGTGTCGCGCCGGCGAAGCCCAGGAAGAGCCAGAACACCGCGACGACCAGGAAGCCGTCCCGCAGCCGCAAGTCGCGGCGTACATGCCGCACCGGCAGCCACAATGCCAGGCCGATCACGGCCACGATGAAGAAGGCCCACAGGAACGGGTGCCAGTGACCGTCGCCGTAATAGAACGCGACGCCGATCGGCGGCAGCATCGTCAGGCTGAACATGACGAGCATCAGCCCGAGGATGCGCTGCACCATCGAGAGATTCATGCGCGAGTTCCGGCCTGGAACAGCCGGCCGACTTCCTCCACGTGGCGGCGATCAGTCAGGAACAGGATCACGTGATCCTCCGCCTCGATCACCGTGTCATGATGCGCCATGATCACCTGACTGCCGCGCACGACAGCGCCGATCGTCGTCCCCTCCGGCAGGTCGATCTGCTCGATGCGCTTGCCCGCGATCGACGACCCCCGGCCGTCCGTGTGGATAATCGCCTCGATCGCCTCCGCCGCGCCGCGGCGAAGCGAGTGCACGCGCACGACATCGCCGCGGCGCACGTGCTCGAGCAGCGCCCCGATCGTCACCGTCTGCGGCGATATGGCGATATCGATCGGCCCGTTCTCCATCAGCTCTGCGTAGGACGGCTTGTTGATCAGGGCCATGACGCGGCGCGCGCCGAGTTTCTTTGCGAGCATGGCCGAGAGAATGTTGGCCTCTTCGGCGTTCGTCACCGCGACGAAGACATCGGCGTCGTCGATATTTTCCTCGAGCAGCAGGTTCTCATCGGCAGCGTTGCCGGTCAGCACCAGCGTGTTGCGAAGCGTCTCGGCAGCGCGGCGTGCCCGCTCCGGACTGCGCTCGATGAGCTTGACCTGCACACGTTCCTCGAGGGCGCGCGCGAGCCGGAAGCCGATATTGCCCGCTCCCGCGATCACCACGCGGCGGACTGTCGCTTCCTCAGTGCTGAGCTCCTTCATCATCGGGCGCATGTCGGCGCGCGCAGCGATGAAGAACACTTCATCGTGCTCCTCGATGGTGGTGTCGCCCTCGGGCTTGATATTGCGGCCGCCGCGATAGATCGCAGCAACCCGCACCTCGCGGTCCGGTATGTGGGCGCGCAGCTCCTGCAACTGGTGGCCGACGAGCTTGCCGCCCTTCAGGGCGCGCATGCCGACAAGGCGAACGCGGCCATCGGCGAATTCGAGTACCTGGAGCGCGCCCGGGTAGCGGATCAGGCGCTCGACGTAATCGGTGACGAGTTGTTCAGGGCTGATGGCGAGATCGACGGGGATCGCATTCTCGCCGAAGAGCTCGGGCCGTCCGTAGTAGTCGGCGGAGCGGATACGGGCGATCTTGGTCGGCGTCCGGAAGAGCGTCCATGCGATCTGGCAGGCGATCATGTTGACTTCGTCGCTCGAGGTCAGCGCGACGAGCAGGTCCGCCCCGTTGCAGCCGGCGGCCTCGAGGACCGCCGGATGCGCCGCGTTTCCCATCAAGGTGCGGATGTCGAGCCGGTCCTGGAGGTCGCGCAGCACTTCGTCGCGCGTGTCGACGACAGTCACGTCGTTCGTCTGCTCGCGCGCGAGCTGCTCTGCCGCCGTGCTCCCGACCTGGCCCGCACCGAGAATAATGATCTTCACGTCAACTCCCTGGTCGCGGCGCTGATTCTAGCGCAGCACCGTCCAACCGGTCCGCGACGCGCGGGATCCGGCGGCGCGAACGAGCCGGGGTCCCGGCCGCACACAGGCCGCGCGGCGAAATCACTGTCGAGCGCGGCTCACGAGATTTGCTCGAGTCTGGCCAGTTCGTACATGAGCCACTTCTGGCCGGCCTGCTCGAAGTTGACGTGCACCTGCCGGCTCTCGCCGCTGCCCTCGAAACGGAGCACGGTGCCTTCGCCGAACTTCGGGTGCCGCACGCGGGCGCCGAGGCGAATCGGAAGATCCTCGCCCGCGAGCGGCATCGCCGCCCGCGAACGGCGCCGCGCGCCGGACGAGCCGGGCGCGGGGGCGGCGAGCGCAATGCGCTCGGATTGGTACAGCGGCCGGCTCACTGAAATGCGCGGCCGCACGTCCTCGACCGCCTCGACCGGCAGTTCCGCGAGGAAACGCGACGGATCGCGATACGACGTGCGTCCGAAGATCCGGCGGCTCTCGGCATGCGTCAGGTACAGGCGCTGCATCGCGCGCGTGAGGCCTACGTAACAGAGGCGTCGTTCCTCGGGCAGCCGGTCCGGATCGAATGCGGAGTGCTCCGACGGAAAAAGCCCTTCTTCGAGGCCGACGACGAACACGGTCGGAAATTCGAGGCCCTTGGCGGCATGCAGCGTCATGAGCTGCACGCAGTCGAGCCCGGTCGCGGCCTGGGTCTCGCCCGACTCGAGCGAGGCATGCGCGAGGAAGGCGCCGAGCGGCGAAAGCCCGTCGTCGTTCTCGGGCTCGAACCCCTCCGCGGCATTGACGAGTTCGTCCAGGTTCTCGACCCGCGCTTCGCCCTTGTTGTCCTTTTCCCGCGCGTGATGGTCCCTGAGGCCGGAGTGCTGAATCACGTGCTGGACCTGCTCGTGCAGAGGCAACTCCGCGATCGCGGCCGCGAGCCGGTCGATCAAGGCGAAGAATCCCTGGAGCGCGGTGGCCGCCCGCGTCGGCAGTCCGGACAGAATCTCGTGGCCCGCTCTCCAGAGGCTGCGCCCGTGATCGCGCGCGTCCGCGCGCAGGAGATCGAGAGTGGCGCCGCCGATTCCGCGCGTGGGCAGATTGACGACGCGCTCGAAAGCGATGTCGTCGTCGCGCGACTGCGTGAGACGGAGATAGGACAGCGCATCCTTGATTTCGGCGCGCTCGAAAAACCGAAGGCCGCCGTATACGCGGTAGGGAATGCGGGCGGCCATGAGCACTTCCTCGAAGGTGCGCGACTGCGCATTCGAGCGGTACAGGACGGCCGCGGCGGAAAGCGGCAGGCCGCGCCGCTCGTGCTCGCGGATGCGGTCGATGACGAAATCCGCTTCGTCGCGCTCGTTGAACGCCGCGTACACGCGGATCGGCTCGCCGCCCTTGGCGGCTGTCCACAGTTCCTTCCCCATGCGGTCGGTGTTCTTGGCGATGACCGCGTTCGCGGCCGCGAGAATCACCGCGGTCGAGCGGTAGTTCTGTTCGAGGCGGTACACGGTCGCGCCGAACTCGCGCCGGAAGTGCTGCATGTTCTCGACACGCGCCCCGCGCCAGCGATAGATCGACTGGTCGTCGTCGCCAACCACGAATGGCGCGCCGGTCTTGCCTGCGAGGATCTTGATCCAGTCGTACTGGATGCCGTTCGTGTCCTGGAACTCGTCCACGAGCAGGTGCCGGAAACGGTCGCGGTAGTAGGCCCCGAGATCGGGCACGTCGCGGAGGATCTCGTAGCCGCGGAGCAGCAGTTCGGCGAAGTCCACGACGCCTGCCTGCTCGCAGCGCGCCTCGTAGAGCGAGTACAGCCTGATGAGCTGCGTGCGCGTCGGGTCGTTGCGATCGGCGAGATTCTTCGACCGACGGCCTTCATCCTTGTTGGAGTTGATGAATCCCTGCACCTCGCGCGGGACCCAGCGCTGCTCGTCGAGCTTTTGCTCGCGGATGATCTTCCGCACCAGCCGCTGCTGGTCGTCCTCATCGAGAATCTGGAAGGACTGCGGAAGGCGCGCTTCGCGCCAGTGCCGGCGGAGCATCCGGTGCGAGAGTCCGTGAAACGTGCCGATCCAGAGCGCGTCGGCCGGCATGCCGAGGAGCGTCTCGATGCGCCCACGCATCTCGGAGGCGGCCTTGTTGGTGAAGGTGACGGCCATCAGGCCGTGCGGCGACACGCCGTGCTCGAGGATCAGGCAGGCGGCGCGATGCGTCAGCACGCGTGTCTTGCCGCTGCCGGCTCCGGCGAGTACGAGCACCGGGCCGATCGGCGCCGTCACGGCCGCGCGTTGTTCCTCGTTCAGCGAATCGAGCAAGGACTGTGGTCGCATGGAGCGCGGATTCTACCAAGCGCTCCGTGACCTAAAGGGGACGTTCACCTTTGCAGGACTACCTGCAAAGGTGAA
>DASWIQ010000126.1:0-4560 GCA_036397615.1 Steroidobacteraceae bacterium
GAAGAACCAGAACACGTGCTGGAACAGCACCGGGTCGCCGCCGCCCGCCGCGTTGAAGAAGCTCGTGTGGAAGTAGTAATCCGTCAGCAGCATCGTCACGGCGCCGGCGAAAACCGGCATCACCGCGATCAGGAGGTACGCAGTGATCAGCCAGGACCAGGAAAAAAGCGGCATCTTGAGTAGCGTCATGCCCGGCGCCCGCATGTTCACGACGGTCACGATCACGTTGATCGCTCCCATGATCGACGAGGCGCCCATCAGGTGGATCGAGAATATCGCCAGCGGAAACGCCTCGCCCGATTGCAGCACGAGCGGCGGATAGAGCGTCCACCCGGAGGCCGGCGCGCCGCCCGGCATCAGGAACGTCGACAGCAGGAGCAGGAACGCGAAGGCGAGCAGCCAGAAGCTGAACAGGTTCATGCGCGGCAGCGCCATGTCGGCGGCGCCGATCTGCATCGGGATCATCCAGTTCGCGAGGCCGACCGTCGCCGGCATCACCGCGCCGAAGACCATCACGAGCGCGTGCATGGTCGTCATCTGGTTGAACAGGACGGGATCGACGAACTGGAGGCCGGGCTGGAACAGTTCGCTCCGGATCACGAACGCGAATGCGCCGCCGATCAGGAACATCAGGAGCGAGAACACCAGGTACATCGTCCCGATGTCCTTGTGATTCGTCGTCGTGAGCCAGCGCACGAGTCCTTTCGGCGGTCTGTGGTCGGCCATCTGCGTCACTCCGTGGCGGCGAGCGTCGCGCCCGCTTCTTGTTGCTGACTCGACAACCAGGCGTCGAACTCCGCCTTCGGCTTCGCGACGACCACGATCGGCATGAAGCCATGATCGGCGCCGCAGAGTTCCGCGCACTGGCCGCGATAGGTGCCGGGCTTGTCCTCGTCGACCGAAATCCACATCTCGTTGATGAATCCCGGGATCGCGTCCCGTTTCATGCCGAAGTCCGGCACCCACCAAGCGTGGATGACGTCATTGGCAGTCAGGAGCATCCGGATCTTGACGCCGGTCGGGATGACGAGCGGCTTGTCGACGTCGAGCAGGTAATTGTCGACCGTGGCCGGGTCGATGCCCGATCCCTTCTGGCGCGCCGCGTCGCTTTCGCGCGCGAGCCGGCTGTAGAACGACACGCCGCTGCCGAGATATTCATATTGCCAGTACCACTGGTGGCCGGTGACCTTGATCGTGAGTTGCGAGTCCGACATGTCCTCGATCTTGACCAGACTCTCCACTGAGGGGATCGCCATGCCGATCAGGATCAGCACGGGAATGATCGTCCACGTCGCCTCGAGGCGCGCGTTGTGCAGCAATTTCTGGTCGGCGACCGCGCCGCGCGATTTCCGGAACCGGACCATCGCGACGATCATCGCGCCGAAGGTGACGAACGCGATCGCGAGGCAGATCCAGAACATGAGCATGTGAATGGCGTAGGCGTCACGCGACAGTTCGCTGACGCCTTCCGGCATGTTCAGGAGGCTCCAGTCCGCGCGCGCAGGAAGGGCGAGCGTCGCGAGGACGCCGGCAACGAGGGGCCGCTTCGAATTCCGCCTGGCGATTGACAACGGAGCTCCCGGAGGCCGGCCCGCGGGACGCGGGCTCACGGCCCGCGCATCGTAAGGGACGGCCCCGGTGGCCGCAACCCGATTTTTCCCTTTTATTCCAGAGGGATGCGGAGGATGCGCGCGGCGTCGGAAAGCGCCGCCGCGGCTTCGCGGACATCCGGCACCGGCATCCAGGGCACGATGCCGAGGCAGGGCGCCGCGAGTCTTTCGGTGAGCGTGGCGACATTCGCTTCACGACGCGAAAACTTTGGATCGATGCAGTTCCCGATCCAGCCGGCAAGCGGCAATCCGCGCGACGCGATGGCTTCCGCCGTGAGCAGCGCATGATTGAGACAGCCGAGGCGCAGCCCGACGACCAGCAGCACTTCCATGCCGAGGAGGCCCGGCAATTCGGCGCAGGATCGATCCGCACCGAGCGGCACGAGGAATCCGCCGGCGCCTTCGGCCAGCACGATTTCGGCGGAGCCGGCGAGGCGCCTGTGCGCGGCGACGATGCGATCAGTGTCGATCGCGATACCCGCTTCTGCCGCAGCGATATGCGGCGCGATCGCAGGCGTGAACAGCCAGGGATTCACGGTCGCGTAGGGATGGCGGACGCTCGATTCCGACTGCAACAGCAGGGCATCCTCGTTCGCCGGGCCTTCCGGGCCCGCGACGACGCCGGCCGCGACCGGCTTCATGCCGGCGACCGCGACGCCTGCGTCACGCAGGCACCGAAGAAGTGCGGCGGTCACGAGCGTCTTGCCGACACCGGTGTCGGTTCCGGTCACGAAGAAGGATCGCGTCATTGCGGCGCAGTCCGGCGGCGAAGCGAGGACACCGGAAACGCAAATTCACCGTCACGCTCCCGATCCAGCCGCTCGATCGCGCCCCAGGCCTGCCCGAACACAACTTCGTAATTCGCCGGGAGCACGCCTTGCGTGCGGAAACCCTCGTAAGCTTCCGTCACCGCGCGCAGGCGGCCGCGGCCTGTGAGGCCGCGGGAACGGCCGGCCGCCGCGTTCTGCGAGCCGATTGCCTTGAGATCGCGCATCAGGGCGCCGAGATCCGGATACGTCAGCGTGAAACGGCTGACGTCGAGCACGGGTTCCGAAAGACCCGCGCGGACGAGCCCGTCGCCGATGTCGTGCATGTCGGTAAACGGATGCACGTGCACGGCGCCGTCCGCCACCCGCCACGCCGCGCGAAGCTCGGCGAGCGTATCCGGGCCGAAGGTCGTGAACGTGAGCAGGCCGCGCGGCTGCAGCACGCGCGCGATTTCCGCGAAGACCGCATCGAGATCCTCGCACCAGGGCAGCATCAGGTTGCAGAAGAGGAGATCGATACTCGCGTCCGGCAGCGGAATCGATTCCGCGTCCGCGCGGAGCCAGTGAATGCGCGAGACCCCGTCGCGGCGGCCTGCTTCGCGCAGCATACCGGGCGAGCGATCGAGCGCCAGCACGCGCGACTGCGGCCAGCGCGCGGCGAGGAGCGCCGCCCCGTTACCCGTGCCGCAGCCGAGGTCGAGGATCGTCTCCGGCGTGAAAGCGATCCAGTCGAGACGATCGATCAGCTGCTGGCGCACGCGCTCCTGGAGCACGGCGGATTCGTCGTAGGTGGCGCTCGCCTTCTCGAAGTGTCGGAGGATGGCACGGCGATCGAGGAGTGGCGGTGCCGAATGCAGCGGTCGCTTCGCGCCGCTCATTTCGGCCCAAGGATCCCGGCAAGACTGGCCACGAGTTGTTCGACGTCGGAGTCGCGATGCGCCGCGGAAAGCGTCACCCGCAGCCGAGAAGTCCCGTCGGGCACCGTCGGCGGGCGGATCGCGGCGACGAAGTAGCCGCGCCCGAGGAGCTTGCGGCTCGCCAGGACGGCGGCGTCGGCGCCGCCGAGCAGGATGGGCTGGATCGGCGTCATCGAGTCCGCCAGCGGCAATCCGGCCGAACCCGCGAGCTCGCGGAAGCGCCGCGTGAGCGCGAGCACCCGCTCGCGGCGCCAGCTTTCCGTCATCGAGACGGCGAGCGCGGCGCGCGTCGCCGCGGCGACCGCCGCCGGCAGCGCGGTCGTATAGATGTAGGTCCGCGCGCGCTGGATCAGCGTTTCGATCAAGTCCCGGTCGCCGGCGACGAAGGCGCCGAAGCTGCCGAAGCCCTTGCCGAGCGTGCCGACGAGCGCGGGCACGTCTCTTGCGGTCAGGCCGAAGTGCTCGAGCGTACCGCGGCCGCTTGCGCCGATGACGCCGAGCCCGTGCGCATCGTCCACGGCGAGGAAGGCGCCGTGGCGCGCGCAGGCGGCGGCAAGCCCGGGCAGGGGTGCGAGGTCGCCGTCCATGCTGAAGACGCCGTCCGTCAGCACGAGCGCCGGGCCCGAATCGAGCGCCTCGAGCTGGCGCTCGAGCGCCCCGGCGTCGCCGTGCGGGTAATGATGAAGGAGGGCGCGGGACATGCGTCCGGCGTCGATCAGCGACGCGTGATTGAGGCGGTCACCGAAAACGGTGCCGCCCTTCCTGACGAGCGCCGATGCGAGGCCGAGATTCGCCATGTAGCCCGTCGAGAAAAGGAGGGCGCGTTCGCGGCCGGTGAAGACGGCGAGCTCTTCTTCCAGCGCCGCGTGTTCGGGCTGGTGCCCGCTGATGAGATGCGAGGCGCGGGCGCCGACGCCGTGGACGCGCGCGGCCTCGATGAACGCCCCGGTCACGCGCGGATGCGCGGCGAGCCCGAGATAGTCGTTGCTGCAGAAATCCACGCAGGCACGGCCATCGAGCTCGATGTCCGCAGTGTCGTGCGAAAGACGACGCACCGCGCGCCGCCGACGGCTGAGGCCGCGGGCGTCGAGATCCGCGAGCACGGGTGCGAAGGAGATCGGCGCGACGGACACCGGGATCAGCCGTTCGCGACTGCGGGCTCCGGCCGGATGCCGAGCCGCCCGAACAGGGCGTGGTCGCTTGCCGTGTCGGGATTGCCGGTCGTCAGGAGCTTTTCGCCGTAGAAGATCGAATTCGCGCCGGCGA
>DASWIQ010000127.1:0-15838 GCA_036397615.1 Steroidobacteraceae bacterium
GTCTCAGGCGCCGAGATGCGCCGGCTGCCGCGCGAGCATCGTGCCGAGCCGTCGATGGGGCTCCGCGCCGAGCATCGCGGGCTCGCCGTCATCGAGCGGATCCTCGCCGGCGCGCGGCGGCATATGACGCCGGGCGGAATCCTGGTGGTCGAGGCGGGCGGAACGGCGGCGCGCGTGCGGCGCCGTTATGCCGCATTGCCTTTCACCTGGCTCGAGTTCGAAAACGGGGATGGCGGGGTCTTTCTGCTCCACGCCGCCGACCTGCCGGTCTGAACCGATGTCGGGCAATACGATCGGCCGATCCTTCTGCGTCACGACCTTCGGCGAGAGCCACGGGCCCGCGCTCGGCGCAATCGTCGACGGCTGTCCGCCGGGGCTCGAGTTGTCGGAGGAGGATATCCAGGCAGACCTCGAGCTCCGCCGCACCGGGACTTCGCGGCACACGAGTCAGCGGCAGGAGCCCGACCGCGTGCGCATTCTCTCCGGCGTTTTCGAAGGGTGCACGACCGGCACCGCGATCGGTCTCCACATCGACAACGTCGATGCGCGCTCGCGCGACTACGACAGGATCAAGGACCGTTTTCGTCCGGGTCACGCCGACTATGCCTACCAGCAGAAGTATGGATTCCGGGATTACCGCGGAGGAGGGCGCGCGTCCGCACGGATCACCGTCGCGACCGTGGCCGCGGGCGCCATCGCGAGAAAGTACCTGCGCGAGAAGTCCGGGATCGAAGTGACAGGCTGGCTGTCGCAGGTCGGTCCGCACCGGCTCGGCTGCGTCGACCTTGCCTCGGTCCGCGGTAATCCGTTTTTCTGCGCCGATCCGGACAAGTTGCCACTGCTCGAGGATTATCTCCGGCAGTTGCGCCGTGACGGCGACTCGGCTGGCGCCCGCGTGTCTGTCTGCGCCCGTGGCGTGCCGCCGGGACTTGGCGAACCGATGTTCGACCGGCTGGATGCGGACATCGCGTACGCGATGATGGGCATCAATGCCGCGAAGGCCGTCGAGATCGGAGACGGAGTCGAGGTCGCCGGCCAGCGCGGCTCGCTCCATCGCGACGAACTCCTGCCCGACGGATTCGCTTCGAATCACTCGGGCGGCACGCTCGGCGGCATCAGTTCCGGCCAGGATGTCATCGTGCACGTCTCCTTCAAGCCGACCTCCAGCATCCAGGTGCCGGGGCGCACGGTGGACGTGAGCGGCGCGCCCGCGGAAATCGTGACGACAGGCCGGCACGACCCCTGCGTCGGATTGCGTGCGGTGCCGATCGTCGAAGCGATGCTCCTGATCGTCCTGATGGACCACGTGCTGCGGCACCGGGCCCAATGCGCCGACGTGGTCTCCGCCACCCCGGTCATCACGCGGTGAATGCCAGCGAATCAACGCATTGCGGCTGCGGCCAGCGAACCCCTCGGTGGGCCGTCATTGCGTGACGCGGGGCAAGATTTTGGTAAATACGGCGTGTAAGCTATAGTCCCAAAGGATCAGGGACTTGTGATCGGTTTCACACCCATTTCGCAAGCTCGCGGCCAATGTTTCGCCTGCCCGAGGCTTGGGGAGTCACGATGAGCTGGAAATTGCGCGCACTCATTTCGGCGATTTTGCTGACGCCGACGGCGGCCCTGGGCCTCGGTCTCGGCGAAATCCGACTGGGCTCGGCGCTCAATGAACCGCTTTCCGCCGAAATCGATCTCGTCGCGGCGACTCCTGAAGAGCTGGGCGCTCTGGATGCGCACCTGGCCTCGCCCGAAGTATTCGAGCGCTATGGCCTCGACCGTCCGGCACTCCTGAACTCACTCGAATTCAGCGTCGGTCGGGGAAAGGATGGCCGAAGCGTCCTGCTCGTCCGCTCGCGGGACGCCATCAGCGAACCCTTCGTCTCTTTTCTCATCGACGTGAACTGGCCGCGCGGCCGGCTGCTCCGCGAATACACGGTGCTGCTCGACCCGCCCGTGCTCTTGTCTGCCAAAGACAGTCCCGCGGCCCAGCCGGTGGCTGCGCCGACCACGGCGCCGCCCGCGCAGCCGAGCGCGCCGCCGCCGCCTCCGGCAGAGGCGCCGCCGACTCCGTCTGCATCCGGATCCGACGGCGAAGCGACCTATCAGGTCGCACGCGGCGACACGCTTTACGGCATCGCGGGCTCCCTGGCGGGAGGCGACCGCGAGGCGATCCAGCGGACGATGATCGCGGTATTCCGCGCGAATCCCGAAGCGTTCAACGGCAATATCAACCAGCTTCGCGCGGGCGCAATCCTGCGCGTTCCGCCGTCGTCCGAGATCGCAAGCATTGCGGCCGCGGAAGCGGCGAGCGAAGTCCGGAGCCAGCACGCGGCCTGGCGCGCAGCCGGCGGCGGCGCGGAAAGCGGGAAATTGCGGCTGGTCACGCCGCCCGATGGCGAAGCCGCCGTAGCGGCGCCCGATGCGAGCGGCCGTGTCGAGTCCCAGATCGATTCGCTCGAGAAAGACATCGCGGAACAACGCCGGCTGCTCGAGCTGCGAAATCAGGAACTGGCCGACCTGCAGGCGAAACTCGCCCAGTCGCGTGCCGAGGAAGAAGCGGCTGAAGCCGCGAAGCCGACGCCGGAAGCTGCGGCGCCCGAGCCGCCGGTCGAGGAATCGGCGGTCGCGCCGGAAGACGACACGGCGCCTGCGGAGGCTCCGCCTGTCGCGGCCAGGCCGGAACCGGAGGAGGCGCGTCCGGAGCCCGAACCGGCCGCCGGAAAGTCGTTCTTCGATACCCTGACCGACAACTGGATGGTCCTGCTGGGCGCTGCGGGGCTGCTGCTGCTCGGCATGCTCGGCTACGGCTATGTCCGGCGGCGCCGCGAAGAAGACGTCGACAGCGCATTGAAAGGATTCGACATGCCGGCGTCGGCACCGGTGCCGACCGAAACGATGCGCCTGCGCGCGCTCGCGACCGGCGACAAAACCGCCGAAATGGTGCGGCCGGCGGTATTCGAGGACGAGGGCGAGGACGAAGACATCGTCGTCGAGGAGCGGCCGGTCGCGCGTCCGAAGACGGAAGCACCGCGGCCGAGCGTGGGCCACGAAGAAACGATCAGCGCGGAAGCCGCGCTCGACCTCGATACCGCGGACCCGCTTGCCGAAGCCGATTTCCACATGGCCTACGGCCTGTACGACCAGGCCGTCGATCTCGTGCGGATGGCGTTGCAGCATTCTCCGGACCGCACCGACCTCAAGCTGAAGCTCGCGGAAATTCACTTCGTCGCGGGCGACACAAACCAGTTCCTGTCGGTCGCGCGCGACCTTCGCAAGGCGCTCCGTTCCGGCGGCGACTGGGATCGCATCGTAATCATGGGCCGACAGCTCGCGCCTGACGAACCGATGTTCGCGGGCGGGGTGCAGGACGCGGACGTGGACCTGTCCCTGGAAGGCGGTGACAACCTGGTCGACCTCGACCTGCTGTCGGCGCCCGATGGCGACGAGGGGCTCGACATCGACCTCGGCAAGGTGGCCTCGGCCACGGGCGGCAGCACGGATCTGACGGGCGAGAACACGGCGCTCGAGTTCAATCTGGACGAGGGGCCGGCCAGCTACAGCACGACGCAGGAAATCACGGGGCGCGAAACTCCCGGCACGGTCGAAATGCCGACGCTCGAGCTTCCGTCGTCGGATACGCCGACGGTCGAGACGCCGGCGCTCCGAATGGGCGGCCAGGCCTCACGCGAGCGCGCGACCGGCATCCCGACGGATTCGACGGCGGAAATGGCCATCGACGACCTCGGTCTCGATCTCGGGAATCTCGACAACCTGCCGGATATCGATGACGCGACCGCCATCGCCACCGGCACGCATGAGCAGGTCACCCAGATTGCGCAGCAGTACGAGAAGACGGAAGTGCTGCCGCGCGACTCGATGGAGGAAGACGACGATGGCACGGCCCTCATGCCCGGCGGCGAAGCGGGGGCGACAGCCATTCTTCCGAAGGTCGATTTCGGCGAGATCGACCTCGACCTGGGCGAGGCCGCGGACGACGCGGATTCATCGCCCACGATGCGCGACCGCCAGGCCACGGAGCAGATGCCGCAGCTCTCGCAGCTCGAGCCCGTGACGATGAGCGAAGTCGGAACCAAACTCGACCTCGCACGCGCTTACATGGACATGGGTGACCCTGACGGCGCCCGCAACATCTTGCAGGAAGTGCTCGCCGAGGGCAGCGCTTCGCAGAAGCAGGAAGCGCGCCGGCTGATCGATTCCCTGCCGGGAGCGTGAGCAGCCCGACGCGACGACTGGCCGTCGGGATCGAGTACGACGGCACGCGTTACGCCGGCTGGCAGCATCAACCCGGCCTTGCGACGATTCAGGACTGCGTCCAGAAGGCGCTTTCCGCGGTCGCCGATCACCCCGTCACCGTTGCCGCCGCGGGCCGCACCGATGCAGGCGTTCATGCTTGCGCCCAGGTCGCGCACTTCGACACCCGTGCCGAGCGGCCGGTGCGCGGCTGGGTGCTGGGCGCCAACAGCCACCTTCCGCCCGATATCGCCCTGAACTGGGCGATGGTAGTCGAGCCTTCCTTTCATTCGCGCCATACGGCGCAGGGGCGCAGCTATCGCTACTGCATGCTGAGGCGCGCCACGCGACCCGCGATCCTGCGCGACCGCATCTGCTGGACGCGCGCGACGCTCCATGTCGAGGCGATGCACGAAGGCGCGCAGGCGCTCGTCGGCGAGCACGACTTCTCCTCGTTTCGCGCCGTCGAATGCCAGTCCACGACGGCGCTCCGTCACGTCGACTCGATCTCGGTCCGCGGCGAAGGGCCGCTCGTGGTCATGGAAATCAGCGCGAATTCGTATCTCCACCACATGGTGAGGAACATCGCGGGCACGCTCATGCAGGTGGGCGCCGGCGAGCATCCGCCCGCCTGGGTTGCGGAAATACTGGCGGCGCGGGACCGCAGCCGCGCCGGGATCACGGCGCCGGCCTGCGGCCTGTATTTATGGCGGGTCCGCTATCCCCCCTCTCTTCAGATTCCCGAACCCGTCGCGACCCGCCCCTGGGCTATGATCGCCGGCCAGACAGGGGCGGAGAACCTCTGACATGACCTGGTTCGAGAAGATCATTCCGTCGCGTATCAAGACGGAGCGGCGCACGCGGTCGGTGCCCGAAGGCCTGTGGATGAAATGCCCGGCCTGCGATTCGGTGCTCTACCGGCCCGAGGTCGAGCGCAATCTCCAGGTCTGCCCCAAGTGCGCGCATCACATGCGGATCGGGGCCCGGGAACGTCTGACGCAGTTCCTCGATCCCGACAATACGGTCGAGATCGGAGCCGACGTGCTGCCGGAGGACCCGCTCCGGTTCCGCGATACGAAGCGCTACCGCGACCGGCTGGCCGCCGCGCAAAAAGCGGTCGGCGAGCGCGACGCGCTCGTCGTGATGAGCGGGACGCTCGAAGGGATCGAAATGGTCGCCGGCGCGTTCGAATTCTCCTTCATGGGCGGGTCGATGGGCTCGGTCGTCGGCGAACGATTCGTGCGGGGCGTCGAGCACGCGATTGCACACCGCACGCCGCTCGTGTGCTTTTCGGCGAGCGGCGGGGCGCGGATGCAGGAGGGACTCCTGTCGCTCATGCAGATGGCGAAGACGAGTGCCGCTCTCGCGATGCTCGCAGCCGAACGCCTGCCTTTCATCTCGGTGCAGACTGACCCGACGACAGGCGGCGTTTCGGCAAGCCTCGCGATGCTCGGCGACGTCAATATCGCGGAGCCCAAGGCGCTGATCGGCTTTGCCGGCCCGCGCGTGATCCAGCAGACGGTACGGGAGACCTTGCCCGAGGGGTTCCAGCGCAGCGAGTTCCTGCTCGATCACGGCGCCATCGACATGATCCTCGACCGGCGCGACCTGCGCGAACGGATCGCATCGCTGCTTCGGATGCTGCTGCGCCGGCCTGCGGCCTCCGGCTAGCAAGGCAGCCGCTTGCGCTTCGCGACCGTTGCAGGGTGGCTCGCCTGGCAACAGGTCGCGCATCCGCTTGCGGTGGATCCGGGGCTCGAGCGGGTCGCGGCGGTCTGGCGCAGGCTGCGACTGCCGTTTCCGGCCACGGTGCTGACAATCGGCGGCACGAACGGCAAGGGATCCGTCGCGGCGTACCTCGACGCGATCCTCACGGTGGCGGGCTACGAGTCGGGCCTTTTCATGTCGCCGCATCTGATCCGTTACAACGAGCGCATCCGCCTGCATGGACGCGAAGCGCCGGACGTGGATCTACTCGCCGCATTCGCCGAGATCGACGCCGCGCGCGGCGAAATCTCGCTCACCTTCTTCGAATGGAATACGCTCGCCGCGTTCATTGCCTTCGCGCGCGCGCGCGTGGATGTCGCCGTGCTCGAGGTCGGAATGGGCGGGCGGCTGGACGCCGTCAATCTGCTGGATGCCGACGTCGCGGCGGTCGTGTCCGTCGGCCTCGATCACCGCGAGTGGCTCGGGGACACGATCGAAGCCATCGGTGCCGAGAAGGCGGGAATATTCCGCTCCGGGCGGCCGGCGATCTTCGGGGGACGTCGCGTCCCGAAAAGCGTCATCGCGAGCGCCTTCGCCGTCGGCGCGCGCCTCCGCCGCGTCGGTGACGACTTCGATTACGTCGAGCGCGCGGACGGATGGGATTACGTCGGGTTCGGGTCGCGGCGCAGGGAATTGCCCCTGCCGGCTCTCACGGGTTCGATGCAGCTCGGAAATGCGGCCGTGGCGCTCGCCGTGCTGGAGGCCGCGGAACCCGCGGTCCTCGTGCCGGACGAAGCCGTGCGCGCCGGCCTGTCCGCCGTGCGCCTGCCGGGCCGGTTTCAGATCGTCGCAGGCGATCCCGAATGGATCCTCGATGTCGCTCACAACGCGGACGCGGCGCAGGCGCTCGCCGCAAGCCTCGCCCTGCGGCCATGCCGCGGGCGCACGCTGGCCGTCTGCGGCATCCTGGGCGACAAGGACGTCGAAGCCATCGTCGCAGCACTCGGCAACCAGGTCAGCCGCTGGATCGCGGTCGGTCTCGAGAGCCCGCGAGCGCTCGCGGCTGCGGAACTTGCGCGCCGCATCGCGCGAGCAGGGGCCGCGACGGTTCGCGCGACGGCAAGCGTCGAGGCCGGCATGCAGCAGGCGCGCGCGGAGTGCAGGCCCGGCGACCGCGTGCTCGTGTTCGGCTCGTTCCTGACCGTCGGTCCGGCGCTGGCCTCGCTTGGCCCGCCATCGTAGGCACGCCGCAGACGCTACAATCGGGCGCAATGGAAGTCCGCGTGCGTGAACGACTGGTGGGAGCGCTGGTGCTGGTCGCCATCGTCGTGCTCTTCGTTCCCTCGATACTCACCGGTCCCGACCCGGCGCCCGAGGGGACACCGAATCAGCCGACGCGACGGGTCGAGGTGCCGGTCGCACTCGATGAGCCGGCGCCCCAGGACGAGGTCCTCGTGCCGGAACCCGAGCTCCCGGAAGCACGGGCGCCCGTTACCGTGCCGCCGCCGGCGGAAAAGGCCGTCACTCCGTCCGGAACGCCTGAGCGGACACCGGAAAAACCCCCGTCCGACACGAAACCGCTCAAGCCGCCGGTCGCCTCCGCGCCTTCCGAAGCGCCGGCCTGGGCCGTGCAGCTCGGCGCCTTTTCGAATCGCGCCAAGGCGGAACAACTGGTCGCGGAACTGCGCAAGCGCGGCTATGCCGCATTCGTGCTCGAGTACCGCGCCACGGGCCAGGTGCTCTATCGTGTCCGCGTGGGTCCGGAGCAGGATCGCGCGCGCGCAGCCGAGATCGCGGCGAGGCTCGCCAAGGACGGCTTTCAGCCGGTCGTGGCGCGGCATCCATGATCGGCTAGAATGCCGCACGTTTCGCGGGGGGCCACTGATCGATGAATGGCGTCGACCACCTGTTTGCGAGCATCATTCTCCTTTCCGGCGCGCTCGGGTACTTCCGTGGATTCATCCGTGAGTCCATATCGCTCATCTCCTGGCTCGTGGGTCTCTGGCTCGCCTGGCATTTCGCGTATCTCGTGAATCCGTGGTTGGGCGGCGCGCTCGCCGAGCCGGGCATCCGCGAGTGGACCGGCCGCGCGGTGGTCCTGTTCATCGTGCTCCTGGTCGGGGCCGGCATCGGTGCCATCGTCACGTATCTTGCGCGCCGCGCCGCGGGCCTCGCGATGATGGATCGGCTGCTCGGCGTGCTCTTCGGATTGATGCGCGGCGCGGTCGTGATCGGGCTCCTCGTCGTCGCGGGGCGCGCGGTGAATCTCGATCTCGAGCCCTGGTGGGAGAAGACCCGGTCGATGCCGGCCGCCGAAGCCGTCGCCAACTGGCTCGAGCGCTACGCGCGGCCGGCGGCGATGGAGCTGTACGAAGAAGCCAAAGAGAAACCGGGAACTTAGGGCATGTGCGGCATCGTCGGAATCGTCGGCACCGGAGCGGTCAACCAGCGCATCTATGACGCGCTCTCCGTGCTTCAGCACCGCGGCCAGGATGCCGCCGGCATCATGACGATGGACCAGCATGCCTTGTTCGTGCGCAAGGATGCCGGTCTCGTGCGGGACGTGTTTCGCGAACGGGACATGCGCCAGCTTGCGGGAAACGCCGGCATCGGCCACGTGCGCTACCCGACCGCCGGCTGCGACGGGGCCGACGAGGCGCAGCCGTTCTATGTGAACGCGCCGTTCGGCATCGGAATCGCCCACAACGGCAACCTGACGAATGCCGATGAGCTGTCGCGCACGATGGTCGACGAGGACCGCCGGCACCTCAACACGCATTCGGATTCCGAGGTGCTGCTGAACGTGTTCGCGAGCGAGCTGCAACGGTCGACGGCCGCGAAGCCCGCACCCGGCGACGTGTTCCGCGCGCTCGAAGCCGTATTCCGCCGCTGTCGTGGCGGCTTTGCGGTCGTGATGCTGATCGTCGGGCACGGCGTTCTCGGATTCCGCGACCCGCACGGGATTCGTCCCCTCGTGCTCGGGAAACGGGAGTCGTCCCGCGGCCTCGAATGGATGCTCGCTTCCGAAAGCGTGGCGCTCGACATGGCGGGCTTCTCGCTGGTCCGGGACGTCGGGCCGGGAGAGGCGATCTTCATCGACGTGCAGGGACGCATGCACGCGGCGCAATGCGCGCCCGCGCTCGAGCACACGCCCTGCATTTTCGAGTATGTCTACTTCGCGCGTCCGGACTCGATCATCGACAACATCTCGGTCCACAAGGCGCGCATGCGCATGGGCGAAAAGCTGGCCGAGAAGATCGTGCGCCTGCGGCCGGATCACGACATCGACGTCGTCATCCCGATCCCGGACACGAGCCGCACCAGCGCGCTGCAACTCGCGCTTGCGCTCGGCGTGAAGTACCGGGAGGGATTCGTCAAGAACCGCTACATCGGCCGCACGTTCATCATGCCCGGGCAGGAGATGCGCCAGAAATCCGTGCGCAACAAGCTGAATGCGATCGACCTCGAATTCCGGGGTCGCAACGTGCTCCTGGTCGACGACTCGATCGTGCGCGGCACGACCTCCGCGCAGATCATCGAGCTGGCGCGCGAAGCCGGGGCGCGCAAGGTGTACTTCGCATCGGCAGCGCCTCCGGTCCGGTTCCCGAACGTCTACGGCATCGACATGGCGGTCGCGGCCGAGCTCGTCGCGAACGGCCGCAGCGAGGCCGACGTCGCCGCGTTCATCGGCGCGGACTGGCTGATCTATCAGGACCTCGACGACCTCGTCGCCGCCTGCCGGCACGACAATGCGCGCATCGCGGACTTCGACACGTCCTGCTTCTCGGGCCGCTACGTGACCGGCGACGTGACCGAGCAGTTCCTGGCCCGGCTCGAGCACGACCGTTCCGACGGCGTGCGCGCCCAACGCCTCCTGGATCTCCCGGGCGGACGCACCGCCCGCGCCATCTAAGCCGCGACATCGATGACCGGGTCGCTGGCCGATCCGCGTCGCGTAATGCTCCTGGATTTCTTCCATTCGGCGCTCGCGGCCGTCGACGGGCGCCGGCGCGTGCGGGCGGCGCTTGCGGCCGATCGAGGGGCCGGCGCCGTGAGCGCTTTCGCGGCCGGCAAGGCCGCAGCGAGCATGATGCTGGGAGCGGCCGATGCGCTCGGTTCGCGGCTGCATCGCGGACTCGTCGTCGCGCCTGAAGGCGGCATTCCGGATGAGCTTGCCGCCCGTCCCGGCATGCGCTGCCTGGAAGCCGGGCATCCGCGCCCGGATGAGCGCAGTCTCGAAGCGGGGCGCGCGCTCGCCGAATTTGCGGCGGCGACGCCCGTCTCCGATCGGGTGCTGCTCCTGGTGTCTGGCGGCGCATCGGCCTTGCTCGAAGTGCCGGCGCCCGGCGTCGGTCTCGCGGAGCTGCGCGCGCTCTACGACCAGTCGCTCGCCGAGCGCCTCGATATCGAAAATCTCAATGCGCGGCGACGCGCGCTTTCCCTGATCAAGGGTGGCCGCCTGCCCGGGATGTTCCGTGCCGTGGCGGTGGACGCGCTCATGATCTCCGACGTTCCCGGCGACGACGCCGCAGTGCTCGGTTCGGGTCTCCTGGCGGCAGCGGGGTTCAAGCCACGACTGGTCGGGTCGCTCGACGACGCGCTCGAAGCCGTCCTGCGCGCAGCGCATGCGCGCGGTCTGTCTGCGCTCCGTGCAACGGCGCGTATTCACGGCGACGCGGAAGCCGCGGCCCGTCGAATCTGCCATGAGATTGCGGTGAGCGGATCCCAGCTGCTGATTTACGGGGGCGAAACCGTCGTGAAGCTGCCGTCGCGTCCCGGCCGGGGCGGTCGCTGCCAGCATCTCGCCGTGGCGGCCGCCCGCTGCATCGCGGGACATCCGGAGTACCTGCTGCTTGCGGCGGGCAGCGACGGGCAGGACGGCGCAAGCGGGGATGCCGGGGCGATCGTCGACGGCGAGACTGTCGAGCGTGCGGCCGACAGCGGCATCGATGCGGCGGTTGCGCTCGCCGCGGGCGATAGCGGGCGCCTGCTCGAAGCGGCAGGCGATCTCATCCATACGGGTGATACCGGCACGAATGTCGGCGACATCGTGCTGGCGCTCCGGTTGCAACCGGCGGATTCGTCGCCCATGTAGAATGCCCCGATGACCGTCCGGGTTCTGATCATCGACGACCAGGACGAGTTCCGGCGTCTCTTGGCACGACACATCCTCACGGGCTTCGATTCGCCCTCGGTCGCCGAGTACGACCCGGTCGCGCGCGGTCGGCTACCCGCCGATTTCTCTGGCAGCGCCTATGATGCGGTGCTGCTCGGCGACACGCCGGGCGCACAAAACGGCCTCGAGTGGCTGCGGGACCTCAGCCGCCGGAACGGCTTCCCGCCGGTCATCTACCTGATTTCCAGACCCTCGCCCGAGGCGGAGGAGGCGGCGATCGGTGCCGGAGCGCATGCCTGCCTCACGAAGCGCAAAATCGACCATGGCGCGCTGATCGCGGCGCTCCGCGCCGCGCAGGCGCGGCGCGGCCAGGTCTCGCGCCCTGCGGTGCGTGTCAACGAGGCGGCGCGTGCGACGCGATTCGGCGACATTTCGATCCGCGGTTACCGCTACGTGAGTCAGCTGGCCGACAGTCCGGTCTCGAGCGTGTACCTCGCGGAAAGCGAACGCAGCGGCCGACAGGTCGCGCTCAAGGTGCTTCACCAGGCGCCGGAAAACGGCTCTGGCGTGAAGACCTTTGACCGGTTCCTGCGCGAGTACCAGATCGCGGCCGCCATCGAGCATCCGAACATCGCCCGCGTGCACGATTTCGGCGTCGCGGACGATCACGCGTTCATCGCCATGGAATACTTTCCGCTTGGCGACCTGCGCGGCCGGATCAAGCAGGGCATTCACCCGCTGCGCGCGCTGACCTTCCTGCGCCAGATGGCCGAAGCGCTCCAGGTGCTGCATGGCGCCGGCGTCCTGCACCGCGACCTTAAGCCGGGAAACGTGATGCTCCGCGACGAGCTTTCGGTCGCGCTGATCGATTACGGACTGTCGAAGCACGTCGAACTCGACTCGACGCTCACGAACAGCGGCGAGATCTTCGGCACGCCGTACTACATGAGCCCGGAACAGGGACACGGGAAGGAGACGGATGCGAGGAGCGACATCTACAGCATCGGCATCATTTTTTACGAGATGCTGATGCGGCGGAAACCCTACGTCGCGGGCACGCCGATGCAGGTCATCTACAAGCACGCGCATTCTCCGCTGCCCGAGCTCAGGGCCGAGCTGAAGCGCTTCGAGGGGCTCCTGTTCAACTGCATCGCGAAGGATCCCGGGCGTCGCTACGGCAGCGCGGATCAGCTGCTCGACGCGGCGAGCGAGCTCGAACGCGACGAGACCGAACGCTGACGCACGACGGCGCGCGCGTTGCCGCCCGGGCGGGGCTCCCTCGCTCGCTCAGCAGAACGAACATTCGCTCGCTCGGGACCCCGCCCGTGCAGCTCGCGCGCGCTACAGCGCGGAAGCGATTCGGGCGCGGCGCGGTCGGCGGGCGGGTGGTGAGCGAGCGAATAAGTTCCGGCTGAGCGAGCGAGCCAACCCGCCCGACGCCCAGGGCCGCGCCGGAACCGGATTCAGGCGGGGCAGGGCACGAGTTCATATCCGGTCGGGTCCGAACGAAGCACCATTGCGTCGTCGTGCCAGGCACCGAGCACGATCCGCGTCCGGGCGACGCCGTCCGACTCGAAGCGGTGAATGTCCGGCCGGTGCGTGTGTCCGTGGATCAACAGCCCGACGCCGGCGTCGCGCAGCAGCGTTTCGACGGCGGACTGGTTGACGTCGGTAATGTAGTCGACCGCGCTCGCCAGGTGCTCGCGGCTGCCGGCGCGCGCCTCGGTCGCGAGCCGGCGCCGCGCTTCGAGCGGTAGCCGCGCGAAACCCGCCCGCACGCTTTCGTCGCGCACGAGCGCGCGCAGCTTCTGGTACGCGCGATCGTCCACGCAAAGGCCGTCGCCGTGTGACAGCAGGGCCGGTTCACCTGCGACCGTGACGATGGCCGGGTCCTCGAGCAGGATCGCGCCGGATTCGGCGCAGAAGCGCTCG
Source organism: Steroidobacteraceae bacterium (assembly GCA_036397615.1). Classification (GTDB taxonomy): domain Bacteria; phylum Pseudomonadota; class Gammaproteobacteria; order Steroidobacterales; family Steroidobacteraceae; genus SCUD01. Next base: position 13,007 of record DASWIQ010000127.1, read on the forward strand.
CCGATCAGGAAATCGCGGTTGCCGCGCATGACGTAGACGAGCGTGCCGGTGCGGGCCGCGGCGGCGATGGCCGCCATCACCTCGCGGTGCGAAGGTTCCGGGTCGTCGTCGCCGACCCAGGCCTCGAAGAGATCGCCGAGCAGGAAAAGCGAGTGCGCTCCGCGGATCGGGCCGGCGAGGAATCGCAGGAAGCGCGCTGCGATGTCCGGAGTCGATGGATCGAGATGCAGATCGGACGCGAACCAGCGGGTCACTGAGTTGGGTCCGCTGGCTCAGGCTCCGGCGCCGTGGTCGTCGCGGGCGGCCCTGATTCGATCACGAACGCGAGGCGGACGACGGGTCGCTCGACCGGCACGTCCGAACCGAACGTGGCGACGGTTTCAGTGCGCACATGGCCGATGCGATCGACCACGTCCATGCCTTCGACGACGCGACCGAAGACCGCGTAGCCCCAGCGGCTCGGCAACGGATCGAGGGCCTGGTTGTCGACGAGATTGATGTAGAACTGCGACGAGCCGGAATGCGGCGATTCCTCGCGCGCAAGACCCAGGGTGCCGCGCCGGTTCGATAGGCCATTGCCGCTCTCGTTCGGTATGGTCGCGCGCGCCGGGCGCTCGGCGAGGCGTTCGTCGTAACCGCCGCCCTGGATCACGAAGTTCGCTATCACCCGGTGAAACACGGTGCCGTCATAGCCTCCGTCGCGCACGTAGCGCAGGAAGTTCTCCGCCGTCAGCGGCGCGCGCACCGTGTCGACCTCGATCACGAAGTCGCCGAGGGAAGTCTCGAACCGGACCCGCGGTGTGAGTGAATCCTGTGCCTGGGCCGCAGCCGGCAAGGTCAGCAGCAGGGCAAGCAGCAGGGGGACATGGCGTGGCATGGGTTGATCCTCGACCGGATTTTAGCGCACCGGGCGCGTGAGGCGGCGGGTCCGATACTTTAGACTGTGGTCGCAATGAGCGACGCAATCGTCACGCGTTTCGCGCCGAGCCCGACCGGAGCGCTGCATCCCGGAAATGCCCGGACGGCACTTTTCAGTTTCCTGCTGGCACGGCAGGCAGGCGGGCGTTTCATCCTGCGCATCGAAGACACGGATCGCGAGCGCGGAAGCGACGATTTCATCGCCGCGCAGCTCTCGGATCTCGCGTGGCTCGGCATCGAATGGGACGCGGGCCCGGACCGCGTTGACGCCCGCGGCCCCTACCGCCAGTCGGAGCGTTCCTCGATCTACGACGGACTTTTCGAACGGCTCGAGCGCGAGGGCCGCGCCTACCCGTGTTTTTGCACGCCGGCCGAACTCGACATTGCCCGCAAGACACAGCTCGCGGCGGGCGAGCCGCCGCGCTATCCGGGAACCTGCCGCGCGCTCGATGCCGCCGGGCGCGCGGCCCAGGTCGCCGCCGGCAGACTTCCGGGCCTGCGGTTTGCGATTCCGGGACCGGAACTCATCCGTTTCGACGATCTCGTGCGCGGAGCGCAGGCTGTCGAAGCGGCGACGCTCGGCGATTTTCTCGTGCGTCGCGCCGACGGCGGCGCCATGTTCTTCTTCAGCAACGCCGTGGACGACGCCTTGATGGGCGTGACTCAGGTGCTGCGCGGCGACGATCACCTGAGCAATACGCCGCGCCAGCTGCTCGTCCTGCGCGCGCTCGGCCTCACGGCGCCGCGCTACGGCCACCTGCCGCTCCTTCTCGATGCCGGCGGCGCTCCGCAGTCCAAGCGGCGCGGCAGCGTCACCGTCGGCGAGTTGCGCAGGCAGGGGTATCTCGCATCCGCGATCGGCAATTACCTGTTGCGGCTCGGCCATCACGGCGCGCCGGACGCATGGATCGAGCCGGCCGATTTCGCGCGGAATTTCCACGCGGACCGGCTGGGGCGGGCGCCTGCGCATTTCGACGCGCTTCAACTCGATCACTGGCAGCGCGAGGCCGTGCGGCGACTCGACTTGGAGGGCGCGGCTGCGTGGCTCGCGCCGGAATTTCCGGCGAACTGGCCCGACTCGCTGCGCCGCGCGGCCGCAGGCCTTCTTCAGGGCAATGTCCTGCTGCCCCGCGACGCGCGCGAGTGGGTCGCGGTGCTCTCGGGAGAACTCCCGCCGCTGGCGCCCGACGCGAGAGATGCGATCGCGGAAGCGGGGCCGGCATTCTTCGACGCCGCGCTCGCTTCGTTTGCCGAAACCGGCGCGGACCTTCGCGCGCTCGCCGATCGGCTGAAGGCGCGGACGGGTCGCAAGGGCGCGTCGCTTTACATGCCGCTGCGATTCGCGCTCACCGGACGCCATGACGGGCCGGAGCTCGCCGCGCTCCTGGCGGCTATCCCCGCGGCACTCGTGCGCGATCGGCTCGCGGGCGCGGCGCGCACGAAGGGGGCCTAGGATCGTGCTCCGGATCCACAATTCGCTCACCGGCCGCAAGGAGCCGTTCGTGCCTCTCATGCCGGGGCAGGTGCGGATGTACGTCTGCGGCATCACGGTCTATGACCACATCCACGTCGGGCATGCGCGCTCGCAGCTGGCATTCGACGTGGTCCGGCGCTGGCTGCGGGCGGGCGGCAACCAGGTCACCTACGTCCGGAACATCACGGATATCGACGACAAGATCATCGACCGGGCGCGCGAGCGCAACGAATCGTACGAAGCGCTGACGGCCCGCTTCATCGCGTCGATGAACGAGGATTTCGCCGCGCTTGGCATCGAGAAGCCCGATCACGAACCGCGCGCGACCGGCTACCTGCCCGAAATCGTCGACATGATCGACCGACTCGTGAAGCGCGGCTACGGCTACGTAGGAACGAACGGCGACGTGTTCTACGCCGTCGAGAAGTTCAAGGACTACG
>DASWIQ010000128.1:0-2359 GCA_036397615.1 Steroidobacteraceae bacterium
ACGATCTCGCCTTTGGCGTTCAGCATCGGGCTGCCTGAATTGCCCCCGACGATGTCGTTGTCCGTCGTGAAGTTCACGCGCGTCGACAGGTCGAGGCTGTCTTTCGCCGCCATCCAGCGCTCCGGGATCTTGAACGGCGGCTCGCCGGTTGCGCGCTCGAAGGCGCGCGAAAGCTCGGTCCAGGGTCGCACGTCCTGGCCCTTCTCGACCCAGCCCTTCATTCCGCCATAGGAGAGGCGGAGCGTGAAGGTCGCATCCGGGTAGATGCTCGTGCCGTAGGCTGCGAAACGCGCCTTGGCGATCTCTTCCTGGCCGTGCTGCACCGGCCCTTCGACCTGCTCCTCGATCTGCTTGCGGAGCGCCCGCGCCTCCGGGTCGACCGCCGCCGCGAGGCGGATCATCGGATCCTTGCTCGCGTCGATCGCAGCCTGCCCGCCCTCGTAGAGGGCCATGCGCGCGGCGGGATCCGCGAGCGTGCTCTCACGGACGAGACGCGTCGCCAGCGAATCGGGAGAGTCGTTGCCGAATACCTCGCGCACAAGAGGATAGTCGGGTCCCAGCCATTCGCGCATGCGCTCGAGGCCAAAGGATAGCCTGAGGCTCTCGAAGTCCGGATAGATCGGCGCATCGGCGCCGAGGCCCTGCGCGACCGCGGGCAACCGCGCTTCCGTGAATTCAGGCAGGCGCGTCTCGTTCGGCTTCGCGCGCTCGGCCGCCGCGCGCACGAGTGTGCGCGCGTGCCCGAACAGCACGCTGTTGAACGCCGCACCGCCCTCGATGAAGGTGTGCGGCACGAGGAAATTGCGCCAGACGTCCTGGGCCGCGTCGATTTCCTTCCATGCGCCCGCCGCGGAGGCGAGCGAGGGACCGGCCGCGACCGCGTCGCTCAATGCTTTCTCCTTTTCGGCGGCGTTCTCGAGCAGCGCCGGATCGAGCAGGGCGTCGAATTGCTTGCGGCGCACCTTGATCGAGTTCTCGACCAGGTTCAGGTAGGCCTCGGCGGTGCGGCGCGGCTCCTCGCCGGTCTTCGAATACTGGATCAGGCGACCGCGCAGCTCGGCGAAGCGCATGAGCCAGAACGGCATGAACGTGTCGCGCTGCAACTCGAGTTGCGAGACGGTCAGCAGCCGGTCAGTGTTTCCGGGGTGTCCGGAGACGAACACGGCGTCGCCGGGCTCCGCGCCGTCCCAGTCGAAGCGCAGGTGATTTGGCGTCTTCGCCGGTTTTCCGTCCTCGTAGGCACGGAGGATCGACATGTCGAGGCACCAGCGCGGGAACTGGAAATTGTCCGGGTCGCCGCCGAAGGCGGCGATGTCGCGTTCCGGGGCGAATACGAGGCGCACGTCCTCGTAGCGGCGGTACTTGTAGAGCCAGAACTGGCCGCCCTGGTAGAGCGACACGCGCTCGCACTTGAGTGGGCCGCCCTTCGATTTCGCGGAGGACTCCTCGCAGGCCTGCTCGAGCCTCGTGAGCTCGGCACGGCGCGCTTCGACGACGCCTTCGGGTTCCAGGCCCTTGATCGCGGCCGCGACCTTCGCGGTCACGTCCTCGGTGCTGACCAGCACCGAGACCGCGTCTTCCTCGCACTTCAGTTCCTGTTCCCGGGAGCCGGCGAGGAAGCCGCTGGCCACGAGATCATTGCCCTCGGACGAGCGCTGCGCGACGCAGTCTTCGGCGCAATGGTGATTGGTGAGGATCAGGCCGTCGGCGGAAATGAAGGAGCCGGTGCAACCGGTCTCCAGCCTGACGGTCGCCTCGCGCACCCGGTCGAGCCACGCGGAATCGAGCGTGACGCCGTATTTCTCGGCAATGGCGGCGCGCGGCGGATTGTCGAAGGTCCACATGCCTTCTTCGGCGGCAGCCGGCAAGGCCGCGAGCGCGGCGAGCGCCGCAATCGGAACGAGCTTCATCGAGAACTCCAGTGATTCCTCAGGGCCGCCGGGGGCGGCGAAGCGCTCATGGTATCGGTTGGCCGCCGCCGCCGGGCAGGGTGGCCAACCGGTCGGCGCGGCGGGTGGGCTGTTCATCGTGCCGGGTCACCCGAGGCTCTGGGCGGTACCGCGGCGGCGGCTCGCGATCGGGCGAGCGGATGTTCGGGCAGGTCGCCTTTTCGGGATCGAAAAACAGGGTCAGGAGCGCGGTCGCCGGGATCGGCTGGCCGTCGCGGTAAGCGGGAGAGAGCCGCGATGCGCGCGCGACGGCAAGCGCAGATTCGTCGAAAAGTCCCGTGGGCTCGGCGTTCAGAATTCGCGCCTCGAGCACCCGGCCGTCGGCATCCGTCTCGACCTGGAGCGTGACGCGGCCGGTGACGCGGCGCTCGCAGGCCGCCATCGGAAACGGCGCGCTCCCGAGGGCCGTG
>DASWIQ010000129.1:0-6312 GCA_036397615.1 Steroidobacteraceae bacterium
TCGGGTCAACGGCAAGCGTAAACACGCGGAATATCGGCTGGCGGCCGACGATGAAGTGCGGCTGCCGCCGGTGCGCGATCTGCCGCAAGCGCCGGCCGGCGCGCGGCGGGTCCCGGACGCACTGCTCGCCACGGTCCGCGACGCGATCCTGCACGAAGACGCGCGCCTCCTCGTGCTGAACAAGCCCGCGGGACTCGCGGTGCACGGCGGTTCGGGCCTCGCTTTCGGCGCGATCGAGGCGCTCCGCGCACTTCGGCCGACCGAGTCCCTCGAGCTTGCGCACCGGCTCGATCGGGATACGAGCGGCTGCCTGCTGGTCGCCCGAACGCGCGGTGCCTTGCGGGCGCTGCATGCGATGCTCCGCGAAGGAACCGTCGAGAAGCACTATTCGACGCTTGTCGCGGGCCGGTGGCATCTCGGACGCAAGACGATCGACGCGCCGGTCCTCACGAATTCGCGCCAGGGCGGCGAACGTGTCGTGCGCGTGCATCGGGCGGGCAAGATCGCAGTGTCGGTCTTCAATCCACGAGAGCATTTCCGCGACGTCGCGACGCGAATGGACGTCGCGATCCACACGGGGCGCACGCACCAGATTCGCGTCCACGCGGCTTTTGCGGGTCATCCGGTCGCGGGCGATGAAAAATACGGCGACCGCGCGTGCAATGCGCAGCTGCGGGCGCTCGGACTTCGACGCATGTTCCTGCATGCCGCGTCGATCTCGTTCGTCTGGCCGGAAGGCGGCGAGGCATTCCGCATCGAGGCGCCGTTGCCCGCCGATCTCGCGTCCGTCCTCGACCGGCTTCGCGAGGCGCCTCGCGCTCAGGGCTGAGCGCGCGCGAGCGGGTCGAGCCCCGCTTCCCGAAGTGCCTGTGCGACCCAGATGAGGGGGAGGCCGATGAGGGACGCGGGATCGCGCGTCTCGATCGACTGCAGCAGCGTGGCTCCGAGACCCTCGCTGCGGAATCCGCCGGCGCAATCGAACGGCCGGTCGATTGCGACGTAACGCGCGATCTCGTTCTCGGCAAGCGCGCGAAAATGGACGAGCGTGAAATCGACATGCTCGTGGATCGCCTGCGGCCGACGGCGCTGGAGCACGACGGCCGTATGGAACTCGACGGTCTGCCCGCTGCTCGCGCGCAGCTGTTCGCGGCAACGAAGGGCGTCGCCCGGCTTCTCGTGGATGCGCCCGGCGCAGACGGCGACCTGGTCGGAACCGAGTACCCAGGCCTCGGGGACTCGCGCCGAGACGGCGGCCGCTTTGGCTCGCGCAAGCCGCAGCGCTTGCTCCCGCGGTGTCTCTCCGGGAACGGGCGCCTCGTCGATGCCCGGCACTTCGGTCGCGAATTCGACGCCGAGGCGCGCGAGAAGGGCCGCACGATACGAGGAGGCCGACGCGAGATACAGGCGCGGTTTCATTTGCAGTCAGTGCTTAAAAAACAAGGGTTTGCGCCGCGACTTCTTTGACACCCCCGACGCTGCTCTCTATCATACCGCCCCCATGTCAACGCCTCCGGACCGGCCGCTCGATGCGCAGGGCCTGGCGCGGAGCGGGGCGGTGATCGAGAGGCATTTTCCGATCGCCGGCTTCGCGCGATTGCGTGACCGGTTGGCGGAGCCCGCAGGTTCGGCCGCGGTGCGAGCCGAGTTTCGTCTGCACGATGGGTTGCCGGCGGCCGCCCTGAAGGTGGAGGCCGGTGTCGTGCTGACCTGCCAGCGTTGCCTGGGGCCGGTCCGCCGCAAGTTGGTATCGGCCGCGCGTCTGGTGTTCGCGCCGGAAGAGACCCCGGAGCTGCCGCCGGACTACGAAGCGATCGGCGGCGATCCGCAAAAGTTCGATCTGGCTGCGCTCGTAGAGGACGAACTGCTGTTGTCGCTGCCGTTGATCGCGCAGCATGCGCCGGGCGAGGCCTGTGAGCTGCCGGCAGAAACTGCCGTTGCATCGGCAGGCGAAGAGCCGCCGGAGATGCGCCGGCCGTTCGCGGGACTGAAGGATTTGCTGAAACATTGAAGCGGAGATGAATTTCCATGGCCGTACAGAAAAGCCGCAAGACGCCGTCGAAACGCGGCATGCATCGTTCGCACGACCGTCTCACGAAGCCGGCGCTGTCGAAAGACCCGACGACGGGCGAGACCCACCTGCGCCATCGCGTGAGCCGTGACGGCTTCTATCGCGGGCGCAAAGTGATCGACGTCCCGGTCGAGGACGCCGGGCAGGAATGAGCCCGGCGCCACGGGCGCTACGATCGGCTGATCGATGATGCGTTACTCGCGCGTCGCCGGAACCGGCAGTTACCTGCCGGAGCTGGTCGTCACGAACAAGGACCTCGAGTCGCGCATCGACACGACGGACGAGTGGATCCGCACGCGCACCGGCATCGAGCGGCGCCACATCGCGGGACCCGACGAAACCAGTTCCTCGCTGGCGGAGCATGCGGCGCGGCGCGCGCTCAAAGCGGCGGGGCTGACGCCGGCCGATGTGGACTTCATCGTCGTCGGAACGACCACGCCCGATCTCATTTTCCCGAATACCGGGACGCTCCTCCAGGATAGGCTGGGTATCCACGGCTGCCCGGCGTTCTCGCTCGAGACCGCTTGCAGCGGATTCGTCTACGCGCTGTCGATCGCCGACAAGTACGTCCGGCTCGGCGAGGCGAAATGCGCCTTGGTGGTCGGCGTCGAGTGCCTGTCGCGCTTCGTCGACTGGACCGACCGCGCCACCTGCGTGCTGTTCGGCGACGGCGCGGGCGCGGTCGTGCTCACGCCGGCGGACGAGCCGGGCATCATCGGCACGCACCTGCATTCCGACGGAAAGTACAAGGACCTGCTGTTCTTCCCGTATGGCGTCTCAAGCGGCTTCGACAAACTCCGCAACAACTCGACCGACGGCCTCAAGATGCTCGGCAATGAAGTGTTCAAGGTCGCCGTGCGCACGCTTTCGAAGCTGGTTGACGAGACGCTCGCGAAGAACGGCGTCGAGCGCAGCGAGATCGACTGGCTGATTCCGCACCAGGCGAATCTCCGCATCATCCAGTCGGCGGCCGACAAGCTCGGGCTGCCGATGGAGAAGGTCGTCGTCACCGTGCAGGATCACGGCAATACGTCCGCGGCGTCGATCCCGCTCGCCTGGGACACGGCGGTCCGGGACGGGCGTATCCATCGCGGCCAGTTGCTGCTGCTCGAAACATTCGGCGGCGGCTTTACATGGGGTTCCGCGCTGATACGCTATTGAAGCGGGATCGGGCGGTGGACAGGATGGTCCCTACGCGCATGCGCAATCGGCGTCCAGGATTTCAGGCGTCACTGCTGATGCTGTCGGTCGCGGCCGCGTTCCCGGCGCAGGCCGAACAATTTGCGCTGCCCGCTGACGACAGCGACGTCATCGGCGTCGCGGTCACGGCCCAGGCGGAGGCGAGCGACACCTTGCTCGATATCGCCCGCCGTCACGGCGTCGGCTACGAGGAAATCACGAACGCGAACCCGGGCATCGACCCCTGGCTGCCGGGGGCCGGCACGCTCGTGACCGTGCCGAAGCAGCGTCTGCTGCCACGGGCGCCGCGCGCCGGGATCGTCGTCAACCTGCCGGAGCACCGGCTCTACTGGTATCCGCCGGCCATGCCGGGACAACCGTCCGTCGTCTGGAGCTTTCCGGTCAGCATCGGCAAGATGGACTGGAACACGCCGCTCGGCAGCACTCGCATCGTGGCGAAGGAGAAGGATCCGAGCTGGATCCCGCCGCAGTCCGTGCGGGATGACCACGCGAAGCGCGGTGACATCCTGCCTCCCGTCGTGCCTCCCGGCCCTGACAACCCGCTCGGCCGGTACAAGATGCGGCTGGGGATTCCGGGCGGCGCCTACCTGATCCACGGCACCAATCGTCCCGCGGGTGTCGGCATGCAGGTGACGTCCGGATGCATGCGTCTTTATCCGGAAGACATCGAGACCCTTTACGGAATGGTGTCGGTGAATACGCCGGTGATGATCGTCAACCAGCCCTACAAGTGGGGCTGGCACGAGGGCGAGCTTCTCATCGAGGTCCATCCGCCGCTGAAGGAAGACGCGGTCGAGCCGCTGTCGCTCACCGATCTCACGCGACTGATCGTGGAGGCGACTCGCGCGAAGCCGCTCGCGATCGACTGGATCGGTGCCGAGCGCACCTGGCGCGAGGCCCGTGGCATGCCGACGCCGGTTTCGGTTGTGGGTTCGCGTGTCGCCGCGGCGCCGCAAGCCTCGAGATCCACACCCTGAAAAAGCGAAAGCCCCGCGGTGTCGCCACCGCGGGGCCTTTCTGTTGGCGTACGACGTCGATTACTTCGACATCGACTTTTCGAACATGCGATTGAGCTTCTCGCTGTTCGCGTCGCAGCACTGCTGCGCGGCCTGCGCCGCAGACGCAGCCTGATTGGCCGTGTTCTGCGCCGAGGTGGCAGCCTGCTGCGCGGCGGCCGCGGCGCGGCTTGCGCCGTCCGCTGAAGTCTTCACGCCGTCGAGGTCACCCGACAGCTTGGAGACCTGCGACTTGAGCGAGTCGACTTCCGCCTGCAAGGGCTTCAGATCGGTGCAGCCGGCGCCCAGGGCGATAACGGCGGCAGCGACGCCCACCTTCAGGATGTTGGTCATGAGATTTTTCTCCACAAGGTTGCATGGAACGTTACAAGCCGCTTGCGCGGATGCACGGCGCCGGCGGTCCTTCCTGTCCGCGCGGTGGCGATGCGGATCGTAACGTATCAGCGCGATGGGTGAAAGCACGTTCGGCGCATGTCGCCGCCCGGCGACAGCGAGTTCGGAGTCAGTGTCGGACAAACACTCACGTTTCGCGTTGCGCATTTTGCGCGAGGCACGCGGCCGGGACGCGACTCGCTCGCTCAGTCGATCTTTATTCGCTCGCTCGCCGGTCCCGGCCGTGCGCCGCGCGCGCACCCGGCGCGATGCCCGCCGCGCACGTGCGCGCTTCGCGGTAGTGATCGCAGGGTCAGGTGGTGAGCCGCAGCAAGTTTTGCCGCGGGCACTTGCCAGAAGGCCTGGCCTGTATATAATCACACCTACTGGGTATTCATACAGGTGGAGCATGACAGATCTCACGCCGCGCCAACGCCAGATCCTCGAATTCATTCAGGACGCGATCGCCGCCAACGGCCTGCCGCCGACCCGCGCGGAAATCGCGGAGGCGCTCGGTTTCCGCTCCGCGAACGCCGCCGAGGAGCACCTGCGCGCACTGCAACGCAAGGGCGTGCTCGCGCTGATCGCAGGCAGCGCGCGCGGCATCGTGCTGAAGGACGCTCTCCGCGAACAGTTCGGTCTGCCGCTCATCGGCCGGGTGGCCGCCGGCCGCCCGATCCTGGCCGAGGAGCACATCGAAGGCCGCTTCCAGATCGATCCGGCGCTGTTCAGTCCGCGCCCGCATTATCTGCTGCGGGTCAGCGGCATGAGCATGCGCGATGTCGGCATCCTCGACGGCGACCTGGTCGCGGTGCACCGGTCCCCCGACGTCCGCAATCGGCAGATCATCGTCGCGCGGCTCGAGAACGAGGTGACGGTCAAGCGCTATCGCCAGGAAGGCTCGGTGGTCTGGCTCTTGCCGGAGAACCCGGAGTTCGAACCGATTCGCGTCGATCTTCGAAAACAGTCGATGACGATCGAGGGCGTGGTGGTCGGCGTCCTGAGGCGCGGCCGGCCGGACGCCGTGCAGTGAGCGACGCGCTCGCGGAATTGCTGCGTCACCCTGCGCTCTGGCGCGGCAGCTCTGGTGCTGAGCCGCGGACCGTTTCGACCGGCTTTCGCCATCTCGATGCGCGCCTGCCGGGCGGCGGTTGGCCCTTGTCCACGTTGATCGAACTCCTGGTGCCCACCGCGGGCGTCGGCGAAATCCGCCTGCTGTTGCCGGCGCTCCGCATGCTCGCCACCGCAACGCCCGGGGAGCCGCGCTGGATCGCCTGGCTCGCTCCGCCGCATCTGCCTTATGCGCCGGCGCTCGCCGATGCGGGACTCGATCCCGCGCGCATGCTGGTGATCCGTCCGCGCGCCGGTCTCGACATGCTGTGGGCGATGGAACAGGCCTTGCGCTCCGGCGTCTGCGCGGCCGTCCTCGGCTGGATTGGCGCGGCCGGCGATCAAGCCTTGCGCCGCCTGAAGCTGGCTGCGGAAGAAGGATGCACTCCCGGTTTCCTGTTGCGGCCCTCCGCACATCGCGCCGAATGCTCGCCGGCCGCGCTCCGGCTTGCGCTCATGGCACGGGACTACGGCCTCGACGTCGAAATCCTGAAGAGCCGCGGCGGCGGGCCGGCGCGCATCGAGCGCCTGCCGATCCACTAGGTA
>DASWIQ010000130.1:0-1633 GCA_036397615.1 Steroidobacteraceae bacterium
GGCGTCGAGCGCGGCCTGCGGCATCATGAGCCGGCCCTCGCCGAAGCTCTCGCGTACGGCGCTCTCCGCGACGCGGCGACCGCGGGCGAGATCGCGGATGAACATGTCGTGCACGGCATCAACGCGCGTCTGCAGCGCCGCAAGCGCCTCATCCCCAAGAGGCCCGAACGGATGGCCCTCGGTCTTGAAGCGCCCCGCGGAGATCAGCGTCATGCGGACGCCGTTCATTTCGAGCTGGCCGGAAAGATCGGCATGTGCCGCGAAGACGCCGACCGAGCCAACCTCCGCGCTCGGCGTCATGCTGAACCGCCCGGCCTGCGCGCCCAGCCAGAACGCCGCCGACGCGGCCATGGTGTTCGCGATCGCGTGCACGGGCTTCCGCCGCGCTGCCGCCGCGATCTCGCCGGCAAGCTCCGGCACGCCCGAGACAGCGCCGCCCTCGGAATCGATCTCGAGCAGCACGCCGCCAACATTCGGGTCGTCCACCGCCGCGGCCAGGCCCGCGCTGACGCGCTCGACACTCGTCCCGGACTGCGACACGTCGTTGAACTGGCTTGCCCGGTGCGCGATCACGCCGTGGATCGGGATCACCGCGATCTGGGTCGGCACGGCCGCGATCTCGCGCGGCGTCTGCGCCATCTGCCGGGCCGCGATGCGCGCGGCGATCTCCTCGGGCGGACGCGGATAGTTGATCCGCGCCGTGATCACGTCGAGCATGACGAGCAGCATCCGCTCGGTCATCGCCCACGGCAGCGACATCACGTAGCGGTAGACGTGTGGGTAATCACGCATGGTGTCCTCGTCCGTTCGGGCGCCTGGCGCCATTACCGTTTGCCGGCGGGACCGCCCCGTTCTCCGGCGGCTCCGCGCGGTCCTGCTCGGGCGTGATGATCCGCGCCGGCCCGGGCTCGCCGACGCGCCGCATGTTCAAGGGCTCGAGGTACGTGTCGCCGTTTTCGATCGGCGACATCCGCTCGCGCCGCCGGATATCGTTGATCGACATCCAGCCGCCGGTCCGCGCCTGGTTGTAGGCCGCGAAGCGAGACTGCAAGTCACCGCGCAAGAGATCGGTCAGGTCGAATTCGCAGTAGAGCCGCGCGTCCCGCCGGTTGCCGATCAGGTTGACCTTGATCGATTGCTGCCACACGACGAGCCAGGCGCCGAGCGTGTCGCGGACGAATTCGATCGACTGCTGCTCGATGTTCGAGAACGTCGCGCGGTCCAGGATCCCCACCTTGTGCGGCGGCACGTTCCACAGCCGCGTGAGCGCGACGTCCTTCTCCTTCATCGTCTCGAGGAACTGGCTGCTCTCGTTCGTGGCGCCGACATCCTTGAACTTCATGCCCCATTCGAGCACGCCGAGCGAGTGCCGGTTGCGGCCCGAGTGTGCGCGCTTGAGCGCCGCCATGAACCGCGCCCGATCCTCAGCCGTCTTGAAGCTCGACGGATGCTCGATCCAGCCGGGCGGCCGGCCGTCATTCAGCCAGTACCGCGCGGCGTAGTCCTGCAACGCCAGCGCGCCGGAGAGCAGCTCGGCCGACATCTCGAGGTGAGACCGCCCGGCGAGCGCCAGGTCGTCCAGCGGCGGCGCCCGCAGGTGCCACATCTCGGCCGATTCCGAGAGCGTCCGCGT
>DASWIQ010000131.1:0-8563 GCA_036397615.1 Steroidobacteraceae bacterium
CTTGCGCGATGCCGAGTGCGCCCGCGCCGCCCGTGATGAGCGCCGCCCGATAGCCGATCTGGTAGGCGGCCGCCATCGCGCCCTGTAGGTCGACCGAAACGGACTCGATGCGCCAGGCATCGATCGCGATGTCCTGCGTCGCGGAGCAGAAAGCGAGGAACAACGCGCCGATCGCGATCTGAAACACGCCCGTCGCAGGGTCGCTCGTGGCGAGATTCGCGATCCCCGCGGCGATGCCGACCTGCGCGAACAGCATCCAGCTCCGCCGGCGGCCGAGCCAGCCGAACAGGAGCGGTATGCGGAAACGGTCGACGATCGGCGACCACAGGAACTTGATCGAGTAGGTCAGCCCGACCCAGGCCAGCATGCCGATCGTTGCACGCTCGATTCCTTCCTGCCGGAGCCAGGCCGAGAGCGTCTGGAACACGAGATAGAACGGGAGCCCCGCGGAGAATCCGAGGAACAGCATCGAAAGCACCGGGCGCTGCGCATAGACCCGGAGCGCCTCGACCCAGCCGCGCTTCTCCGCGGTCAAATGTCGTAATCCATCGTGAGCGGTGCGTGATCCGAGAACCATGAATCGCGGTAGATGGACGCCGCGCGCGCAAGACCGGCGAGCGATTTGCTCGCGATCTGGTAGTCGATGCGCCAGCCGACGTTCTTCGCGCGCGCCTGGCCGCGATTCGACCACCAGGTGTACTGCTCGGCCCGCGGGTCCACCTCGCGGAATGCGTCGACCCACTCGAGCTCGCCGAAGACGCGATCGAGCCAGGCGCGCTCCTCCGGGAGGAAGCCGGAATTCTTCTGGTTTGATTTCCAGTTCTTCAGGTCGATCTCGCGGTGTGCGATATTGATGTCGCCGCAGAGAACGTAGTCGCGGTCGCGCCGGCCGAGCTTCTTCAGGTACGGCAGGAAAGCTTCGAGGAAGCGGTACTTCGATGCCTGCCGCTCCGGGCCCGCCGAACCTGACGGAAGGTACATCGAGACCAGCGAGAGCCGTCCGAACTGGAATTCCAGGTAGCGGCCTTCGCGGTCGAACTCCGGCACGCCGAATCCCGCGATCACGCGATCGGGCTTGCGCTTCGAATAGACGGCGACGCCGCTGTATCCCTTGCGCTCGGCGTCGAAATAGCGGCAGTGGTAACCGGCGGGGCGAAATGCCTCATCCCCGAGCTGGTGTTCCTGGGCCTTCGTTTCCTGGAGGCAGACGACGTCAGCGTTCTGTGCCGGCAGCCACCGGAACAGGCCTTTCGCGGCCGCGGAGCGGACACCGTTGCAGTTGAGTGTGAGGATGCGCATGCTGGACTCGCGGCTGTCCCGCAATGATACGCATTGGCGCGAGAAACCTGCATGCGTTCACACCAGAAAGAATTCATCGAGATGATCCTCGCGAAGCAGGTGCTTCGATTCGGGGACTTCACGCTGAAGTCCGGCCGAACGAGTCCCTATTTCTTCAATGCGGGCCTCATCAACGACGGCGGCTCGCTGGCGCGGCTCGGCGCCTGCTATGCCCAGGCGATCGTCGATGCGGGAACGTCCTTCGACATGTTCTTCGGGCCTGCTTACAAGGGCATTCCGCTTGCAACGGCGACGGCGGTCGCCTTTGCCGAGCATCATCGGCGGAATGTGCCGATCGCCTACAACCGCAAGGAGACGAAGCAGCACGGCGAAGGAGGCACGCTGGTCGGCGCTCCGCTCGAGGGCCGCGTCCTGATCGTCGACGACGTCCTCACGGCCGGCACTGCCGTGCGCGAATCCGTCGCCTTGATCCGCGCCGCGGGAGCGATTCCGGCCGGGGTCGTCCTCGCGCTAGACCGGCAGGAGCGCGGCCAGGGCCAGCTCTCGGCGGTGCAGGAAATTCAGGCCGCATTCAGCATCCCCGTGATACGGATCATCACGCTCGATCACCTGATCGAGTACCTGGAAGCCGGGGAGCAGAGCGAAGAGCTGGCCTCGCTCCGGAACCACCGCAGGAGCTTCTGTGTCGATAGCGAAACGTGATGCAGTTACGGTCGACACCCGGGGATGGAACCGAGAATAATGCCGACAGAGGTGCCCCGGATGAGCCGCTGGTGGTCTAAGGCCCTGCTTCCCGCCGTCCTGCTCGCGCTCGTGGCTGGCGCAGCCGACGCGCAATCCGACAAGCAGAAAAAGCTCTATCGCTGGGTCGACAAGAACGGCCAGGTTCACTACGGCGACAGCGTGCCAGCCGAATACGCCGAGCAGGATCGCGACGTCCTGAATCGCCAGGGCGTGCCGGTCGGCCGCGAGGAAGGCACGATCACGCCGGAGGAGGCCGCGGCCAAGGCGGCGGCCGACAAGGCGGCGCGCGACGAGCAGAAGCGCAAGCTGCGCGACCGCGTGCTGCTCCAGACCTACCAGTCGGTCAAGGAACTCGAGGTCCTCCGGGACAACCGGCTCGAGCTCGTGGATGCGCAGCTCACGATCCAGGAACAGTCGCTCTCGAACCTGCGCGCGCAGCGCGCGCAGATCGAGCGCCAGGCCGCTCGCTATGCGCCCATCAATAAGGCTGCCGACGCCCCCGCATTGCCCGATGAAATCGCAGCGGACCTCGAAAGATCCTCGAGCGACATCGTGACGCAGGAGGCAAACCTCGTGAAGCGCCGCGAGGAACGCGAGAGCATCCGCCTGAACTTCGAGGCGGACATCAAGCGCTATGAGGAACTGCGGGCGATCAGACCGCGCTAGCCCGTACTGCCGAATCCGCCTGCCCCGCGGGGCGACTCCTCGAACTCCGCCACGACGTCGAACTCCACCTGCACGACAGGGACGACGATCATCTGCGCGATCCGGTCGCCGGGCGCAATCGTGAACGGATGGTCGCTGCGATTCCAGATCGAGACCATCACCTGCCCCTGGTAGTCCGAGTCGATCAGGCCCACCAGGTTGCCGAGCACGATGCCGTGCTTGTGCCCGAGTCCCGAGCGCGGCAACAGAACCGCGGCAAGACCGGAATCCTCCAGATGGATCGCAATGCCGGTCGGCACGAGGTGCGTCTGGCCGGGTTCCAGGACGATCGGTCCATCAAGGCATGCGCGCAGGTCGAGCCCGGCCGAACCGGAGGTCGCGCGCTTCGGCAATGCGATCTCGCGGCCGACGCGTGGGTCGAGGATGCGGACCTGGAGTTTTCTCACGCTGCGATTATCCCAGTACCGGCGCGATTTGCGACATTCCTTCCGGAAGCCCGGCCCGCAAACTTCGCCCATGCACATTCGGGACTGGCCGCCGGCCGAGAGGCCGCGTGAAAAGCTGCTCGCGCTCGGCTCGGGCGCCCTCTCGGAAGCGGAGCTGCTCGCGATCTGGCTGCGCCACGGCACGAGCGGCATGAATGCGCTCGACCTCGCGCGATCTCTGCTCGTACGTTTCGGCTCGCTTCGCAGCCTGCTGACGGCGGGACGCAACGCGCTCTGCGGCCAGTCGGGCGTCGGACCCGCGCGATGGGCCGAGTTGCAGGCTGCGTTGGAAATTGTCCGGCGGCATCATCTGGAGCGGCTCCAGACGGGTCCGGTCCTCGCGAGCCCGCGCGCGGCCCGGGATTACCTGATCGCGCGCCTACGGGACCTCGAGCACGAGGTATTCTGCTGCCTGTTCCTCGACAGCCGCCACCGGCTCACCAGCTGCGAGGAACTGTTCCGCGGCACGGTCGACGGCGCGAGCGTCCACCCGAGAGAAGTCGTCAAACAGGCGCTCGCCCGGAACGCGACCGCGGTCATACTTGCGCACAACCATCCCTCCGGGATCGCGGAACCGAGCCAGGCCGACGAAATCATCACGACGCGGCTCCGGGACGCCCTTGCCCTCGTCGAAATCCGCCTGCTCGACCACCTCATCATCGGCGACGGCTGCTGCACTTCCCTCGCGGAAAAAGGTCTTTTGTGAGGCGCAACACGCTGATTTGACTGTGCAAAGGGCTGCTGGTCTAATACGCGGCCCTTCTGGAGTCAGGAACATGTCCCGAGTCTGTCAGATCACCGGCAAGCGCCCGCGGACCGGCAACAAGGTCTCCCATTCGAACATCAAGAAGCGCCGCCGCTTTCTGCCGAATCTGCACACCCAGAGGTTCTGGCTCGAGAGCGAGGGACGCTGGGTCACACTTCGCCTTTCGACCCGCGGCCTGAGGACAGTCGAGAAGCGCGGCCTTGAAACCGTGGTCGCCGAGCTGCGCGCCTCCGGCACTCACGTCTGAGGACTACGCCATGCGCGACAAGATCAAGCTCGTTTCGACCGCCGGCACCGGGCACTTCTATACCACGACCAAGAACAAGCGCCTGCATCCCGAGAAGCTGGAGGTCAGCAAGTTCGATCCGGTCGTGCGCAAGCACGTGAAGTACAAGGAATCGAAGATCAAGTAGGCCCCCGGGCGGCCGCTCGGCTAGAATCCCCCCGCATCCACAGGGGGGAATCAAGAATGCGTAACGCATATCTCGCTGCCGCGATTGCCGCGGCGTTGCCGTTGCCCGCAGCATGGGCGCAGGCTCCGGCGTCCGGCGCGACGCTCGAAGACGTCATCGTGACTGCGCAGCGCCGCGAGGAAAGCATCCAGGACGTGCCGGTTGCGGTCTCGACGCTTACCGACGAGAAGCTCGATGTTCTCGGTTCCGGCGGCGACGACATCCGATTTCTGTCCGCGCGCCTGCCGAGCCTCCTGATCGAATCGTCATTCGGCCGCGCGTTCCCGCGCTTCTACATCCGCGGGCTCGGCAATACCGATTTCGACCTCAACGCTTCCCAGCCGGTGTCGCTCGTCTACGACGACGTCGTGCAGGAGAATCCGATCCTCAAGGGCTTCCCGGTCTTCGATCTCGACATGGTCGAGATGTTTCGCGGGCCCCAGGGCACGCTCTTCGGCCGGAACACGCCCGCGGGTGTCCTGAAGTTCAACTCCGTGCGCCCCTCGCGCGAAACCGGCGGCTACGTCCAGGCGAGCTACGCCACCCACAGTTCCATCAACGTCGAGGGCGCTGTCGGCGGCCCGATCGGCGACAACTGGGCCATGCGCCTTTCCGGCTTCTACCAGCACCGGGACGATTGGATCGACAATGTCTTTACCGGCGACGGCGACGCGCTCGAAGGGTTTGACGAGGTCGCGGGCCGCCTGCAGTTCCTCTACGAATCGGGCGATTCGCTCAGTGCGCTGGTCAACGTGCACATGCGGAGTCTCGACGGAACGGCGCGCATGTTTCGCGCGAACGTTTTCGAACTTGGAAGCAATGGCCTGGCCCCTGGATTCAACGAGCACCAGGTGTTCCTGGACGGCGCCAACGACCAGGACCTCGACGCGCTCGGCGGCAGCCTGCGCATCAGCTACGAATACGGGCGCGTGACGCTGCACTCGATCACGGGCTACGAGACGGTCGAAGTCCTGAGCCGTGGCGACATCGACGGCGGCTTCGGCGCGGTATTCCTCGGCCCGGGCAATTTCGGCCCCGGCTTCATCCCCTTCCCCGCCGAATCTGCGGATGGCTTGCCCGACCACAGCCAGCTGTCGCAGGAGTTCCGGTGGGAATCGAACGACTGGGGCAAATTCGACTGGCAGGCGGGCGTCTACTACTTCGACGAAGACCTGACGATCGACAGCTTCAACTACGACACCTTTGCAAACGGCGTGCGAAACGGCGACGTGGAGCAGCAGCAGGACAACGAGGCCTGGGCCGTATTCGGCTCCGGCGAGTTCGAGATCGGCGATTCGTTTACGTTACGGGCGGGAGTGCGTTACACCAAGGATGAAAAGGACTTCGTCGCGGAGCGCTTCCTGTCACCGATCGGCGCGGGCCCGATCGGACCCATCGCCGTCAAAACGGACGAGGACAACCTGAGCTGGGACCTGAGCGGCACCTGGGCGCTTGACGACGACACCAACATCTACGCACGCGTCGCCCAGGGGTTCAGGGCTCCTTCAATCCAGGGTCGCCTCCTCTTCGGCAACACGGTGTCGGTGGCGGACTCGGAGGAAATCCTTTCCTTCGAGGCAGGCATCAAGACGAGCCTGTTCAACGACCGCGGCCGGCTCAGCTTCACCGTCTACAAGTACACGATGGACGACCAGCAGCTGACGGCGGTCGGCGGCGCGGCCAATTTCAATACGCTCATCAACGCGGACCAGACCGACGGCCAGGGCGTCGAGCTCGATTTCGAGGCCTATCTGACCGACAACTTCCTCGTCACGATCGGCGCGAGCTACAACGACACCGAAATCGACGACCCGAACCTCGGAGTCCAGGTTTGCGGCAGCGGCTGCACCTTCCTCGACCCGGTGATCTCGCCTGCGTTTCCGCCATTCGTGCCGGCCACGGTCAGCATCGACGGCAATCGACTGCCGCAGTCGCCCGAGGTGATTGCAAACCTGACGGCGCGCTGGGGCATGCCGGTCGCCAATGGCGAATTCTTCGTCTACACGGACTGGGCGTACCGCAGCGAAGTCAACTTCTTCCTCTACGAATCGGTGGAGTTTGAAGGGAAGGAGCTTCTGGAGGGCGGACTGCGCGTCGGTTACAACTGGAACGACGGAAACCAGGAGATCGCGGTCTACGGCCGGAACATCACGGACGAGATCGAGGCGGTCGGCGGCATCGACTTTAACAACCTGACGGGCTTCATCAACGAACCGCGGCGCTACGGCGTCGAATTCATGACCCGCTTCTGAGGGCGGGCCGCATGGAATGCCGGAGCTACCCGAGGTAGAAACGACGCGCCGGGGCATCGAGCCCTGGCTCGTCGGCCGGCGCATCGAACGGCTGCTCGTGCGCGAGTGGCGCCTGCGCTGGCGCGTGCCCAGGAGCCTGCCCGCGAAAATCCGCGGCGCGGAAATCCGCGCCGTCGGCCGGCGTGCGAAGTACCTCCTGATCGCGACCGACGCCGGGACTCTCATCTGGCACCTCGGAATGTCCGGGAGCCTCCGGGTCATGGACGCGACGTCGCCGCCGCTTGCACACGACCACGTGGACCTCGTGCTGGATTCCGGGCGCTGCCTGCGCTTCAACGACCCGCGGCGCTTCGGCTGCCTGCTCTTCACGGCAGGCAAGCCCGAAAAGCACGCGCTCCTCGCCCGTCTTGCGGTCGAGCCCCTGTCCGACGAGTTCGATGCCGATGAGCTCTGGCGTCGCGCGCGCGGCCGGCGCTCCTCCATCAAGGCGTTCATCATGGACTCGCGCATCGTTGCGGGCGTCGGCAACATTTACGCGAGCGAGGCGCTCTTCCGTTCCGGTATCCGGCCGGGGCTCGCAGCCGGGCGGGTGAGCAGGGCCCGCATGGCGGCGCTCGCCGCCGCGATCCGCGCCGTGCTATCCGAAGCAATCGGCGTCGGCGGGACCACGCTTCGCGACTACGTCGACGCTTCGGGCATGCCCGGGTATTTCGGTCAGAAGCTTTTCGTCTACGAGCGCGCCGGCCTGCCCTGCCGCAACTGCAAGACGCCGATCCGCCAATTCACCCAGGGACAGCGAAGCTCTTATTGGTGCCCGCGCTGCCAGAACTAGGCTTTCTTCCGTCCACGAAGCGCAGCAGCAACGATGGGATGCACGAATCCCGAGACATCGCCGCCCAGGAGCGCGATCTCACGCACGAGCGTCGACGAAATGAACGTGAACTGCTCCTGCGGCGTCAGGAACACATAGTCGATGTCGCGCGCCAGGTGGCGGCTCATGTTCGCGAGCTGAAACTCGAATTCGAAGTCCGACATGGCCCGCAGGCCCCGGATGACGATCCCGCAGCCCTGCTCGCGCGCGAAATCGACGGTGAGTCCCGTATAGCCGAGGACGCTGACGTTTGGGAGATCCGCGAGCACCTGCCTCGAGAGCTCGACCCGTTCGTCGACCGAAAATAGCGGGGTCTTGCCCGGATTTGCGGCGATGCCGATGACGACGCGATCGAAGATGCCCGCCGCGCGGCGGATCAGGTCATGGTGGCCATTCGTGATCGGATCGAATGTGCCCGGATAGACTGCGTTCCGCCTGGGATTCACGACTTTCGCTCTCCGCCGTTCCGACGCCGGGCGAGATGATAACCGACCGCCCCGGCGCGCCCGGACCGGTGGACGTACCAGGCTTCAGGAAGGTCCGGCGTGCCCTGCTTTGCCGGCATCTCGATATAGATGCTGGCCCCGGACGCGAGCCAGCCCCGTGATTCGAGTGTCCGCATCGCATCGGCCAGCAGCTGCGAATCGAACGGCGGATCGAGGAAGACGATGTCATGGGCCGCCGGCGTGCCGGCAAGCCAGGCGAGGGCGTCCGCCTGGACGACGGTGGCACGTTCGGGCGCGAGCGTCTCCACCGTCTCGCGCAGCCGCCCGACGGACTCCCTTTCGCGCTCCACGAAGGTGACTTTCGCGGCCCCGCGTGAAAGCGCTTCGAGGCCCAGGGCGCCGCTGCCGGCGAAAAGATCCAGGCAACGGCTGCCCTCGATGACCGGCGCCAGCCAGTTGAACAGCGTTTCCCGAACCCGGTCAGGCGTTGGGCGTATGCCACGGGTCCCGGGGAAGCGGATACGCCTGCCACGCCATTCGCCGCCGATGATACGGAGGGTATTGAGCATTTTTTGCAGCGCA
>DASWIQ010000132.1:0-16436 GCA_036397615.1 Steroidobacteraceae bacterium
TCCTCGCCGAAGCCGAGCCCAAGCGTCACGTGGCTGTCGCGGCCGTAGTCGTGCGCGACGCGTATCAGGTGGGCGAAGCTCGGGTCGTCGATGTCGCTCGTCTTCGCGACGTTCAATGTATAGCTGACCCGGAACCGGTCCAGGTATTGCTCAATCGTGGCGGCCACCGAATCGACGTCGGCCGTCGAATAGCTGGCATGACGGGCCCGGAACCCGATGCTCCGCCCGCCGGCCAGCCCACGGCCGGTTTCGAAGGCGAGGCTCCATTCCGGGAGCACGTCGGCATCCGGCGCGACGTCGCCATTGACGGCGTACGACCAGTCGCCGTTCAGGCGGCCGGCGTAGCCAACCGCCACCTGTTCGTCCCGCGTATCGAATCGCTCTTCGAGATGCAGGCCCGCGAACAGCCGCCGGTCCGCGTCGAGGCGCCGGTCGATGCCGACCGTCGCGCCACGCCAGGCGGGCCGGCCGCCGGAGAGATCCTCGTAACTCGCGTCGAGCGTGAGCCGCGTGCCGCGCTCGATGAGACGCCGCTCCGCGAGCGCCCGCCGCCGTTCCGCGGGCCATGAAGATTGCGGAAACGCGCTCGCGGCATCCGCGAGCAGGCTTTCGGCCCGCGCGTATTCGCCGGCCGATTCGAGCGCCACCGCATTCAGGCGCCAGACATCCTCATAGGCGGGCGCGGCTTCGCGTCCGCGCTCGAGGAGCGGCAACGCCTCGCGGGGCCGCTGCAAGGCGATGAGCGCCTGCGACTTCCCGAGGAGCCAGTCCACATTACCGGCATCGTGCGCAAGCAGGACGTCGTATTGAAGGAGTGCGGCCTCGGGCTGGCCGTCGCGGGCACAGGAGCGCGCGAGCGCGTCGCGGCTGTCGGTGTCGTCCGGCTTGGCGGCGACGGCGGCCTCGAGTGCGGCTTCGCAGGCGAACGCCGGCGGTGCTGCGAACAGGGCGGCGGCCGCCGCAATCAAGGGGACGCACCCCTTCACGTACGCGTCCCGATCCGCCGCCGGATGCGCGCGACGAGTTCCGCCGGGCTGAAAGGCTTCGTCAGGTAATCGTCCGCGCCGAGATCGAGCGCCCGCACCGCGTCGTGCTCCCGGGTGCGCGAAGTCAGGATGATGACGGGCACGTTCTTCCAGTCGGTGCTCGCGCGGAGCTGCTCGAGCAATTCGAATCCGTCCGCATAGGGCAGCATCACGTCGAGCAGGACCAGGTCGACCGCGTCGCCCGCGTCGATGCGTTCGCGTGCCCTGCGGCCGTCGGCGATGGTTTCGACGGCGAAGCGTTCCTTCTCGGCGAGATAGCCGAGCAGGTACGCCATGTGCACGTCGTCTTCGACGATCAGGAGGCGCTGCTGTGAGCTAGAATCTGCGGTCATGGCTGCAATTCCGGTGCGCAGGATACTACGTTGACCGACTCCCGCGACCGGCGCATCGCGGAACTTGAGCGACAGATCGCAGAACTGCGGACGTCGCTCGTGGATGCGCGCGAGAAGGCCGATGCCGCAAGCCGGGCGCGCAGCGCGTTTCTTTCCAATGTGAGTCACGAAGTCCGGACGCCGATGAACGGCATCATCGGCATGACGACGCTCCTGCTCGACACCGATCTCGACCGCCGCCAGCGCGAGTACGCCGGCGTCATCAAGTCGAGCGCAGATGCGCTCCTCGTCGTGATCAACGACCTGCTGGACTACTCGAAGATCGAGGCCGGCAAGCTCGAACTCGAGCGCATCGAGATGAATCTCCGCGCGCACGTCGAGGAGGTCGCGACGACGCTCGCGGTCACGGCGGCGGCGAAAGGCATCGAGCTCATCGTCGATGTCTCGGCGGATCTTCCCGAGCGCGTGTTCGGCGACCCGGGTCGCATCCGCCAGGCGCTCGCGAATCTCGTGTCGAACGCGATCAAGTTCACGGCGAAAGGCGAGGTCGCCGTCCAGGTCGCGCGCGAACGCGGGCCCGTGGCGGACCTCGTCCGGTTCTCCGTGCGGGATACGGGCATCGGCCTCGCGCCCGAAGTCCTGCCGCGCCTGTTTCGCCCGTTCATGCAGGCCGATGCTTCGACGGCGCGGCAGTACGGTGGCACCGGTCTCGGGCTCTCGATCGTCAAGCGTCTCGCCGAACTCATGAGCGGCGACATCGGCGTGCAGAGCAAGCCGGATCAGGGATCGACGTTCTGGTTCACGGCGCGCCTGCCGCCCTGCGCCCGCGAGCCAATCGAGGAACCGGCGCCTGCTGCGACCGCCGAGGGCCGGCGCGTGCTCGTCGTCGACGACAACGACACGAACCGTCGCGTGATCGGCGAGTTGCTCGGCGGCGCCGATTACGACGTGGAAACCGCGGGGACCGCGATCGAAGGGCTGAGCCTCCTGGAGCGCGCCGCGGAAAGCGGCTCTCCGTTCCAGGCTGTGCTGACCGATCACCGCATGCCCGGCATCGACGGTCTGGAGTTCGCGCGGCGCATCCGCGCGATTCCGGCGATCTCCGAGCTGCGGCTCGTGCTCTACAGCTCGATCGACGACCGCTCGAGCCGCCAGGAGCTGCGCGAGCTCGGGTTCGCCGGCCACCTGTCGAAGCCGATGCGGCGTGCGGAATTGCTCGCGACGATGGAACGCGTGCTTTCCCATGCGGCGCTCGAGTTCACGCAGCGGCTCCGCGCGATCGTGACCCGCGACGTGATCGTCGAGGAGCACCACCGGCGTGGGCGCACGGTGCTCCTCGTCGAGGACAACCCGACCAATCAGCGCGTGGCGCAGCTGTTTCTCGAGCGGGCGGGATGCGACGTCGTGCTCGCCGCCGATGGCGGCGAGGCTCTCGAGATGCTCCGCGAGCGCCGGGTTGACCTGGTGCTCATGGACGTGCAGATGCCCGTGATGGACGGCCTGGAGGCGACCCGCCGCATCCGCGCGGAAGTCACGGGCGGCGCTCGCATTCCGATCGTCGGACTGACCGCGAGCGCGATGAAGGAACAGGTCGAGGCCTGCCGTGCGGCGGGCATGGATGACGTCCTCGGAAAACCGCTCGAACGCGACCGTCTAGAGGCGGTGCTCGAGCGCTATGCCCCGGCGATCGGCACTCGCACCGGGCGTCATGTCGTGAAAGCGCCCCTGGTCCGGCCGCTCCCGGGTAGCGAGATCTCGGTCACGCGGTTTCGCGAGGTGACCTGTGGCGACGCCGTGCTCGCGCGCGGATTGATCGAGACCTTTGAGCACAGCGCGGAACAGGCCTGCGGCGAAATCGAGGCTGCATTCGCCCACGACGATTTCGGGCTTGCGCGGCGCGCGGCGCATACGCTCGTCGGGTCGAGCGCCAACATGGGCGCAACGAAACTCGAAGCGGTGGCGGCGGCGATGGAAGAAGCCGCGATTCGCGGGGACGGAGTGGCGCTCAGGCCGCTCATTGCTGCAGCGCGACGCCGGTTCGAAGCGGCAATCGCGGAACTGAAAACGCTCTAATTGGTGCCGGGTCGGGGATTCCGGGATTTGCGGTGTCGCGTAGATCCCCGAATCCGCGACCCGGCACCAGCCTCAGACGAAGGCACGGATGGCGTAGTACTGGACGAACGCCGTCGCGGCCAGCAGCACCGATGTCGGCAGCCCTCGATAAATAAAGTTCACGATCACGACTGTCTCCTTTTCTTGCTTTGTCGCCAACTCGAACCACGAATCTGCGAATCTGCGAATCTGCGACCCGGCACCGATCAGGCGGCGCTGCGGCGCAATTGCGCCCGGCGGCGAAGCAGGGCGTGCTCGCGCACGGGTTTCGCCGCAGCCGCGTTGCCGATGACGTCCAGCGCCCGCGCCGTCAATTCCCAATTGAAGGGGCTCGTCGGCTTCTGCTCCGTGCGTTCGCTCGCAAGCGCCCGCGCGAGTCGGCCGTTACCGCATCGTAACGCCGCCTCGATGCACGTGAGCTGCACCAGGTCACGTTGTGCGTGACTGCCACCGATCCGGTTCATCCGGCTGCGGACCGGCAACAAGTGCTCGACCGCCTCGGCATGACGCCCGGACGCCAACGCAACGATCGCGCGCGCAAGCGGCAATCCAAGCTCGCGCGTGATGTTTGCGTTTGTGTGAACGCCGTCCGCGCATTTTTCGAGTTTCGCGAGCATCCGGCGCTGATGCTCGTCGCGGCCGGCGGCATTATACGCGATCAGCGCGTGCACATCGTTAAATGCGTAGAAGCCGCCCTCATCCTGCGCGACCCAGCAATTCGCGAGCGCCTGCCAGCGCTCGCCGACATCGCCGCCGCGGAGCGAAATTCGCGACAGGAGCTGCGACGCATCGATGAGTTCCAGCGCGACCGCGCTCGGCTTCGGATGCACCAGGCGGTCGTAGACGTCGAGCGCCGACGCGATGTCGTCGAGCTCGAGATGATGGAGCGCCAGGTGCCACCAGTTGTGGTACGAAAGCGCCGTATCCGCCCAGGTCGGCGACGTCGCCTGCAGCCACTGCATGCCGTCATGCACGCGACCCTGCATCTCGAACACGTGCTGCACGGCGTGCACGGCCCAGGGATCGCTCGGATTCATGCCGAGCGCGTGGCGGCCGACATCCTCGGCGCGCGAGTAATTCGCGGTCTCCTCGAGACCGAAGCCATGCATGCCGAGCAGGTAACCGTAGCCGGGCACGTCGGCGTTCCAGTGCGGCAGGACCTGCGCAGGCCGGTCGCGGAGCATGATCGA
This sequence comes from Steroidobacteraceae bacterium, assembly GCA_036397615.1. Lineage (GTDB taxonomy): Bacteria > Pseudomonadota > Gammaproteobacteria > Steroidobacterales > Steroidobacteraceae > SCUD01. Next base: position 4,681 of record DASWIQ010000132.1, read on the forward strand.
GTCGCCGAGATTGAAGTCGGTGACATGCGCGGTCTGGATCGCGAGCAGGTCGCGCGGGTATTCGACCGCGATCGCGCCGTAAAGCTGCGCCGCGCGATCGAAGCGGCCTTCCATCCAGGCCTGCGCGGCCGCGACATGCGCCTGCTCGCGCCGGGTCGCGGGGCTGCCGATGCGAGCGAGCGCGTCGATGCTCGCCTGGATGAGGGGCAGCGTACCCTGCTCGCTCGACATGACCGCGAGATCGGCACGCAAGGCGTGCGCCATCCCGAAGTCGGGGTCCTCGGCAAGCGCCTCGTCGAGCGTCGCGAGCGGATTGCCGAAGTAGCCGTGCGTCTGCCGCGCGGCCAGTTCGTAGCGTTCGAGCGCGGCCGCGCTCTGGGTCGAGATCGGCAAGCCGCGTGAATCGGTCAGTTTCATCTGAGGTCCTCGGGACAAGCCCTTTGCCAGGGTCGCTTTTATAGAGGACCACCGTGATGGGCCTGTCTCGAGGAGCGTGAAAAAAATGTGAAAACCGATTTCTCTATAATACATTGATATTGATACGTTTTATTACTCATAAAGACCGAGCCAACTCGGACTCTGAGCGCAGCAAGCCTTGTGGTGGCCGGATTTGTGAGACGCCGCTGACACGGTTCCGCGCCGAAATCCCGGTACCCGGGGCCGCGGCAAGCTGCGAGCGTTGCGCCCAGGGGAAAAAAGAAGAATGTCCAAACAAGCAATCGACAACCGATTCCTCGTGCGACTTGCAGTCCTCTGCCTCGCCGTCCTGTTGACCCCTTTCGCGATCGGGCTGGCCATCAGTCAGGCGATCGCGGGTCGGACCGGCGATGGCGGGCCCGAAGAGCCGCTCGAGGTCGTCCTGCCCCTCGAAATGCAGGCCAGCATTTTTCACTCGCTGCCGATAGCGGGTCACATGGTGACCCCGGACCAGATTGCGCAGCAGGTGCTCAAGAATCCGCGGTCGCGTGTTACGACAGGTTTGCCCATCTCCGGCACGGGCACAGCCGTCCCGCTCGAAGAACGGGGCGTCGTCGACGCGCTCGCGGACCCCATGGACTGAATGTCCGCGGCGTCGACCGGGCCGCGAAACCACATCCGGTCGCCGCCTTGACCCTATTCCGGGCGCCTCTGGCGCCCGCTTTTTTTGCCCCGATGGTCGAGGCCGGCGGCTCTGCGGTAGGCTCAGCGGCGATGCTGCGCCTGCGATTGCTCGGAAGCTTCGAGCTGAAAGGCCCGGGCGACCGCCCGCTCAAAATTCCCGCGCGCAAGACCCGTGCCCTGCTCGCTTTTCTCGCGCTCCAGAACGGCGCCCGGCAGAGTCGCGAACGGCTCGCGTCGCTCCTCTGGGAGGACTCGGACGCGGAGCTCGCGCGTTCGAGCCTGCGCCAGGCGCTGGCCACGCTTCGCCGTGCCCTCCCGGAGAGACAGCGCGCCGTGCTCGAAGCCGATGCGCAGCAGGTCGCGGTCAATCCCGGGCAGATCCACGTGGACGTGCTGCGCCTGCGCGCCCTGCTTGCGGAATCGTCCACGGCTTCGCTGAAGACGGCGCGTGCGATCGCCGCGGAGACGCTTCTGGAGGGTTTCGATGCGCGTTCCGGCGCCTTCGACGAATGGGTCGCTGCGGAGCGCCGGAGCCTGCGCCGCGAACTCGCGGGAGCCGCCGGCCGGCTTGCCGGGCTCTGCCGCGACGCGGCCGACCTCGAAAGCGAGATCGATGCGCTCAACTGGCTGCTCGCGCTCGAGCCGCTGCACGAAGTCGCGCACCGCGAGCTGATGGGCTGCTTCGCGCGCGCCGGACGTTACACCGAGGCGCTCCGGCAGTACCAGCTCTGCCGCACGGTGCTCCGCCGCGAGCTCGATCTCGCGCCGGAGCCTGCGACGGAGAATCTCTTCCGCGAACTGATGAAGAAGCGGCGCGCCGGCGCGAGCGGGCCGCTCTTCGTGCTGCCGGGCGCGGAACCCGAGGACACGGTCGCCACCGCGCTCGCGGCCGAGGCGCCGGCGCCCAAGGACGACGGCATCCTGCAATCGGGTGTCGTGCTCGCGCTCCGGCTGCCCGGATTCGCCGAGCAACGCCGCGCGTTCGATCCGGAGGAGCTGCGCAAGCTGACGCAGCGGCTGCAGCGCGTATTCGACGAGACGGTCGCACAGCACGGCGGCGTCGCGGATCGTCTCTCCGGCGACCGGCTGAACGCGGTGTTCGGACTCGAGAACCCGAACGGCAACGAACCGCAGCGCGCGCTTCGCGCCGCGCAGGCCCTGCAACAGGCGCTCCGCGCCCATGGACTCGGCGCCGGCACGCCCGCGATCGGCATCGCGCAGGGCGCACTGCTGCCGACGCGCATGAATGGACCCTTCCCGCTGTCCGGCGATCCGATGACCGATGCGGAAGCGCTCGCGGGCCGCGCCCAGCCGAACGAGATCCTGCTGTCCGACGATCTGCGGCGCGCGCTCGGCACGCGCAGCCTTCCGCTCGCGGGCCGTCACGCGGAACTCTCGCTCATGACGTCGCTGCTCGAGCGCACGGTCGCGACGCGGCGCGGCCGCACGATCGTGACCCGCGGCGAGGCCGGCATCGGCAAGACACGATTGCTCGAGGCGCTCGCGGACGCGGCGCGGGCGGCCGGCACGGCCTGCCATCGCGTGCAAGTGCTGGATTTCGGGCAGGTCAAGGCGCGACGCCCGCTGGCGGCCCTGTTCGCGAGCCTGCTCGGCGTCGCCGCGGAAGCGGATCCGGTGGAGCGCGGCCGCGCAGTCGCGGACGCGATCGCCACCGGCCGTTTGCCGGCGGCCGGCATCCTGCACGCGATCGGCCTGATCGGCGCGCCGCTCTCCGCGGATCAGGCGTCGATCGAGCAGAACGTGGACGCGCAGGCGCTCGAGCACGGCCGCATCGAAGTCGTTCGCAGGCTGATCGAATCGGCCTGCGCGAGCGCGCCGCTCCTGCTCGTGATCGAAGACCTGCATTACGCGGGGAGCGAAGAGGCGGCGCGTCTCGGCGAGCTTGCGGCCACGGTCGCGTCGCAGCCGGCGCTGCTCGTCCTCTCCACGCGCCCGGAAGAGGATCCGATCGACGCCGCCTGGCGCGCGCGGGCGCGCGGCTGTCCGCTCACGACCCTCGATCTCGCGCCGCTGACCGACGACGAATCGCGCGAGCTCGCGGCGAACTACCCGCAGCTGCCGGAAAAGACCGTGACCGGTTGCATCCAGCGCGCACAGGGCCATCCGTTTTTCCTGGATCAGCTCCTGCGCGCCGCGGACGCCGGCGAGACCGCGATGCCGGGTTCGGTGCAGGCGCTCGTCCTGTCGCGGGTCGAGAAACTCGATCGCGCGGACTGCCAGGCGCTGCTCGCCGCCTCCGCACTGGGGCTCCGCTTTCCGCGCGCGGCAATCGCGGCGATGGTGGACGAATGCGATGCCGCACTCGACCGCCTCGTCGACGCGGGCCTGCTCTCCGTCGAAGGCGGCGAGATCGCCTTCGTCCACGCGCTCATGCGCGAGGCCGTCTATGGATCCCTGCTGAAATCCCGCCGGCGCGAACTGCACGCCCTCGCGGCCGGCTGGTACGCGGGACGCGATGCGGGGCTAAGCGCCGGTCATCTCGCGGAAGCGGGCGATCCGGGCGCCGCGCGGGCCTGCGTCGAGGCGGCGACCGCCGAGGCAGAATCGCTCCGGCTCGACCGGGCGCTCGAGTTTGCGCAGAAGGCCTGCGCGCTCGCGCGGGAGCCGGCCGATCTCTGCGTCGCCCGCTGCCTGCTCGGCGAATTGCAGACGCGGACCGGGCACACGCACGATGCGATCGCGACCTTGCGCGAAGTCAGCGATCTCCGGCCCGACGCGCTCGTCGAGGCGCGGGCGCTGCTCGCGCTCGCGAATGCGCTCCGGATCCTCGACCGCTATGACGAAGCGCTCGCCGCGCTCGATCGCGCCGAAGCCCTGCTCTCGACCCACGACCGCCCGGAGCTGCTCGCGCGCGTGTGGACGCTCCGCGGCAACATCCATTTCCCGCGCGGCGAACTCGATGCCTGTCTCGCCGCGCACGAGCGCGCGCTCGAATGGGCGCGCAAGGCGAAGTCGCCGGTAGACGAGGCGCGCGCGCTCGGCGGCGTCGGCGATGCCTGGTACCAGCGCGGACGCATGCGCACCGCGCGCGACTATTTCGCGAAGTGCGTGGCCGAGGCGCGCGAGCACGGGGCGGTCGGCCTCGCGCTTTCGAATGCGCCGATGCTTGCGCTCACGCGCGCGTTCTGCGGCGAAGTGCGGCAGGGCCTCGCGGAATGCACGGAGATCGTGGCCGATGCGGTGCGGCTCGGCGATCCGCGCTCGGAGCTCCTGACACTCGACATCGAATCGATGATCTCGATGTTCCGCGCCGACTACGAACGCGTGCGGCGCTCCTGCGACCGTGGCCTCGCGCTCGCGCGCCAGCTCGGGGCGCGGCGCTTCGAGGCGGAACTGCTGGCCCTGATGGGGCATGCGCTGGGCGAACTCGGCGTCGCCGCGGACGCGCAGGTGCTGCTCCGCCAGGCGACGGCGCTCGCGCTCGAAGCCGCGAAGACGTATTGCGGACCGTGGTGCCTCGGCATCCAGGCCCTGCACACGCCGAATGTCGAACGCGCGCGCGAATTGCTCGCGCAGGGCGAGGCGCTTCTCAAGGGTGGCTGCGTCAGCCACAATTACCTGGAGTTCCACCGCCTCGCGATAGAATTCAACCTGCGGCACGACGACTACCGGGAGACGCGGCGGCACGCGGCGGCGCTCCGCGACTACACGCGCGAGGAATTGCTCCCCTGGAGCGACCTCATCGTGTGCCGCGCGGAATTGCTCGCCGATCGCGCCGAAGACCCCGCGCGCGCCGACCTGGCGTCACGCCGCGACGCGCTCATCCGCGACATCGAGACCGCGGATTTCGCCTGCCTGCTGCGGGGGTTGTGACTGGTGCCGGGTCGCAGATTCGCAGATTCGTGCCTGGCTTTAATCTGCGAATATGCGAATCTGCGACCCGGCACCGATGGGTTACTGCGTGACGGTGACCGGCGAATCGAGCGTGAAGCCCATGACCGTGCCCGCGGGCAGGACGACTTCCTGGCCGGTCTTCTTCGCCGCCGCGGTGCCGGCCAGGGCACCCAGGACGGCGCCCACGATCTTGCCCTGATCGCTGTCGATCTGATGCCCGATCACGCCGCCGGCGACCGCGCCGCCCGCGATCTTCGCGGTATCGCGGGCCTTGTCGCTCTTGGCCGCAACCTGCGTCAGTCGGCCATTGATCGGCTTGTCGCCGCCAGTGAACGTCATGTTGTCGAACGTGAGCCCTAGCGTCGGCTTGCCGCCGATCGTTTTGCTGCCCGAGATCACTTCGGTGATCGAGCCCTGCACGGGGGCGCCGGCTCTTGCGAGCACCCTGCCGTCCACGATCAGATCTGAAGTCAGGTTCGCCGTGAAGCGCTGGCCCACTTGCGCCGTCTTGGTCGAGAGCTCACCGGGTAACTGCACCGAGACCGAGGTTCCCGCGGGAACCGTGTAGTTTTTCGGGCCGGCCGCAATGGGTACCGGCGCAGGTTTCGGTGCCGGCGACGACGGGGACGCCGCCCGTCTCGGGGCCGACTTCGGCGCGCTCGCTTTTGCGAGCGCCGCTTCGCGGTCCGCAAGCTCCTTCTCTTTCTCCTTCAGCGCGAGCTCGGCTTCGCGACGCGCAAGCTCTTCCTCGCGGGCCTTGAGCTCGGCGGATTCGTCGATTTCCGCCTGCACGGCGGGATCGGTCGTCACCGCGGTCTCTTCCGCCGGCTTCTTGCCGCAGGCTGCAAACGCAAGCACAGCAAGCGCCATCGGCAACAGTAAAAGGGTCTTTCTCGAGGTCATTTCATTTCTCCGTTGATCGCTCCCTGATTACGGCTTCAGGAACTCGATGCGATCGTACAGTGCCTCGAGCTCCGGCACGAATACATTCCAGTTTGCGGCGTCCACGTCATAGCTCCAGTCCGGCGCCGCGAGCTTTTCGATGCGAAGCTCCGTCTGGAGCAGATAGTAATGCTTGCCGCGCGCGACGACGGCCATTCCGCGCCAGGAATCGTTCCGCTCCACGTCGTAGCTGCCTTTCACATTGAGGCCGAGCGGCGAAGCGTTCGGCACGTGGGCGACGGCAATCCAGGCCGGCTGGCCGGCGATCTGGCCCGCCTCGTCGCGCAGGACTTTCGAGTCCGGAACGTTGGCCTGGAAGAAGCGCGGGAAGCCGGTGTCGCGGAACCAGTCGGCCAGGTGCCTGGCATCGCTCGATGCGTCGGCGGCCTTGGACGCGCCCTTGTCCTCCATGTAGAGCACGCCGAGCATCCGGCCGGCGCTGTCGATGAAGGACACGGCGCCTGCGTTGTTGTTTTCGGGCTCGCGGCCGTCGGAAACGACCGGATCGTCCGGGAACGGCGCCGTCATGCGGAACAGCTTCGCCGGCGCCAGGTAAACGCCGTCGTTGTACCGGCCGTACAGGTTTCCATGCGTGAGGGTTGCCGCGAGCAGAAAGGGCGCCAGCGCGACGATGACGTAGGCCGCTACCTTGTTCATAAGACTCCCAGTTTAGCCCCTGGATATCCCAAGCCAAGACTCCCAGCCATCGTGGGACAAGCGGGGGCCATGGGGAGTTCATCCCGGGTCGCGGCTGGACCGGGCCCGGGCCTCTTCCCAGGCCTCGATGGCGGGCAGGCGTTCGAGCAGGTAGCCCAGCTCGTCGATCCCATGCACGAGGCAGTGTCGAGCAAACGGATCGAGCGGGAATTTCGCCCGCCGGCCATCGGGAAGGATCACTTCGCTTCGCGCCACGTCGATCTCGATGACGGCGCCCGGATTCGAAAGCAGCCACGCGTGGGTCGTCGCATCGATCCGCACCGGCACCAGGCCGTTCTTGAGCGCATTGCTGAAGAAGATGTCGGCGATCGAATCGCTGATGACGGCGCGGATGCCGAAATCGCGGAGCGCCCAGGCCGCGTGCTCGCGCGACGATCCGCAGCCGAAATTGCGGCCGGCAACGAGGATCGCCGCGGCTTCTGCATCGGGACCGTTCAGCGGGAAGTCCGGCCGGGGCCGTCCTGCGCCGTCGAACCGCCAGTCGGCGAACAAGGCGTCGCCATGGCCATCCCGGCCCGTAGCCGTGAGAAAACGCGCGGGAAAGATCTGGTCGGTATCGACGTTCGCGGCCGGCAGCACGACCGTGCGGGAAACGATGCCCGGCATGGCGCTCACCGGGCGAATTCCCGCGGATCCGTGACGCGCCCCGTGATCGCCGCGGCCACCGCGGTCGCAGGACTCGCGAGCAGCGTGCGCGCGCCCCGCCCCTGGCGGCCTTCGAAATTGCGGTTGCTCGTGCTGACGACGTACTCGCCGGACTCGGCCGTGTCGCCATTGAGGCCGATGCACATTGAGCAGCCGGATTCGCGCCATTCGGCGCCGGCTTCCAGAAACACTTCGTGCAGGCCTTCCGCCTCCGCGGCCTGCTTGACCTGCTGCGAACCCGGCACGACCAGCATCCGCACGCCCCGCGCGACGCGGTGGCCGCGCAGTACGAGAGCCGCTGCCCGCAGGTCCGACAGCCGCGCGTTGGTGCAACTGCCGATGAATACGACATTCACGGCTTTGCCGGCGATCGTCGCGCCCGGCTCGAATCCCATGTAGCGCAGGGCCTGCGAAAACGTCTCGTCGTCGCGCTCGGGTATTCGGCCGCCGATCGGAATCACCATGCCGGGATTCGTGCCATAGCTGATCATCGGCTCGACGGTGGCGGCATCGAATTCGAGCTCGCGGTCGAACGCGGCGCCCGCATCGCCCGGCAATTCGCGCCATGCCTCGAGCGCGCGATCCCAGTCCGCTCCTGCCGGCGCGTGCGGCCGTCCGCGCAGGTATTCGAAGGTCACCTCGTCCGGCGCGATCATGCCCGCGCGCGCGCCCGCCTCGATCGACATGTTGCAGACCGTCATGCGCTCGTCCATCGACATCGCGCCGATCGCCGCGCCGCGGTACTCGATCGCCTGTCCCGCGCCGCCCGCGACGCCGATCCGGCCGATGAACGCGAGCACGAGATCCTTGGCGGTGATTCCGGCACCGAGCCGGCCATCGATCCGGATGGCGAGCGTCCGTGGCTTGCGTTGCAGCAGGCACTGGGTCGCGAACACGTGGCCGACCTCGGTCGTGCCGATGCCGAACGCGAGCGTGCCGAAGGCGCCGTGCGTGCTCGTGTGGCTGTCGCCGCAGACGATCGTCATGCCCGGCTGCGTCAGCCCGAGTTCCGGCCCGATGACGTGCACGATGCCGCGCCGGCCGCTGCGCAGGCCGAGCAGCGGAACGCCGAAATCGGCGGCGTTCCGTTCGAGCTCGGCAATCTGGCGCGCCGCCGATTCGATGCGGATCGGCACGCCGCCGAAGACCTGGCGCGAATCGGTCGGCGTCGCGTGATCGAGCGTCGCGAGCGTGCGCTCCGGGCGACGCACGCGGATGCCGCGATTCCGCAATGCTGTGAACGCCTGGGGCGAAGTCACTTCGTGGGTCAGGTGCAGATCGACGTACAGGACCGACGGCGTCTCGGCGGTTTCCGGCACGACCTCGTGGGCGCGCCAGATCTTGTCGAACATTGTCTGCTTGGTCATCGGCCATAATAGGGTCGCATGGGCCCGCTCGCCGGCATCAAGGTCCTCGATCTCAGCCGGATACTCGCTGGTCCGTGGGCCACGCAGTGCCTCGCCGACTTCGGCGCGACGGTCTGGAAAGTCGAGAAACCCGGCAGCGGCGACGACACCCGCCACTGGGGCCCGCCCTGGATCAAGGACAGGAAGGGCAAGGACACCGCCGAGGCCGCCTATTTCGCGAGCACGAATCGCGGCAAGCAGTCGCTTGCGATCGATTTCACGAAGCCCGCCGGCCAGCAGCTCATCCGCTCGCTGGCGCTTCGCGCCGACGTGCTGATCGAGAACTTCAAGGTCGGGACACTCGAGAAGTACCACCTCGGCTACGAGTCCCTCCGCCGTCTCAACGCGAAGCTCGTCTATTGCTCGATCTCCGCCTACGGCCAGGACGGCCCGGCGGCGGCCGAGCCCGGCTACGACGCGATGATCCAGGCGATCTCGGGCCTCATGAGCGTCACCGGCGTGCCGGACGGCGAGCCGGGCGCGGGTCCGGTCAAGGTGGGAGTTGCGGTTTCGGACCTGATCACCGGCCTCTATGCCGTCTGCGCCATTACGGCGGCCCTCCATGAGCGGGAACGATCCGGCCGCGGCGAGCACATCGACCTCGCGCTCCTCGACACCCAGGTCGCGGCGCTCGCCAACCAGGCGCTGAATTACCTCGTCACGGGCAAGCCGCCCGGCCGCCGCGGCACCGCCCACCCGAACATCGTCCCGTACCAGGCTTTTGCGACCCAGGACGGCTACCTGATGCTCGCCGTCGGCAACGACCGCCAGTTCGCCGCGTTCTGCGAGGCGGCAGGGCAGGCCGCACTCGCCGGCGACAAGCGTTTCCGCACGAACGCGGCTCGCGTCGAGAACCGTCAGGCGCTCGTCGCGACGATCGACAGCCTATGTAGGCAAATGACTACGAAGGCTTGGTTGAAAACACTGACGCGCGCAAACGTACCTTGCGGCCCCATCAACAACTTGGCGGAAGTCTTTGAAGATCCCCAGGTTCGACATCGGAAGCTCCGTTTCGAACTTCCGCACGCGTTGGGCGGCAAAGTGCCGCAGGTGCGAAATCCCGCGCTTTTCTCGCGAAATACGCTCGAATATCGCGATCCGCCTCCGCTGCTCGGCGAACAGACGGCCGCGGTTCTGGCCAAAGAATTAGGCCTCAGCGAAGCCGAAATCCTGTCGCTGAAAACAGACGGCACGATCAGCTAATTCGGTGTGAATAGTGTCTCATAGCACATGCCGGAAGCGGCCAAAGAAAGTGAAGGAGACCTTGAGATGAAACTTCGTCATACGATTATTGCCGCGAGCGCCATGCTCGCGATTTCGCCGGTTGTCCTCGCGGAAGAGGCTGTCCAGGCGACGCAGGATTGCGCTGCTCTGCAGGCGCAGTTCGACCAGGCGGCGTCCGCTGCCACGGCTGAGCAGGTCAGCCAGGCCAAGTCGGCTCGCGATGAAGGCGAGAAGCTTTGCTCGGAAGGCAAGACCGCGGAAGGCGCGGCCAAGCTGAAGGAAGCGATCTCTCAGATCGCGGCTCCCTCACAGCAGCCCTCTTCGTAAGATCGACTGATTGTCGACTGACGGCGGCCGGGGAAACCCGGCCGCCGTTTTTTTGCGCCCGGATAATCTAGCGCCAGAGTTTCCGCGGACTGCCGCGCAGGAGTTTCGCCGCCAGTCTTTCCTTTCGGCGCTCCAGTTCCCTCGGCCGCGGAGCGGCGGCACCTGACTTCTGCTTTTCGATCTGCTTCTCGTTCAGCAGCGCCTCGGCGCGCGCATTCGCCTGGCGCCGGCGCAGGTCGTCGAGCGTGCCGCCTCTCGGCACGATCGCGACTGCGACCTGGCAGCCCATCGCATTCGCTAGCCGATCGAGGCTTGCCAATGTAATCCGGCGACGTCCCTCCGCGCGTTCCATCTGCTGTACGGTCGCACGCGAAATGCCCGCGCGCGCGGCGAGCTGCGACTGCGAAATTCCGAGCGCGGTGCGGATCTCGCGCACCCAGCCGGTGCGCGGGACCACGTTCGGATTGATGCGCGGGAACGCGCGCGAGTTGCGCGCGATCGCAGCGCGCTTACCTAACGGCCCGCGATGCGGGATGATCTCTTTCTTGGGCATTCTTGTGGATGTCTATAACCATCATATAGCAGTGTAACAAGATGAAATCAATTGCAGCGCCGATCGATCCGGAAATTCTCGCCGCGAATGCGGGTTCCGGTTACCCGGAACCGTTCCGTTCGCAGGTCCTGCCGCGCGAAAAACGCGCGCTAGGCGACGCCTCGGGTCTTACGAAAATCGGCGTCAATCACACGACGCTCGGACCGGGCGCCGCATCGTCGATGCGTCACTGGCACACGCAGGAGGATGAACTCATCTACGTGCTCGCGGGCGAGCTCGCACTCGTGACCGACGCGGGAGAGCGACCACTCCGCGCCGGACAGTGCGCGGGATTTCCGGCGGGCCATCGCGACGGCCATCAGCTCGTCAATCGCGGTACGCGGCCCGCCGTCTATCTCGAGATCAGTAATCGCGATGAATCGGACGTCGCCAATTATCCCGACGTGGATCTCCGCTGGAACGCGCCGGAGTCGCCGGGTGTCTACTCGCGCAAGGATGGGCGGCCCTATTGACCGGGAGCTTGCCTGCAACATTCCGCCTTACTGCTCGCTATGATCGCCGCCGTCGCGGTTCCGGCATTCGGTCAGAACACCGAAATCGAGCCGACCGCTTTCGAGGCGTTCGTCTCGAAGCCAAGCGTCGTCGTCGAGTTCACGCAATCGATCGGGACGCTCGGAAGCACCGACGCCAGGGCTGAAGTCACCGCGCTCGTCGCGCACGACACCGCAAAGCCGGGCGAACGCATGCGGGGCGTTCGATTGACGCTCGCGAACAACACGGCCGTGGAGCACCTGTACCTGGACGCCGGCGAGCTCGCGACCGCGATAAGCGAATTGGCCGAGATCGAACGCGGCGTTGCCGAGCTCAAGTCCGGGTCGGACGCACCAACTCGGGTGCAGGGCACCGGGCGCTGCTGGCTGCCGGAACGGCCGATGCGGATCCTGTGCCCCAGTTATCGAGTCGGGCCGGATGGCATGGGACTCGGG
>DASWIQ010000133.1:0-8959 GCA_036397615.1 Steroidobacteraceae bacterium
CGCGGCTCGGTGCCCCACGTATCCGGGGTCGAGCAAGCCTTCGACGGGAACCTCGACGAACTGCGGATCGGCGACGTACTTGTCGCGGTCCGCATACATCAGCCGGCTCGCCATCGCGAAGAGGAACCAGGCCTGCGGATCGTCCGGGCCGCGCGCCGCGATATCCGTGCGATCGAGGATCGCGAGCATCTGGAGCAGCGACACGCCGGAGGAGGGCGGCGGCGGAACGCAAACCACGTAGATGAGATACAGGCCGCAGAGCGGTTCGCCGATGCGCGGCTCATAGGCGCGCAGGTCGGCGCGCGACATGGCGCCGGGCCGCGGCGGCGCGCCGATTCGCCGGATGATCTGGTCCGCGAGCGGCGGCTCGAGGAGCGCGCGCGGTCCCTGGTCCGCGATGCGGCGGAGCGTCGCCGCATACGCCGGATTCCGGAACGTGTCGCCGGCCTGGATCGGGGTGCCGTCTGCGCGGGAGAACAGGGCGCGCACATCGGGCTCGCGCGACTGCGGAGAGTCGCCGTTCACGAATCGCGCCATGCGCTTCGGGACGACGAAACCCGATTCGGCCGCGCGGATCGCAGGATCGAACAGCCTCTGCCAGGGCAGCTCGCCGTGCCGCGCGTGGGCCGCGCCCAGCATCGCGATCGCGCCGGGCACGCCCGTCGAGCGGCCGGAAAGCACGGCGTCGCGATACGGGAGCGGCTCGCCGTTCTCATCCAGAAACAGCGCCGCCGTCGCTGCGGCAGGCGCGGATTCGCGCCCGTCAAAGGCCGTGATCCGCTTCGTCGCCGCGTCGAAATACAGCATGAAAGCGCCGCCGCCGATGCCGGAGCTTTGCGGCTCGACGAGGCCGAGCACGGCCTGGATCGCGACGGCCGCGTCCGCGGCGCTGCCGCCGGCAGCGAGCACTTCGACGCCTGCGTCGACGGCGAGCGGATTGGCCGCCGCGACGCCGGGGACGCGAGCGGATGTCCGGGCCGGTGTCGCGGGTGCTTCAGGCTGGACCGGTAGCGAGCAGGCGGCGATCCATGACGCCGCCAGGAGTGCAAACAGACGCATCGGCGTCATTCAGCCATGTGCGGGGTCTTCCACCAACCGGCATCGCGCGCGGCCGACTCGCCCGCCGCGTCGAGCGGCTCGCCCTCGATCGCCGCGTCGACCGCGTGCAACACGGCCATCGGCATCGCCGCGGCCGGCTGCAACTCACCCTCACGCGCCGATGTCGCCGCGAGCACCTCAAGTTTCCATTGATCCCCGCTACGGCAGGCAAGGCCCGCGAGTGGCGCCTCGCGCCCGAGATAAAATGTCCGGCAGTAGGCGCCGCCGCGATCGCGGAAAGTGATGCCGACGCGGGCCCTGCCGGTGCCGAGACTGCCAGCGAGTTGCTGCGTCAGCGCCGCGTCGAGTTCACCGCGCGCGACGAGGCCGGTGGCGGTCTCCTCGTAAGGCAACGCCGGTCCGCGCATCAGCAACAAGCCGACGAACAATCCGATGGCGACCGAAGCGGCCATTGCGGCCCACTGCGGCAATCGCGAGCTGGCCAGCTTCGCGCGCGCCTCACGCACGGCCCGTATCGAGTCGAGTTCGACGACGGGTGCCGCACCGGGTCCGGCGACGAGGCTCGCAAGCCGTTCCGGCACGGGCTCTTCGAGCACGCCGCCGTAGGCCGACTGCAGGCGCGCGGCAAGCGCGCGATGCCGTTCGACGGCCTCTGCGATCTTCGGATCCCGGGCCATCGCCGCTTCGATTTCCGCCCGCGCGACGAGATCGAGCTCGCCGTCGGCATAGGCCATCAGCATTTCATCGGAAAATTTCATCGGGCACTCCTGTCGTCACCCAGGAGTCTTTGCAGGGCTTCGCGGCCGCGCGCGAGGCGGCTCGTCAGCGTGCCGATCGGGACTGAAAGGGTTTCCGCGGCGTCCTTGTAGGACAGGCCCTCGACCAGCACCAGCGCGATCGCCATGCGCTGTTCCTCGGGCAGGCGCGCCATCGCCGCCTGCACCGAGAGCGCGATGTCGCGCGACTCCGCGGAGGCGTCGCCGACCTGCGCGCCCGCCTCTTCGGGCGCATGCACCCGTTCGCGCCGTCGGCGCGCGCGGACTTCGTCGATCCAGGCATTTTTCATGATTCCGAACATCCAGCTGTCCAGTCGCGACCCGGGTCGCCACTGCGCGGCCCGGGCCAGGGCCTTCTCCACGGCGATCTGCACGAGGTCGTCCGCATCCGGCACGTTTCTCGTGATGACCCGGGCGAAGCGCCGCAAGCGCGGCAGCAACTCGCCCAGTGCTTCACGGACTTCGTCGGCGGGCGTCGGCGTACTCATGATGTCAAACGTCCGGCGCGGCCCGGTTCTTCCATCGGGACGAAACATATCGCGTGAAACGTATTCAATTCAGGAACCGCGCGCCGGGATGCTAGCATTTCCCGACGGCGGGCCGGCCAAGGAGCGGATGCATGAACCGGCGTTTCAGGATCATCGGAATTCTCTTGATCGCGGCCGGCGCCGCGACGGGCGCCCTCGCGCAGATCGGCTTGCCCCAGTTGCCGCCGCAGCTCCCGCGCCTGCCGCCCGTGACGGACCCGTTGATCGGCAGCTTGCGTACCGCGCAGTCCGCGCCACTGACCGAAGCGCGGAAGCTCCGCGTGCGCGAACTGCTTCGCACGGAACGCGAGACCGTCGAATCCGATCCGGACGGCCAGCCGATTCTGCGGCGGCAGGTCGGCGCGCTGTCGCCGTCACCGGAGGCGCTTGATCGCGCGCGCGCAGAAGGCTTCGCCGTGCTGCGCGCAGAATCGCTCGTCGGGCTCGATCTCACGCTCGTGGTATTCGAGGCGCCGGAAGGCATGTCGACGCGCCGCGCGCTGAAGCGGCTGCGCGAACTCGATCCCGATGGCAGTTACGACTACAACCATCTTTATGTGGATGCCGGCGTCCAGGCGGAACCGGCCGATCCCGCGCCGCCGCCCCCGCCCTCGGTCGAAACGAAGCCCGCATCGTTTCCCGCCGCGCGCATCGGACTCATCGACAGCGGTGTGGACGGCACTCATCCCGTGCTTGCCGGCACCAGCATCGTGCGGCAGGACTGCGACGAAAAGCCGATTCCAGCGCCGCATGGCACCGCCGTCGCGTCGCTTCTGATCGGGAAGGCAGACGGATTCCGCGGAGTGATGCCGGGTGCCACGCTGTATGCAGCCGATATCTTTTGCGGGCATGGCGGCGGCTCGATGTCCTTGCTGGCGGTCGCGCTCGACTGGATGGCGCGCGAGCAGGTTCCCGTCGTGAACATCAGCCTGGTCGGCGCGAAGAGCATTCTGCTGACGGGACTCGTGCGCGCGATGACGGCGCGTGGACACCTGCTCGTCGCCGCCGTCGGCAATGACGGCCCGACGGCGCCGCCTCTATACCCCGCGGCGTATCCGGACGTCGTCGGTGTCACCGGCGTGGATGCCCGGCACAAAGTGTTGCCCGAGGCCTGTCGCGGCGAGCAGGTCGATTTCGCCGCGGCCGGAGCCGGTCTCGAGGCCGCGGCCGTCGGCGGCGGTTACGGCGAAGTGCGCGGAACCTCGTTTGCGACGCCGATCGTCGCGGCATTGCTCGCGGGCTCGCTCGCAGCGCCGGATTTCGCGAATGCGCAACGGGCGCTCGCGGCGCTCGAATCGACGGCGATCGATCTCGGGAACAACGGCATCGATCCGACTTATGGAAAAGGCCTGGTCGGTTCGAGCCTTCAGCCGGGCCGGATCGCTTCCGCGAATCCCTGAGCGCGGGAAGAAAACGACCCTGCCGGTCGTACTTGCTTGTGAGAACCGCGGAATGGCCGCGGGGTCACAGGAGCAAGTCCATGAAATATCGCAACTTTTTGACAAGCGCCGCCGTGGCCGCCGTTTTGGCCGCGAGCGGAATCGCGAACGCCCAGGTACTGGGCGGTGGCGCGACAGGCGGGCTCGGCGGCTCGATCACGGGCGGCCTCGGCAACATCGGCGCGACCGGCGGCGGGGCGATCAATGGCACGCTGCACGGCGGGACCGACGCGCTCGGCCGCACGCGCGACATCGGTTCGCGCGCGGCGGACCGGGCGAAGGGAACCGCCGCGAGCGCCCGCGGGCAGGCCGAATCGGCCGTCGCCGGCGCGGAAGCGACCGCTTCCGGTGCGCTCGATGCAGCGGCCGGCACGGCAACCGACACGACGAGCGCGGTCTCGGCGACCGCGGGCGCCGCGGGCGAGGTCGGCTCCAGCGTGGACGGCGCGACCGAAGGCCTGTCGGGTGAAGCGGCCGGCAATGCGAGCGGCAACGGCGAGAGCATGCTGGACCTCGATTCCGGCGAGCTCGGCGGCAATGCCGCTGGCAGTGCAGCGGGCAATGGCTCGGGCGTGCTCGACCTCGGTCCGGAGGAAACGGCAGTCCGTGAGCCGATCGTGAGCGATGAAAAATCGTCCACGCCGCGGCAGAAGCGGCAGCAGACGCCGGTCAAGGATGAGAAGCCGGCCAGGAAGCCGCAGCCACAGCCGAAGGTCAAGGCCGACGGCAAGGCCAGCGGGAATGGCGGTTTCGAGGCCTCGGGCGACGGCAAGGCGTCAGCCAATGCCAACGCCTCGGCCGACGCCAACGCAAGCGTCGAGAAGTAAAGGCAATGCCGTTACGGGCGGCGGGAGAGAAATCTCCCGCCGCTTTTTTCGTGCTTGCCTGCCGGGCCCGCCGGGGGTGTAATCTGGTGACGTGGACAAGCCGTAGGAGGAACCTGCCAATGCACGACGAGCTGACCACGTTGCCCGGCATCGGACCCGCCATCGCAGCGGATCTCCGGCACCTCGGCATTCACTCCATCCGGGAACTCGCAGAATCCAACCCGGAACAGCTCTTTCAGCGACTCCAGAAAATCACCGGGCACGATCAAGAGCCCTGCCTGCTCTACACGTTCCGTTGCGCGACGTATGCGGCGCGCACGCCCGAGCCGAAGCCCGATCTTCTCAAGTGGTGGAACTGGAAGGACCGACGACTCGAAGATTGAATTCCTGAAAGATCCGGGGCCGGGGCCCCGGATCTCTTGCCCGCCTCAGTCGTCGACTGAAGGCGAAACCGCGTTGTTGTACACCGCGATCAGCTCCAGATCCTCGTCACGGACCATGCCGATGCCGGGGCAATACGTTTTAAGGGACTCGTCGCCCGGTTCGAGCGGACTGGTTTCGGTGACCTCGACGCAATTATGGAAAGTACCCGCGGGCACTTCGACTTCGAAACCCATCGAGGTGTGCTCGCCGCGATCCTTTGCGTTCGGCGCGAATTCCTGGAAATAGCGTGACCCCAGGAGGAATGCGCGATCGGGCATGAGGATGCCGGGTTTTGCGCCGTCCTTGCCGGCGAGCCAGGCATCTCCCAGCGGATTCCCGTCGCCGTCGAAGACATCCTCGCCGAAATAATAGACGTCGTGCATCGGATTGCAGTCCGCGACGAAGTTCTTCGAGATCTCCTCGAGCTCACCGTCTTCGGTCTCGTATTCCTCCATCACGCGCGCGCGCACCGTGCGCAACTTGCCGCCGTAGGGGAACGTGATCAGGCGGGTCTCCGGCAAAATCGTGATCCAGAGCTCCACGAGCCCGTCTTCCTTGACGCACTCCTTGCATTCCTTGTTGCTCAGGTAGAGCTGCCGATTGACCTGGAGCTTGAGAAAGGCATTGCCGCCCCGCGACTCGAAATCACAGGCTGCGATCGGGAACTGGAGGGTGAAGCCGTCGGGATTGGCGCCTACGGCGGCCCCCAGCGGGGCCAGGGCGGCGAGCAACAGGACGGCTGGTCGGGTCAAGGCTGACATAGGGGCGCTCCTTGGACTTGCGTATGGCGCGATTTGCCTGTTAATGAGACGCCCGGCACAAACCAATCCTTTCCTTTTAGAAGGATTCATGGCCTCCAGGCGTCCAATTTAACAATGGCAGACCTGGTTCATGTCGACCGGGCGGTGGCGCGCCGGATTCTGGCTGGGGACGAGGCCGCGTTCCGGGAGTTGTTCGACCGCTTCTTTCCGCGCCTGTATCGCTTTGCGCTGGCGCGCGTGGGCGGCGATCGGGACACCGCGCAGGACATCGTGCAACAGACCTTCTGCAATGCGATCGAGCGGCTCGACACGTATCGCGGCGAGGCGGCGCTCTACACCTGGTTCTGCCAGATCTGCCGCAACGCGATCACGGATCACTATCGCCGGCGGCAGAGGGGCAACGAGCGCGTCGTACTGCTGGAAGACCAGCCCAACGTGCGTGCAATTCTCGATACTCTTGCGGGCCCCATCGATGACGAACCAGACACGGGCGTCTGGCGGCAGCAGATCCACCGGGTCGTAGAGGCGACGCTCGATGCATTGCCGGGGCACTACGGCGAAGTACTCGAATGGAAATACCTGGACGGAGAGTCCGTCGAGGAGATCGCGCGGCGCCTCGAGCTCGGACCAAAGGCGGCAGAATCGTTGCTGACGAGAGCCAGGATTGCATTTCGCACCGCCATTTCGGAACTGGCGGACACGTCCGATGAATTGACCGGAGCACTGGGCCGGAGCCCGGGGTAGGAACATGGAACAGGAATCGCAGGATCGTCAAAATGGCCCGGACCTTGTCGCGTCGCTGATTCGCGCGGCGGGGCGGCGCACCGAGCCGCCCGCGGACGCCCATCAGCAGGTTCTCGCGGCGGCGACTGCCGCGTTTCGCAAAAAGGTTGCGAAACGTCGCGGATCGACTTGGGTGCTTGTGGCCGCGGCCGCGAGTGTGGCGGCGGTGGCGTTGCTGCTGCAGTGGAATCGGACCTCGACCCAGGCGCAGGTCGCTACGGTTGCGCGCGTGATCGGCTCCGTGGAACTCGAGGCCGCTGGCGGCTGGAAGCCGATGACCGAGGCGGGCGGTGCGCTTGCGCATGGCACAAGTCTGCGCACGCTGGCTGGCGGCGGCGTGGCGCTCGCGCTCGATGGCGGTGCATCGCTGCGGTTGGCTGCGGCCACCGAAGTGAAGTTGGACGGGCCACGGCGAGTCATGCTGCGATCCGGGACACTCTACCTCGACAACAAGGGAAGCGTCGGTACGGGATACCAGATCGAGACTCCCGCAGGAACTGCGCGCGATGTCGGTACGCAGTTCGAGCTGCATGTCGCGGACAGCGCCCTGCGGCTGCGCGTGCGCGAGGGGCGAGTGGAAGTCGACCGGGCCGGGCAGTTCGTGACTGGATCGGCCGGCGAGCAGCTGGAGATCAACGTGCTGGGCGGCATTTCGCGCTCGTCGATTGCGACGACTGACGTGGCTTGGCAGTGGTCCGAGATTCTAGCCCCGGCACCGGACATCGACGGCCAGCCCGCCAACGTATTGCTCGAGTGGGTTGCGCGGGAGACCGGTCGGCGGCTGCATTACGAATCCGCGGCCGTGGAGACACGCGCGGCGACGGTGATCTTGCACGGCAATATCCGAGATCTCGCGCCGCTGGCCGCGCTCGATGTGATGCTCGCGACCACCGATCTGGAGTACTCGCTGGTTGGCGATACAATGGAGGTCAGCACCCGCACGGAGTTGTAACGCCGGTCGTGAAGAGATTGACGCTCCTGCTGGCCTGCCTGCCGGGCGTCGCTGAAGCCGCGGCATTTCAGGGACTGACAGTCGAGCAGGCACTCGAGCAGATTCGTGAGCGCGGGATTCCGCTCTTCTATAGCAGCGATCTCGTGAAACCCTGGATGCGCATCGAGCACGAGCCTGTGGCCACCGAGCCGCGCGCGCTGCTCACAGAAATTCTGGCGCCGCACGGCATCACCGTGACAGACGGACCGAACGGTGCCCTGTTGCTGGTGCGTGAGATTCAGCGCACGCCACGGCGTGCGGCGCCCGGAACGCCGCACCGTCCCGCACCGACGCCGTTCGATGCAGTTGTCGTCAGCGCGAGCCACTACCTGTTCGGAGGCGAAGTCCCGCTGTCGTCGTCGGTATTCAGCGCCGAGGAACTCGAGATGCTGCCCGAGATCGGCGAAGACCCGCTGCGTGCGGTGTCACGCCTGCCGGGTGTCGCGCGCCAGGACTACTCGAGCCGCATGTATCTGCGCGGCGGCACCGACGAAGAAACGTTGGTGCGCTTTGACGACCTGCGGCTATACGACCCATTCCACTTCAAGGATTTCTACGGCATCTTCAGTGCGATAGATCCGGGCATCGTCAGCGACATCCGCGTGTATACGGGTGGCTTTCCCGTGACATTCGGCGATCGCAGCAGTGGTGTCGTGGAAGTTGCGCCGCGCCTGCCCGGACAGCAGTTCAATGGCCAGGCCGTGGTGAGCCTGTTCACCGCCGGGCTCTCGGTCGACGGTTCCTTCGACGACGGCGCAGGTGATTGGGCCGCAGCCGCGCGGCGCAGCAACATGAGCCTGTTCTTCGATCTCGTGAATTCGACGCTCGGCGAGCCGGACTACCACGACTTCTTCGGGCACGTCGGCCGCCGTCTCAATGATCAGTTCGCGATATCCGCCAACATGCTCACTTTTGTCGACCAGATCGTCGCATTCGATACCGACCAGGAGGAGGAGGCACAGGCCGAGTACCGCGACGGCTATTACTGGGTGCGCATGGACTTTGGTGCGCCGGACGAGTTAGGCGGCCGGATGCTCGTCGCACGCACGGAGCTGGACAGCGAACGCTCAGGCAGCACGGCACTTCCCGGCATCGCGACCGGCTCGCTGGAAGACGAGCGCGACTTCGTCATCAACTCGATCCAGGCCGATGGCTGGTGGCGGCTTGGCGCACGATCGGCGTTGCAAGTCGGCGCCGAGTGGCGGCAGATGAGCGGGAGTTACCTCTACGACGACCAGGTTGATTTCGAGTTACTCTTCCTGACGCCGGGTGCGCCCACGACGGAATCGCGTTCGCGTTCAATCCAGGTGCGGCCTTCCGGTCACCAGGCGGGCGTTTACGCGAACTGGCGCTTCGAGCCTGCCGCTTCGTTG
>DASWIQ010000134.1:0-12181 GCA_036397615.1 Steroidobacteraceae bacterium
CAGTCGACAGTTGGGTCACGCCAGCATCGACGTGACGCTGCACACCTACACTCACGCCTTCAAGCAGCAGGCGCAGCCGGGCCTCGGATCGAAGCTAGAAGCTCTGATCGCTCGCGAAGTTGGCTGCGAATTGGCTGCGAATTCCAATTCTGCTGGTTGAGCCGTGCGCAAGTGTTTGAATTCTTGGCGCCCCGGGCCGGAGTTGAACCGACGACCTGCCGCTTAGGAGGCGGCCGCTCTATCCACTGAGCTACCGGGGCGGGCCGCGGAATGTTACCCGAGGACCGGCCCCGAAGGGACCGGCCCCGGGTAAGAGAGAAATCGCCGATTCGTCTTTCAGGCTGCCTGGGCGGGTGCGAGAGGCACCGGCTTCGGTTCGGCCAGCGACTGGTCGACCGCGACGGTCGCCTGTTCGACTTTCGCCGCCGCCGTGCTCACAAACTGGTTTGCGGCCTTCTCCACGGTGCGCGTCGCGGCCCGGACATTCTTTGCCGTGCTCCGGATCGTCGAACGTGCCTGGCGCTTCGCGGCCCTGACCGTTTGACGAGTCGCGCGCGCCGCCTTGCGGGCCGTTCTACGCGCGTTGCCGACCACGCTCTGCGCTTTCCGCCGCGCTTTCACGCGTGCGCTCTTCTTCGTGACCGCGACCTTCCTGCGGACGACTTTGACCTTCCTGCGAACCGTGCGACGCTTGCTCTGCGTAGAGCGGCGTCGCGCGGACTTCCTTGCCTTCTTTCTTGCTGCCATGGGACTACTCCAGAAAATGCAGACGCCGATGGGCGTCGCAGCGCGCGACACCCGAGCTTCACGCTAGGCCCGCGCCGATGGACTGTCAATGCAAGAAATGAAGGAAATGGTGGAGCGGAAGGGGATCGAACCCTCGACCTCTGCATTGCGAACGCAGCGCTCTCCCAGCTGAGCTACCGCCCCACGAAGAGGGGCGGGATTGTAATGAGGCGCCGCCGGGGCAGCAAGCAAGCGCCCGGAGCCGGCCGCGACGCCAGTCCGGGTATTCGTGTACCGTTTCGGCCCGATGAGGATCCGAGAAGCCAGGGGCGACGACCTCAATTTCATTGCCGCGGCCAATTCGGCACTCGCCACCGAGTCCGAAGGACAACGGCTCGACCCGTCCTTGCTGAGGCCCGGGATCCAGGCGGTGCTGGACGATCCCACGCTGGGACGCTACTACCTGGCGGAAATCGAGGGCAAAGTCGTCGGCCAGCTCATGACCACGTATGAATGGAGCGACTGGAGAAACGGCCTTTTCCTGTGGATCCAGTCGGTGTATGTGCTGCCCGACTACCGTGGCGCAGGCGTGTTCAGGGCCATGTACGACCACCTCGCGCGCCTGGCCGGCTCGGACCCGCGTATCTGCGGCCTACGGCTTTACGTCGATCGGACCAACGAGCGTGCCCAGGAAGTCTATTCCCGGCTCGGGATGCACCGATCGAACTACAGTGTCATGCAGACGGTGTACCGCGGACCGGAATCGCACGAGGAGACCTGACCATGCTGAAGAATGGCGAACTTGCGCCCGACTTCGAGCTTCCGGACCAGGATGGCCGCAAGCGGCGGCTATCGGATCTCGTCGACGGCAAGCCCCTGATCGTCTATTTCTATCCGGCGGACTTCACGCCAGGCTGCACGAAGGAAGCCTGCGACCTGCGGGACCTGCATGCCCAGATCCTCGCATCCGGCCTGCGCGTCGTCGGCGTCAGCCCGCAGTCGCCTGAGAGCCACCGCCGCTTTCGAGACGAGCACGCCCTCCCCTTTGCCTTGCTCTCCGATGAGGACAAGGTTGCGATCAAGGCCTTCGAAGTCGACGGGCCGCTCGGAATCGGCGTGCGTCGCGCGACCTTCCTGCTGGACGGGAAGCGGCGCATCGTCGACTCCGTTCTTGCCGACCTCCGTATCGGCCGGCACCAGGAATTCGTCGAGCGCGCTATCGCGGCTAAGGCAGGTCGAAGCGCGTGACCGCGGCCCGGCTGAAGCGCGGGACCGCGACCACGTAGACAATCCCGTACTCGGTCTCCTGCATCGCGCCGACATCCGCACCGCTCAATTCCTTGACGATCTCCGGCACCGTATCAGAGTGGCCGACGATCAGGACGCGCCCGCCGCGATTCTCGTCGAGGGCGCGATCGGCGACCTGCGCCGGATCTTTGGCCGGCACAACGATCACAGGGATCCCGAGGCGGTTTGCGAGCGGCTGTACTGTCTGCTGCGTCCTCTGGAGCTCGGTCACGAAGATAGCGTCCAGACTCTGCCCTTTCGGGGCCCGGCCGAAATGCTGCGCGAGTTCGAGGGCCCGTGCCTCGCCGGCCTGGGAAAGGGGTGGATTCTTGTCCTCGGGCGACACCGTCGCCTTCTCTGCATGGCGCATGACGAATACGGTCGTCGTCGATGCGGCGCTCAAGATCCAGAAGGCGAGCGCGATGACGAGCAGTCCGGAGAGCGCCGCAATCCACACGGGCGCCAGCAGAGGCCGACGTCGCAGGCTCGCGTATTCCTTGCGCATGCCGAAGATGATACCCCGTTCAGACGCCTGAGAGGCGGCGGCCATACTCCGCAATCCGCTCAATCGTCCCGCGTACGTCGTCCCAGCTCGTCTGGTGCGACATGATGCACAGACGGAGCGAATGGATTCCGCCGAGACGCGTGGACGAAATCATTGCCGTCCGCGACTCGATGACTTTCGCCTGAATCGCCTTGTTCAGTTCCTCCACGCGCTCGGCATTCCAGCCGGCGTCGACCGGCCGATACCGAAAACAGAGAACGCCAAGTGACGGCTGGCTCAGGAGCTCGAGTCCTTCCGTCGCGAGGACCTGTTGTCCGGCTCGTTCGGCAAACTCGATACCGCGACCGATGGCTTCCCGAAACTGCGCGAGGCCGAATGTCTGGATCGACATCCACACCTTCAATGCGCGGAATGAGCGTGTGAGCTGGTAGCCTCGATCCGCGAAATTGACCTGCTCGAGCCCGAGCTTCGTGTCCTGCAGGTATTCCGGATTCACGTTGAAAGCCCGGACGAGCGCTGCGACATCCCTGACCAGCAGGCAGCCCGCTTCGAACGGCTGGAACAGCCACTTGTGGGCATCGAGGCTGATCGAGTCGGCGAGTTCCATGCCCTGGAGCACCCGGCGCCCGCTATCGCAGAGCACGGCGAAACCACCGTAGGCCGCATCGACATGAAGCCAGAACTTCCGGTCGGCGCAGTAGGCGGCAATCGCCCGCAACGGATCGATCGCGCCGGTATTGGTCGTGCCCGCGTTCGCGCACACGGCGATCGGCGTGAAGCCGCGGCCCTGGGCGCGCTCCACTGCCTCCGCGAGTGCGGCCACGGGCAAACGATAATGCTCGTCGGCCGGCACGCGGACGATGCCTTCCAGTCGCACGCCGACGATGCGCGCTGCGCGCTCGACCGCTGAATGCGTCTGGTCGCTCAGGAAGATTGCAGGCCGTTCCGGCGCCCCCGCCCGTTCACGTGCGGCGACGAGCGCATCGAGGATCGCGGCGGAACCGCCGGAGGTAAACAGGCCGCCCGCTGTTTCGGGATAGCCGACCCATTGTCGGAACCAGTCAATCACGACGAGTTCAAGCTGACTCGGGCCGCCCGATCCGAGCCAGGTACCCTGGAAAATGTTGAAACCCGCGGCGAGGTAATCGGCGATCACGCCCGGCCAGGTCGGTGCCGATGGCACGAAAGCGAAGAAGCGCGGGTGATCCACGCGCGCCGCGATCGGCAGCACGTCGTTCGCGACACGCTCGAGGACCGCGACCGGATCGCGGCCCTCCTCCGGCGCCAGCTCCCGCAGCAATGGCTCGAGTTCCGCGCGGGTGGCGCCGCGCCAGGGGGCCTCGTCGCGAAGTCCCTCGAGCCGCCCGATCAGCCGTTCAGTCGCCGCATCGGCAAGTCGGCGCATCTCGTCCACGGACATTTGCAGGCCGCCGGCATCCACTGGTGTCCGTTCACTCATCGATGATCAGGGCGTGATCGGCTCGAGCAGCCACTCCTGGATGCGTGGCGGGTGCGTCGGTGCGAGTGTCAGGGACCCCTTGATACGACCCTGGGTGCAACGCCATGTGAAATCACCCGACAGGGCTCCGGTCACTTCAATAGGGGCAGCGGTCTCACACTCTCCGACCTGGGCCTTGAGCTTCGCAAGCTGCCGCGACCAGGCGGCGGCATCGCGGTCAAGCAGGAAATTCATCGCGAGCTGGTCGCGAGCGGAGGCCACATCGCCAGCCTTGTACATCGCGCCGGCGACACCATAGGCATTTTCAAGCTCCGCGCTGAGAGGTCGTTCGAGCTCTTTCGCGAGTAGCCCGGCCTTGTCGAGTGCAACCGCCGTATCCCATACGGCGACGGAAGGACCCGCGTAGGTGCGATTCGCGAATGCGAAAATGCCGATGCCGCGATCGGGCAGAAGCAGCACATGCGATCCGTATCCGGGGTAGCCCCCGCTGTGGCTAATCGTGAATCCGAGATCCTCGTCCATTGCGACAATCATGCCCATTCCGTAGGCCACGGATTGACGGCTGGAGGGTGCGCCGGTGCGAGCGTAGCGATCTCGGAAGCGAGGAAAATTCGATCCAAGCGCAAGCTCGCGCACGGTCGCGCGACGCACCGGTCCGTTGTCCGGTCCGTCGCGTGGCGGCCAGGCCGATAGCAGGAACGCGACCCACTTCGCATAGTCGTTGGCATTCGTCTGTAGTCCACCCATTGCGCCGAATGCGCCCGGACCGAGCGTCGGTTCGAGATGCCAGGCGTCTTCTTCCCAGCGGTAGCCGATCGCGCGTAGTTCAAGTGGCGCCGCATCGGCCACGAAACCGGAAGCCTGCATGCCAAGCGGCTGCAGCAATATGCGGGATATGGTCGAGGCATAAGGCTGCCCCGAGACATTCGTGATGATGCGCCCGAGGATGGCATAGCCGAGATTCGAGTACTCATAGCGCGTGTCGGGCACGCTCGCGAATGGCACACCGTCCTGTAGCAACCGGGTGAATTCGTGTTCCGGCAGTGGCGTCTGGCGATCGCCCCAAGGGTCATCCGTCACGAATCCGGCGGCGTGGTTCAACAAATCGCGAACCCGGATCTGCGGCGAGTCCTCGGTTGGGTATTTCCAGCCGCGCAGCTCTCGTACGTATTCCGCAGCAGGCGAATCCAGGCGAAGACGGCCTTCGTCGCGAAGCTTCAGGACGGTGAGCGCGGTAAATGCCTTGGTCATCGACGCCACGCGGAACAGTGTGTCGGCAGTCACGGCACGCTTTGACTCGAGATCCTGCACGCCATAGGCCCCGACGTGTACCAGACGGCCATCGGCGACGATCCCATATACGATTCCGGGGATGTGCGCGTCGAGTCGGAACTCGTCGAAGATCGGCGCGGCGATCGCTTCGAAAGTCTCCGATTCAACCGCGGTCGGTTGTGCCTGTGAAACGGCCGTCCCGGCGAACGCCAGTGAAAGTGCAAGTAGTATCGTGAGGCAATTCAAGCGTCCCTCCGGAACCACGTGGTCCTTTTCGACTGGCGGAGAGGGTGAGATTCGAACTCACGAGCCCCGTGAAGGGCTGCCGGTTTTCAAGACCGGTGCATTCAACCGCTCTGCCACCTCTCCGCGGAGCTGAAATTGGCTGCCGGGCGCGATTCTATCAGTGACTGCGCGACCGGCTTCAGGTGGTTCATATTGTCCACGCGATATTCCGCAGAAATAACGCGCTGACGTATTTCGTTATAATGCGGCGAGCGACAGGACACCCTGTCGGAGGCCATCGTCATGGAACGCAACCCCGCACTTCCCACGCCACGCACGGCGACCCGCGAGTCGGCACTCGCGACCAACAAGGTCCTGCGGAATACCTACCTCCTGCTGTCCGCAACGCTTGCGTTCAGCGCGATCATGGCGGGTATCGCCCTTGCCCTGAATCTGCCGCATCCGGGCCTGCTCATCACGCTTGTGGGCTATTTCGGCCTGTTGTTCGCCGTGCACAAGACCGCCAACAGCGCCTTGGGCCTGCTGTTCGTGTTCGCGTTGACCGGATTCATGGGTTACACCCTCGGACCGATCATCGGGTATTACCTGCAAGCGATACCCAACGGGCATTCGGTCGTCATGAATGCTTTCGGCATCACCGCCGTCGCGTTTGTCGGCCTCTCGGCCTACGCAATCAGGAGCGGACGCCGCTTTTCATTCATGGGCGGCTTCCTCTTCGTCGGGATTCTGACCGCATTCCTGCTCGGCCTGGTCGCGATTTTCTTCTCGATGCCAATGCTGTCGCTCGCAGTCTCGGGAATGTTCGTGCTGCTGATGTCCGGCCTGATCCTGTATCAGACGGCGGAGATCGTTCACGGCGGCGAGACGAACTACATTCTTGCGACGCTGACGCTCTATGTCAGCATCTTCAACCTCTTCACGAGCCTGCTGCACCTGCTCGGGGTCGCGTCCGACGATTGATCAGGCGGGCTTCAGCCGCTCGACACCGCCGAGGTAGGACCGGAGCACCGATGGCACGGTGATGCTCCCGTCCGCCTGTTGATTGTTCTCGAGCACTGCAACGAGTGCCCGGCCGACGGCGACCCCCGACCCGTTGAGCGTGTGGACGGGTTCCGGCTTGCCGGTTTCCGGATTCCGCCAGCGCGCCTGCATGCGCCGTGCCTGAAATGCCTCACAGTTGCTGCAGGAGGAAATCTCGCGATAAGCCCCCTGGCCCGGGAGCCAAACCTCCAGGTCGTAGGTCTTGGAGCTCGCGAAACCGACGTCACCCGCGCAGAGCGCGATGACGCGATACGGCAGCTCGAGAAGTTCCAGCACCTTTGCAGCGTGGCCGGTCAGCTCCTCGAGCGCACCGTAGGAATCCTCTGGCCGCACGATCTGCACCAGCTCGACCTTGTCGAACTGGTGTTGACGGATCAGCCCGCGCGTGTCCTTGCCATAGGAGCCCGCTTCGGAGCGGAAACACGGCGTGTGCGCCACGAATTTCTGGGGCAACTGGTCCGTATCGAAGATCCGGTCGGCGGCAAGATTGGTGAGCGGCACTTCCGCGGTCGGTATCAGGAACAGCTCGCTCTCGGCAGGATCGCGAGCGAGCCTGAACAGGTCCTGTTCGAACTTCGGCAGCTGGCCCGTGCCGGTCAGCGCCTTGCGGGTCACCAGATACGGGACCCAGGCCTCGCGGTAGCCGTGCTCGCGCTGGTGCAGGTCGAGCATGAACTGCGCGAGCGCACGGTGCAGTGCAGCGACCGGGCCCGTCAGCACGGCGAAGCGTGAGCCCGACAACCGGCTCGCTGCGACCGGATCGAGGCCGCCGAGGCCTTCGCCGAGCGCCACGTGATCGGCCGCCTCGAAAGCGAATTTCGGCGGCTCGCCGTGCCGGCGGATCTCGACGTTGGCCGTAGGATCGCGTCCGGTCGGCACGCTGTCGTGCAGCAGGTTCGGCAGATTGAGCAGCAGCCGGTCGAGATCGCCTTGCAGGGAAGCGAGCTCCTGCTCGCCTTTGGTCAGTCGCGCGCCCAGCGTCTCCACTTCCGCGAGCAGGGGCGCCACGTCCTGGCCCTGAGCCTTGGCATGTCCGATCGCCTTGGAGCGCGTATTGCGTTCGTTGCGCAGCGCGTCGACCGCGATCTGGGCTTCCTTGCGGCGGGACTCGAGGGCCGTGAACTGGCCAAGATCGAGATCGAAGCCGCGGCGCGCGAGATTCGCGGATACGCCCTGCGGATCGCTCCGCAATTGCCGGATATCAAGCATTGCCTTCGTTGCGCTCCGTCGATTCGCCTTGCCGTGCCGCGCCGCGCCGGATTCGCTCGAGCGTTTCCTTGAGTTTCAGTTCGAGCCCCCGCGGCACGGGCTCGTAATAGTTTCGCGGCTCCATCGAATCCGGAAAGTGGGTTTGGCCGGGCGCAAGGGCGTCCGGTTCGTCGTGGGCGTAGCGGTAGCCCTTGCCGTAACCGAAATCCTTCATCAATCGCGTCGGCGCGTTCCGCAGATGCAGCGGGACTTCCAGTGTCCCCTGCGCCTTTGCGTCCTCCATCGCGGCGCCGAATGCCGCGTACACGGCATTGCTCTTGGGCGCGAGCGCGAGAAAAACGCAGGCCTGTGCGAGCGCAAGCTCGCCTTCCGGGCTGCCGAGCCGGTCGTAGCTGTCCCAGGCGGCGAGCGTGAGGGTGAGCGCGCGCGGGTCCGCGTTGCCGATGTCCTCGCTCGCCATCCGCACGAGGCGCCGCGCGACGAAACCGGGATCGGCGCCCCCATCGAGCATCCGGCACAGCCAGTACAGCGATGCATCCGGATCGCTGTCGCGCACGGACTTGTGCAATGCCGAAATCTGGTCGTAGAAAAGCTCGCCCCGCTTGTCGAAGCGCCGATGACCGCCCGCCGAGGCTTCGCGCACGGTCTCGATCGTGAGCATGCGGGTGTCCCCCGCATCCACCGCGAGGTCGGCTGCGACTTCGAGCAGATTGAGGGCGCGCCGCGCATCCCCGTCCGCCGCGTCGGCGAGGAGCGCGATGGCTTCGGGTGTCACGCGCAAGGCGCTCCGGCCAAGACCGCGCTCCGCGTCGGCGAGCGCACGCTCGATGAGACTCCCGAGCTCCGCCGTCGTGAGCGGCTTCATCAGATAGACACGGGCCCGGGACAGCAGCGCCGAGTTCAGTTCGAACGACGGATTCTCGGTGGTCGCGCCGATGAAAACGAGCGTGCCGTCTTCGACGAACGGCAGAAAAGTGTCCTGCTGCGACTTGTTGAAGCGATGCACTTCGTCGAGGAAGAGCACGGTCGGAGGCCCGCCCGCGCGACGCGCCGCGCGCGCTTCGTCCACGGCTTCCCGGATGTCCTTGACGCCGGCGGCGACCGCGGAGAGCCCGATGAAGCGCGCCTCGCAGGCCCGGGCCGCGAGACGCGCGAGCGTCGTTTTTCCGCTGCCCGGCGGTCCCCAGAGCACCATCGAGTGCGCGATACCGTCGGTCAGCAGGCGATGGAGCGGCCGGCCGGGAGCGAGCAGGTGCTGCTGACCGGAGAACTCATCGAGGGATCGCGGTCGCATGCGGTCGGCCAGCGGCCGATACCCGGAAGCCGGCGGATCGATGGGCAATTCGGATTGCGTGCGCACGATGCGCGGATTCTAGCCGCTCGCGGCCCGCATCATGGTCCTCGGCTGCGGATGAGCCGGGTGGCGGCGCGGAATCCCCAACCGGCCCGGCCGCCGCCGGCGATCAGCCACGCGGTCAGTATCCCGGCCGCGTTGGCGAGCAGATCGCCCCATTCGGCAATGCGATTGTCGGTCATCAGCGCCTGAGCCGCTTCGAGTCCGAGGCCGAGGAGAAAGCAGCGGAGCATGACGCGCCACAACCGCGCAGGCTCGACGATGCCGGAAGCGAGCGCTGCGAGCACCAGGTAGGCCAAGTAATGGCCGAACTTGTCGGAGCCGGTTTCGTCGGGGAGCACCGGAAACGGAATCAGGCTTCCCGCAACGATGACGACGACCACGACGACGATCGCCGCGATCCACAGGTGCCGGAAACGGGATTCGGTCAAGACTCGTCCGCCGGAGAGCGGCCGACGACGTCGACGCCCGGCGGCGGGGTGAAACTGAAGACGGCCTCGTCGAAATGCGGATTGCGCTCGACCTGCGTGAATTCAAGCCGCGTAGTTTGCCCGAGCCGGTCGAGAAGCGTCATGCGCCGCAGTTGGCCCGCGGCAATCCCGACGCGCAGTTCGCGAAAATCGCCTTCCTTGCTCCGCGGCGTCAGCCGGCTCCAGGCGAGTCCATCCTCCGTTCCGGCATCCGCGATCTCGAATTCCGCCCGAAGATCGCCCTCGCCCGACAGGAGCATCGCCGGCGTCCCTGCGAGCGTATCGGCTGCGGCGCGAATCGTGACCTGCTCGAGGCCGATGTCGTGGAACCAGACCGTGACGCCGTCCGACACGATGAGTTGCTCCGGCACCCGATACTCCCAGCGAAACCGGCCGGGCCGCGCGAGCGCGACGGTTCCTTCGGCCGTTTCGACGACCTGGCCGCGCGCGTCGACGACCGACTGGCGGAATTCGGCCCGCAGGCCGGTGAGACCGCCCAGTGCGGACTCGAGGCGACGCGCCGCGGCGGCATCGGCGAGTGAATCCGCGCCGACCCCAATGGGCAGCAAGGACGCAATCAACGCGATCCAGCGGCGCATCAGTTTTCGGGCGGCGGCGGCGCCAGCACCTCGCGGCTGCCATTCGATTGCAGGGGCCCGACGAGACCCGCCGCCTCCATGGATTCGACGAGCCGCGCTGCGCGGTTGTAGCCGATCTTGAGCCGCCGCTGCACGCCGGAGACCGACGCTCGCCGCGACTCCACCACGATACGCACGGCTTCGTCGTAGAGCGGATCCTGCTCACCGTCGGCCTCCGCTTCGCCCGCGCCTTCGGCCGGTTCCTCACCCGGCAGGCCGCCCTGCGGCCCCGTCAGCACCTCGTCCACGTAGGCCGGGGCCGCGCCGCCCTTCAGGGACTCGACGACCGCGTGCACTTCGCGATCCGACACGAAGGCGCCATGGACCCGTTCCGGCGTTGAAGTGCCGAGCGGCATATAGAGCATGTCGCCATGGCTCAGCAGCGATTCCGCGCCGTTCTGGTCGAGGATCGTTCGCGAATCCACCTTGGCTGATACCTGAAACGCGATTCGAGTCGGGATGTTCGCCTTGATGAGACCGGTGATCACGTCGACCGAGGGGCGCTGCGTCGCGAGCACGAGATGAATGCCGGAAGCACGGGCTTTCTGCGCCAGGCGCGCGACGAGTTCCTCGACCTTCTTCCCGACGATCAACATGAGGTCGGCGAGCTCGTCGATCACGACCACGATGTAGGGCACGGGTTGCAGTGCTGGCACCGTGCCTTCGTACTTTCCGGCGGCGAGCAGCCTCGCAACCAGCGGATCCGGTATCGGCATGCCGGCCGCCTGTGCGTCGAGCACCTTGCGATTGAGGCCGGCGAGATTCCGGACGCTGAGTGCCTTCATGAGATGATAGCGCCGCTCCATCTCCACCACGCACCAGCGTAGTGCGTTGGCCGCGTGCTTCATGTCCGTCACGACCGGCGCGAGCAGATGCGGGATGCCTTCGTAGACGGAGAGCTCGAGCATTTTCGGGTCGATCAGGATGAGCCGCACATGCTCCGCCGAGCTCTTGTACAGGAGCGACAGCACCATGGCATTGATTGCGACCGACTTGCCCGAACCGGTCGTGCCTGCGATGAGCAAATGCGGCATCCTTTGGAGATCCGCGACGACCGGCGCCCCGCTGATGTCCTTGCCGAGGGCCAGCGCGAGCGGAGACGCGAGCTCGTCATAGGCGCGTGAACGAAGGATTTCACCGAGCGTCACTAGTTCTCGGGACTCGTTCGGTATCTCGAGTCCGACCACCGATTTGCCGGGGATGACCTCGACCACGCGCACGCTGATCGCCGAGAGCGCGCGGGCAAGGTCTTTCGCGAGCCCGCTGATCTGGCTCACCTTGACGCCGGGAGCCGGCTTCAGCTCGAAGCGGGTGATGACCGGGCCTGGCTGCACCGCCACGACCTCGACATCGATCCCGAAATCCTTCAGCTTGATTTCGACCAGGCGCGAGATCGCGTCGAGCGCCTCCGGCGAATACGATTTTTCCCGTGCCGGTGGATCGTCGAGGAGACTGAGCTCCGGGATGTCACGTGACGGCGGCTTCGCGAAGAGCTGAACCTGCTTTTCCTTTTCGACGCGCTGGCTCGGCTCCGGCACGCGCGCCGCCGGAAGTTCGATGCGTGGCGGCGTGCGAGTCGCGGTTTTCTTCTGCACTTCACGCACGGCGGTTTCGCGCGCCTCGCGCGATTCCCGCCCGACCGCCTGGTCCCTCGACGTCGCCATGTGCGAGCGCACCCAGGAGGCGCCCGCAAGCACCCAGTGACCGAGGAAGTCCATCACGCGCAGCCAGGACAGGCCCGTGTAGAGCTGCACGCCTGCGAACCAGAGCGCGAGAAGGACGAGCGTCGCGCCGAGAAGCGACGCGACGCCAGCCAGGCTCTCGCCGACGAGACTGCCGAGTACGCCGCCGCCGCCCGCGTGCAGGCTGCCACCCGAGAAATGGAGCGTCGCCAGCCCGCAGCTGGTTCCCAGCGCGACAACGAGGCCGATCACTCGAAGCGCGATCGTTGAGCGCCCGTGCCCCGGATCACCC
>DASWIQ010000135.1:0-2354 GCA_036397615.1 Steroidobacteraceae bacterium
GAAGGCAGGCGACACGGTTGCGGTCGATACCCCGCTCATCACGCTCGAGACCGACAAGGCGACGATGGACGTGCCGTCGACGGCCGCCGGGCGTGTCGCCGGGCTCGCGGTCAAGAAAGGCGATCGGGTATCGAAAGGCTCGGCAGTCCTGGACCTCGAAGCGGCTTCGCCCGCCGCGGCAGCGAAGCGGTCGTCCGCGCCGAAGGCGGGTTCCGCGGCGAATGCGCCGCCAGCCCCGGTTATCGCGCCGGCTGCGACCGCGGAACTCGAAGTGCGTATTCCCGATATCGGCGACTTCAAGGACGTCGAGGTGATCGAGCTCCTGGTGAAAGAGGGCGATGCGGTTGCGCTCGAAACGCCGCTCCTCACGCTCGAGACCGAGAAGGCCACGATGGACGTTCCATCGTCGGCCGCGGGCACCGTCACGAAGCTTCACGTCGCCAAGGGGTCGCGCGTCAATGCGGGCGATCTCGTCGCGACCGTCCAGGGCAGCGCGCCGGCGCCAGGAAAGGCGGCCGCAAAGCCGACTGCCGTCGCGGCCGCAGCACCGCCGCCACCGCCGCCCGTCTCGGCGCCCGCGAAACCTGCGGCATCGATCGCGACCACCGATCTTCGGGCGGCGCATGCCGGCCCGGCCGTACGGCGATTCGCGCGCGAACTGGGCGTTGACCTGTCGCTCGTGAAGGGCACCGGCGTGAAAGGCCGTGTCAGCGAGGACGACATCAAGGCCTTCGTCAAGCAGGCGCTCTCGGCGCCGGAGCGCAAGGGCGCCGCAGCCGCCACGGCCGCCTCCGGACTGCCGCGCGTTCCGGAGGTCGATTTCGCGGCATTCGGACCGGTCGAATTCCGCCCGCTCGGACGCATCCAGCGCATTTCGGGCGCGAGACTCCAGGCGAGCTGGGTGAACCTGCCGCACGTCACGCAGCATGATGAAGCGGACATCACCGAGATGGAAAAGCTGCGGGGCTCTCTCAAGGATCGTGCCACGGGTCTCGGCATCAAGCTGACGCCGCTCGCATTCATCGCGCGCGCCTGCGTCCGGGTCATCGCGCAGTTTCCCAATTTCAACAGTTCGCTCGATGCCTCCGGCCAGAACCAGGTTTTCAAGAAGTACCTGCATCTCGGTTTCGCGGCCGACACGCCGAACGGTCTCGTCGTGCCCGTGATGCGCGATGCGGGCCGAAAGGACATTTATGAGCTCGCGCGGGACTTCGCAGAACTCGCCGGCAAGGCGCGTGCCGGAAAACTGACGGCCGCCGAGATGCAGGGCGGTTGCTTCACGATTTCGAGTCTCGGCGGAATCGGCGGCACGGCCTTCACGCCGATCATCAACGCCCCCGAAGTCGCGATCCTCGGCGTGTCCCGTTCGCAGCAGCGTCCGGTGTGGAGGGACGGCCGATTCGAACCGCGGCTGATGCTGCCGCTCTCGCTGTCCTACGATCATCGCGTCATCGACGGGGCCGAGGCCGTGCGGTTCGTGGTGGCG
The DNA here is from genome assembly GCA_036397615.1 of Steroidobacteraceae bacterium. GTDB lineage: Bacteria > Pseudomonadota > Gammaproteobacteria > Steroidobacterales > Steroidobacteraceae > SCUD01. The sequence continues at coordinate 1,487 of DASWIQ010000135.1, forward strand.
CTTGCGGAAGCACTCGCGTCGCCGCAGAGCCTGACCGAGGCGGTGCCTTGAGCCATCCGACCGAGCAGCGGGTCCCGGATCTCGGCGAATTCCACGACGTCGAAGTCATTGAAGTCCTGGTGAAACCCGGCGACAGCGTCGAGCCGGAATCGCCCCTCATCACGCTCGAAACGGACAAGGCGACGATGGACGTGCCCGCGACCGTCGCCGGCATCGTGCAGGAGGTCAAGGTCCGGAAAGGCGATCGGGTATCGAAGGATTCGCTGATCGCCCTCGTCGCCGCGGGGGCGAGCGACACCGTCCGCCTGCTGTCCTTGAGTTCGACGGTCGTCATGGCCGGCCCTGCCGTCATTTCGGGGGGCGAGCCCGCCGCGGACCTGACGACGCAACTCCTCGTCATCGGGGCCGGTCCCGGCGGCTACACGGCGGCGTTCCGCGCGGCAGATCTCGGTCTCGGAGTCGTCCTCGTCGATCGCTGGCCGCAACTGGGCGGCGTCTGCCTGAATGTCGGCTGCATCCCGTCAAAAGCCCTGCTGCATGCCGCGCGCGTCATCGAGGAGGCCGAATCGATGTCCGTGCATGGCATCCGCTTCACGAAGCCCGACATCGATCCTCAGGCATTGAAACAGTGGAAGAACCGGATCGTCGGCAAGCTGACCGCCGGTCTCGCGGTGCTCGCGAAGCAGCGCAAGGTGGATGTCATGCGCGGCTTCGCACGCTTCGTCTCCCCGCATCGCGCGGAGATCCGCGCCGAGGACGGCGGAAAAAAGTTCATCGCCTTCGAGCACTGCATCGTCGCCGCGGGTTCGGAGCCGGCGCGGATTCCCGGCCTGCCCGACGATCCGCGCGTGCTCGACTCGACCGGCGC
>DASWIQ010000136.1:0-7358 GCA_036397615.1 Steroidobacteraceae bacterium
GACCAGGTTGATTTCGAGTTACTCTTCCTGACGCCGGGTGCGCCCACGACGGAATCGCGTTCGCGTTCAATCCAGGTGCGGCCTTCCGGTCACCAGGCGGGCGTTTACGCGAACTGGCGCTTCGAGCCTGCCGCTTCGTTGACGACGGATCTCGGACTGCGCTGGGACCGCGAGACGCTTGCCGACGACGGCTCGCAGTTGAGCCCGCGTGCAGTGCTGATGTGGCGCCCGCGCGAGGAAACACGGCTGCGACTTTCCTGGGGCCGTTATTTCCAGGCCCAGGGCATCAACGAATTGCAGGTGTCGGACGGCGAGCAACTCTACTCCCAGGCGCAGCGGGCGACTCATCTGGTCGCGAGTATCGAGCACGACCTGACGCCGGCGCTGAAGCTGCGTGCGGAAGCTTACCGCAAGCACTATAAGCACCCGTTGCCGCGCTACGAACTCATGATGAACACGCTGATCGTGCTGCCGGAATTGAAGCCTGACCGCGTCCTGATCGAGGCCGACTCCGCGCAGGCGGAGGGCGCCGAGATCTCTTTGAATTACGATTCCGGAAATCTTTCCGGCTGGCTCAGTTACAGCTGGTCGCAGGTAAAGGACCGCATCGATGGCGAGGAATTTCGCAGAAGCTGGGACCAACGCCATCAGGCCGGCGGCGGCCTGAGTTGGCGCGGTGCCAGCTGGGAAGCATCCGTTGCCGCCACGTGGCACACCGGCTGGCGGACGACCGAGCTTGAACTCGCGACGCTCGAACCATTCCCGCTGGTCGCGGTCGGCGAACGCAATGCATTGCAGCTTGCCGACTATACGAGCATCGATCTGCGCGTCGCGCGCCGCTTCGACCTGGGCTCGGCCGGCGAGCTGACGGCCTTTGTCGAGGTAAACAACCTGCTCAAGCGCAGCAACGAATGCTGCGTCGAGTATCAGATCGAAGACGAGGAGGACCCTCCTATCCTCGACGTCGAAGCCCAGCATTCACTGCCGCTCATCCCGTCGCTCGGCGTGCTCTGGAAGTTCTGAGCACGCCGGGCGGATTCTTCAGGTCGCGGGCGCTTCGGCGGCCGGATCCGCGGCCGGAGCAGCCGCGGGCGGCGCATCCGTGTTCCAGGTGTCGCGGACCAGGAGCCACTTGCCGTCGATCTTGTTGAATACGCCGATGTACTTGCCGGTCGCGACCGTCGTACCCGATGCATCCTCGACGCTGAACGATCCCGCCTCATAGGCCAGATCGCCCGAAATGCCGACCGGGCCGTCGCCGGGAATGACGAACTTCAATCCCGCGGCCTTCGTGCCCGCGCTGTCAGCCGCCAGAAATTCGCGGATTGCGGCGCGGCCGGAGGCCGATGGAGCATTCGGCGGCTGGAGTACGGCATCTTCCGCGTAAGCCGCCGCGAGCGCATCGGCATCGCCGGAGTTGTAGGAATCAGCCCATGCCGCGGTTCCCGCACGGATCGCAGATTCATCCGCCGTGGTGTCCACCGCGGCTTTCTGGCATCCGGCAAACGTCAGCAGACTGGCTGCAATGACTGCCGCCGATTTCACGATATTCACGATTGCCCCCTGGTTTCTCTTTGTAGCTTGGCCGGCGGCCCCGCCGGTCGGGTAACATCCTACTCCTTCCGATGCGCGATCTGACACAGGGCCCGATTCCGGGCCATCTTTTTGCGATGGCCCTGCCCATCGGGGCCGGCATGCTCGCGCAAACGCTTTATTTCCTGATCGATCTGTACTTCGTCGCTCAACTCGGCGACGCCGCGCTTGCGGGTGTGGGCGCCGCGGGCATCGCCATGTTCGTCGTCATGGCGATGACCCAGACGCTCGGCGTCGGCGCGATGGCTCTCGTCTCGCAGGCCGTCGGGCGCAAGGATCCAGCGGATGCCGATCTCGTCTTCAACCAGTCGCTGTCGCTCGCTGGCTACTGCACCGTCGCGACGCTGATCGGCGGCTATCTGCTTTCCGGTTGCTACATGCGCGTGGTCGGCGCGGATGCGCAGACCGCGGACGCCGGCGCGACTTACCTCTACTGGTTCCTGCCGGGCCTCGCGCTGCAATACGTGAACATGGTGATGATGTCGGGGCTCCGCGGCACGGGCGTCGTCCAGCCGACCATGATCGTCCAGGTGGCCACCGTGCTCCTCAATGCGCTGCTCGCGCCGATCCTGATTGCGGGCTGGCTCAGCGGCCACGCCATGGGCGTCGCGGGCGCGGGCCTCGCGAGCTCGATATCGGTCGCGGCGGGCACGTTCCTGCTCGCCCTGTACTTTCGCCGTCTCGAGAAGTACATCCACATACGCCCGGCGACCTGGCGTCCACGTCTCGCCGTCTGGGCGCGCATGATCAACATCGGCCTGCCGGCGGGCGGCGAGTTCGCCTTCATGTTCGTGTTCATGGCGGTCATCTACTGGGTGATCCGCGATTTCGGCGCGCCGGCACAGGCGGGATTCGGGCTTGGCACGCGTCTCATGCAGGCGATCTTCCTGCCAGCGATGGCGATCGCCTTCGCGACCGGGCCGATCGCCGGCCAGAACTTCGGCGCGAAGCAGTTCACGCGCGTGCGCGAGACATTTCGTGTGGCCGCGACGATCAGCGTGATCCTGATGCTCGCGCTCACGCTGATCTGCCGGTGGCGGCCGGAGTGGCTGGTGCACGGCTTCACGGACGAGCCCGAGGTCGTGGAAGTCGCTTCGCAATTCCTCCGGCTGATCTCGTTCAATTTCGCGGCCTCGGCCCTGATCTTCACCTGCTCCGGCATCTTCCAGGGGCTCGGTCACACCTGGCCCGCGCTCGGCAGCACGGCGTCGCGGGTCGCGACCTTCGCATTGCCGGCCCTTTGGATCTCGAGCCTGCCGGGCTTCAAGATCGATCACGTCTGGTATCTTTCGGTTGCGAGCGTGTGGGCGCAGGCGGCGCTCAGCGTGTTTCTGCTTTCGCGAACGATGAAAACGAGGCTCGTCGAATGACAGCGCGACCGATTCCCTCTAGATGACCGAATCATCGACCGGGGCCGACTACGCGGCAGAAATCCGTCACATCGACGCTCTCCTCCAGCGACAGCAGACCGCCAAAGCGCGGCAGTCCTGCGATGCGTTGCTCGCGAAGCATCCGGACCGCGCAGAAGGGTGGTTGCTCGCCGCGCGCATCCGCCAGCAGGGCGGCGATTTCGCCGGAATGCTGGAAACTGCGCGGCGCGCGTTGGCGCTCGACCCCGCCAGCACCGTCGCGCGATTCGCCGAGATCGAGGCGCGCCTGCACACGGGAGATGTCGCGGGCGCCCGTGCGGCCTTGAACGCGATCGAGAGCGATGCCGGCGCGGACAGCGGGACCTGGCGGCGGCTCGCGGAAATTCACACGCATCTCGGACAGCACGACCACGCGGCGACCTGTGCAATCCGCGTCGCGACGCTCAAGCCCTATGACGCACAGGCGGCCTACTCGAAAGCGAGCGCGCTGGTCGCAATCGGGCGGATGGAGGACGCCGAAGCGCTGCTCGATGAGCTGATCGTCCGCATGCCGGAAGACGGCGATGCCTGGTATAACCGCGCCACGCTCCGCCGCCAGACGCCGGAGCGAAATCACGTCGCGGCGCTCCGCGCGGCGATCGCGGCCCGCTCGCCCGGCTCAGCTCCGGTTGCGCTGCACTACGCCCTCGCGAAAGAGCTCGAGGATCTCGGCGAGTACGCGGGTTCGTTCGCCGCGCTCGCCCAGGGCGCGGCCGCGCGCAGGAAGGTGCTCTCGTACAGCGTCGAGTCCGACGAGCAGACCATCGCGTCGATCGTCCGCTGCTTCGACCGCGCGTGGTACGAGGGCGCTGGTCCGGGATTCGAGGTGGATGGACCGCTCTTCATCGTCGGCCTGCCGCGGAGCGGCTTGACGCTCGTCGAGCGGATTCTCATCCGTCATGAACAGGTTGCAAGCGTCGGCGAAGTCAATGACTTCGCACTCGCCGTCATGCGGGCGGCCGGACCGTCGGGCGGCGAGGAAGACCTGGTGCGCCGCGCCACGCAGGTCGATCCCGCCGCGCTCGGCGAGTCCTACTGGAGCGCGATCCAGGGTTACGGACACCCGAAGCCGCTGATCATCGACCGGACGCCACTCAACTTCGTCCATCTCGGGCTCATTGCGCGCGCCCTGCCGCGCGCCCGCATCGTGCACCTGCGCCGTCACCCGATTGCGTCCGGCTACGCCATGTACAAAACGCTGTTCCGCGCGGGCTACCCGTTTTCCTACGATCTCGACGACATCGGCCGCTACTCCGTCGCCTATCAGCGGCTGATGAACTACTGGCGCGCGCTGCTGCCGGGGCGGTTCCTCGACCTCGACTACGAGTCGCTCATCGGAGATCAGGAAGGCACGACGAGGAGGCTGCTCGAGTACTGCGGCCTGCCGTGGCGGGACGAGGTCCTGCGCTTTCACGAGAACCCGGCGCCCACCGCGACTGCGAGCGCGGCCCAGGTGCGCCGGCCGATCTACCGTGAATCGAAGGATCTCTGGCGGAATTACCGGACGGAGCTGGCACCGCTGGCGCGCCTGCTCGCGCACAACGGCGTGCCGGTCGACTGATCCGCAGCAAGTGATCCAATCAGTATTCCAGCGACAATCCGCAGCCCGTACATGGCGAGTTCCAGGACAAAAGGGCGCGTAGTCTAGCCCTGGAGGGCTATTTCGACACGTTTGTTGCGCCTACCTTCGTTCCGGATCCGGATCACGCGGATGCCGCCGATTTCGGCGATGTTGGCGACGTGCGTGCCGCCGCAGGGTTGCAGGTCGATGTCCGGAATGCGGAGCAACCGGATGCGGCCGACGCCGCGCGGCGGCTGTACGCTCATGGTCTTTACGAGTTCCGGCCGTGCATCGAGTTCCTCGTCGGTGATCCAGACGCTTTCGGTCGCGACGCCGCGCGCGATCAGTTCATTCGTGCCGTGCTCGATCCTGCCCGCGTCGAGCAGTGACATGTCGATGTCGAAATCGAGCCGCGCCTTGTCCGGCGCGATGTTGCCGCCGGTGACCGGCGCGATTACGACGCAGGACATCACGTGAAGCGCCGTGTGCAGGCGCATGAGCGCGTAACGTCGCGGCCAGTCGATCTCGAGTGAAACGCTCTCGCCGGGTTCAGGCAGCGCGCTGCCCGCGGCGATCAGGTGGGCGACGGATCCGGGCGCTTCGCCCTTTCGCGTGTCGGCGATTACGATGCGTTCGCCGTTTTCGCGGACGAGGAATCCGGTGTCGCCCGGCTGTCCGCCGCCGAGAGGATAGAAAATCGTGCGATCGAGTTCGACCTGCCCGTCGCGCGTCGCGACGACGCGCGCCGTGGCGGTCCTGAGATAGGCATCGTCGCGGAACAGGAGTTCGGTCGGCATGGCATCTCCGAGGAGATTATGCCGCGCCGATTCAGGGATCCGGGACGAATCCCTGCGGGAACGGATCCGGCGGGCGCCGCGCGTAGCGATCGTGCGGCCGCGGGATCACGCCGCGGGCCACCAGATTCCGGCACGAGTCGTAGTAGATGCGGATGAGTTCGTCGGGCGTCTCGCTCGCGCGCTCGAACTGCGTGTAAACCGCGCCGGAATCGAGCCGCTGGCCGTGACCGGTGCCGAGGCGGGATTCTTCGCGGAGGCCGCCGGCGGTTCTGCCCGCCGATTTCTGCGCCGGGGACGGGGCGGCATCGGCCGCAGCCGCCGATTCGCGCTCGAGCGCCGCCGTGAAAACGAGCTCGCGGAACAGCGCGACACCGATGACCCCGACATTGTCGGGACGGCCCGTCCGGGCGGCGTAGGAATCGGGCAGGGCGGTGAAATAGAAAGCCGCGACCTCGTCCATGCTCTTCCGCCAGCCGTCGATTTCAACCCGCCCATAGGGATCGAGCACGTAACCGCTCTGATCGGGCGAGGCCGTACGGCCGGTGATCACGTTGACGCCGTCGACCGAGGTCACGGCGAGCACCCGGCCATGGCCGTGATTGCGGATCCGGATCTCGTATTCGTGTCCGGGCTCCCCGGCGATGTGGCGTTCGCCCTCGTGCCAATAGACGGGCAGGACTCGGCCCGTTTTCCGGTCGTAGATCTCGACGTCCAGAGGCTGACCGGCGAGAGATAGGAGGGGAAAGAGCAGGCCCGCCAGGGCCGTCGCGCGGAGCGTGTGCAGGTTCATGGAAGACTCCAATGAGGGTGGCTGTGGGATCTAACGCCGGCTGGCTTTCGGGCGGGTTTGTATATACAATCAGTTAATACAAAACAGATCGGACGAAGGCAGGAGGCAGGCCCATGAAGAAGGGATTTTTCTCTCGGTTCGCCCGGACAGGCCAGGTCGAAAAGCTGGCCCCCGGGGTTGTGCCACGGGCCGAAGCGGCAGCCGCGGCGGCGGCGGAAGTCGCCGAAATCGTTCGCGATATCGCCCGCAATGGCCTGCCGAAGGCGCCCCGAAAAGCCGCGATTTCGCTCCGCGTCGACCCGGAAGTTCTCGACTGGTTCAAGGCCCAGGGACCGGGCTATCAGACACGCATCAATGCCGTGTTGCGGGCCTTCATGGAGGCCGCGGCTTGAGCGCGCACGCGCTCCATGACTCGGGCCGGTGAAGCTTTTTGGGCCTAGGCGATGTTTCTTTATTTGATAGCCGGTTACGCAGCTATTGGATGCTTAAATCCATCTGAAAATGACGCGATTCGAGTGTCGCCGTGGCCTGGTTGATCAGCGCGGCGAAATCCGAGGGTCTCCGCTCGGGGAATGAGAAGCCGGAGCCTCCCCAGACTGCGAGCCCGAGTCCCATGCCATCCGGCCCGACCCGATAACTGGGGCACAGGATTCGCATCGGCCGTTCCGGCAGCCAGCAGCGCCCGGTGCCCTGCACCCGAGTTGGTGCGTCCGACCCGGACTTGAGCTCGGCAACGCCGCTTTCGATCTCGGCCAATTCGCTTATCGCGGTCGCGAGCTCGCCGGCGTCCAGGTACAGGTGCTCCACGGCCGTGTTGTTCGCGAGCGTCAATCGAACGCCTCGCATGCGTTCGCCCGGCTTCGCGGTGTCGTGCGCGACTAGCGCGGTGACTTCAGCCGTGGCGTCGGTGCTTCCGAGCATCCCGATCGATTGCGTCAACTCGATGACGACGCTCGGCTTCGAGACGAACGATTCGAAGGCGGTCGGCTCGATTTCGGTGTTCTGGCCGAGTGCCGGAACGGCGACGGCGGCGATCATCGCGAGCCGTAAGACGGACTGTTGCAGGCAAGCTCCCGGTCAGTAGGGCCGCCCATCCTTGTGCGAGTAGACACCCGGCGACCCCGGCGCGTTCCAGCGGAGATCCACGTCGGGATAATTGGCGACGTCCGATTCATCGCGATTACTGATCTCGAGATAGACGGCGGGCC
>DASWIQ010000137.1:0-1739 GCA_036397615.1 Steroidobacteraceae bacterium
GCCAGGCGCTTCACGCCGCGAAGCTCACGTTTCCGCATCCGCGCGACGGGCGGAGCATCGACGTCGAGGCGAAACCGCCGGCGGATTTTCTCGCGCTCATCGCGGCGCTCAAGGGCGACCGCGACGCGGCGAAGCGCTGATACCCGCGCCCGTGTTCCTGCAACCGGACTGGCCGGCGCCCGCGCATGTGCGCGCGGTCATGACGACGCGCGCCGGCGGGGTGAGCGGCGGTCATTACGCTAGCTTCAATCTGGCCTCGCATGTCGGCGACGACGAAACGGCCGTCGCGGAGAACCGCCGGCGCCTTCGATCGGCGCTTCAGATTCCGTCCGGGCCCGCCTGGCTCGAACAGGTGCACGGCGTAGACGTCGCGGTCGTGCCGGGGCCTCGATCCGGATCGGCCGACGCCGCCGTTTCCTTCGAACGCGGCGGCGTCTGCGCGGTCCTCGTCGCGGATTGCCTGCCCGTATTCCTTGCGAGCCGCGACGGCGATCGCGTGGGCCTCGCGCATGCGGGCTGGCGCGGCCTCGCGGCCGGCGTCGTCGAAGCGACGGTGGCGGCGCTCGATTGCGATCCTGCAAAGCTCGTCGCGTGGCTCGGTCCGTCGATCGGGCCGGCTGCGTTCGAGGTCGGCGCCGAGGTCCGCGAGGCATTTGCGGTCCAGGACCCTGGAGCGGCCGCGGATTTCCGTGCCGGCCGCGAAGGGCGTTTTCTCGCGGATCTGCCGGCGCTCGCGCGCCGGCGGCTCGCCGCCTGCGGCGTGCCATCCGTGCACGGCGGCGGCCTGTGCACGTACACGGATCGTCAGCGTTTTTTCTCCTACCGCCGCGACGGTGCCACCGGCCGCATGGCCGCGCTCGCCTGGCTCGCCTGATGTAGGCTGTCGCTCATGTCGACGCTTGCGCCCATCCTGTTCCTGACCGCGGCCAGCGGCGCAGTGTCGGCGATCATCGCCGCCGGTTTCATGCTGCTGCCGCCGGCGCGCCGCAATGCCCTGCTGCCGCATCTCGTCAGTTTTGCGACCGGCGCGCTGCTCGGGGCCTCGCTGCTTGCGCTGCTGCCGCATGCGATCGATTCCGGCGCCGGCACCCACGGCATCGGCATCGCGCTCGCCGGCGGCATCATCGCGTTCTTCGTGCTCGAGAAGATGGTGCTCTGGCGTCACTGCCACGTGGACGCCTGCGAAGCCCATGGGCCGCAGGATCACCATCGCGCGCGCGCCTCGGCGACCCTGATCCTGTGGGGCGACGCCTTTCACAACGTGCTCGACGGCGTCCTGATCGCGGCGGCCTTCCTGACGAATCCGCATCTCGGGGTCGTCACGACGGTAGCGGTGTTCGCGCACGAAATTCCCCAGGAAGTGGGTGATCTGGCGATCCTCCTGAACGGCGGCATGAGCCGCGCCCGCGCGCTCGTGCTCAATGTCGCGGTGAGCCTCGCCTCGGTCGCGGGGGCGACCGTCGCCTGGTACCTGTTGGCCGAAGCGCTCTACGTTCTCCCATACGCGCTCGCAATCGCGGCGGCGAGCTTTCTCTACGTTGCAGTCGCCGACCTCATCCCGGGACTGCACCGGCGCGTGGATGCCCGCACGTCGCTGCAGCAGGTCGCGCTCATCGCGCTCGGAATCCTGGTGACCGGCCTGTCGCACGAGTTCGCGCACTGACGCTTGCGGTCGGCAATCGCGCCGACTGCGCGCGCGGGGACTCCACTCGCTCGCTCCGCCGGAACTTTAGTCGCTC
>DASWIQ010000138.1:0-3048 GCA_036397615.1 Steroidobacteraceae bacterium
AAGATCCGCGGGCCGCGTGTTCAGCGAGCGCGGCGATGTCGCGCGGGCCGGCGAGAGCCTCGAATCGTTGACGGCTGAGCGCGACGAGTTGCTGAAACGCATCGAACAGGAGGTTTCCGCGCTGGCCGCCACGCTCGATCCAGCGAGTATCGCGCTCGAACGGCTGCGCATTGCGCCCAGGAAGTCCGACATCGCGATCGGCCGCATCGCCATCGCCTGGGAACCCTGGCGCAGCGGCGCGGACGGCTTTCCGCGCCCCGCGTCGACCTTGTGATGCCGGCGAGAGTCCAATCCGCTACGCCGGGCCGGCTGAGCGCGCCCGTCCTCTTCTTCTGCGCGCTTCTTGCCTGCGCCGGCGACAGCAATGGGCCGCCGCTCGGAATCTATCGCGGCGTGCTCTCGGTCGCTGGCGGCGACCTGCCCTTCGGGCTCGAACTGGCGCGCGAAGACGATGCAATGATCGCTTACCTGATCAACGGACCCGAGCGGGTGCGCGCGACCGACGTCCAGCTCGACGGCGATCAATTGACGATCCAGATGCCGGGCTACCAGCACCGTCTCGAGGCGAAGTTCGCCGACGGGCGGTTCGAGGGCACCGTGCATTTACTCCGACCGCGCGGCGTGATCATGGATGTGCGCTTTGTCGGAATGCCCGGCGAGAACTGGCGTTTCTTCCCGAAGCCCGACGCCGCGCCGATGGATTTCTCCGGCCGCTGGGCGCTGACGTTCCAGAACGAGAGCGGCGCCGAACAGCGGGCCATCGCGGAGCTGGCGCAACAGGGCCATATCGTCACCGGCACGGTGCTCCGGGCCTCCGGCGATGACCGCTTCATCGCGGGCGAGGCGCGGGGCGATACTCTCTTTCTTTCGCGCTTCGACGGCGGCAGCGCATATCTCTATCTTGCGAGGCTCCGCGCTGACGGCGTGCTGGCCGGCGATTTCCACACGGGCGGCGGCTCCCACGAATCGTTTTCCGGGCGTCGCGATCCCGGCGCGAAACTCGACGATCCCGCCAGCAAGACCGCCCTCAAGCCGGGAGTCGACCGGCTCGAGTTCAGTTTCCCGGACCTCGACGGCAATACGCACGCGTTTCCCGATGAGCGTCACGCCGGCAAGGTCGTGTTGATCACGATCGGCGGGAGCTGGTGCCCGAATTGCCACGACGAAGCGGTATTCCTCAAGAAGCTGCTCGCATCCCGGCGCAACCAGGGACTCGAAGTAATCCAGCTCATGTTCGAGCACACGCCCGATTTCGCGAGCGCGTCGGATGCTGCCCGCGATTTCGCGGAGAAGTATGCGATCGACTACCCGGTCCTGATCGCCGGCACGACGACCGACGACGATGTCCTGAAAAAACTGCCGCAACTCGCGACATTCAAGGCCTATCCGACGCTCTTCGTGATCGACCGCAAGGGCACGATCCGCCACACGCATACCGGATTCAGCGGCCCGGCAACGGGGACACATCATGAGGAACAGAATCGGGAGCTCAGCGCCCTCGTCGATGCGCTCTTGAGGGAGCCGGCCTGACGTGCCCTCATTCGACGTCGTCTCCGAGATCGACTCGCACGAACTGGCGAACGCGGTGGACCAGGCGAATCGCGAAGTGTCCCAACGTTTCGACTTCAGGGACACCGGCGCCAATTTCGAGCTCGCGGATCACCTGATCACGCTGCATGCCCAGGTTGATTTCCAGCTCAAGCAGATGCTCGACGTCCTGAAGCTGAAACTCGCGAAGCGCGGCATCGACGTCGTCTGTCTCGAGCCCGGCGAGCCGGAAATCGCCTTGAACGCGGCGCGGCAGACACTCGTGCTGCGCCACGGCATCGACCCCGACAGCGGCCGCAAGCTCCAGCGCCTGATCAAGGACTCGAAGCTGAAGGTCCAGGCGTCGATCCAGGGCGAACAGCTGAGAGTGACCGGGAAGCAGCGCGATGACCTGCAGTCCGCGATGGCACTGATCCGCAAGGCCGGTCTCGACCGGCCGCTGCAGTTCAAGAATTTCCGCGACTGAACGCTTCATGCGTGCGGTGTTCCTGGATTTTGGCACGGTCAGCAACGGCGACCTCGACACCGGCCCGCTCGAACGCGTCGTGCCGGGCATCGTGCTCCACGACCAGACCGCGCAGGCGGAGGTTCCGGCGCGTGTCGCGGGTTTTGAGGCGGTATTCGCGAACAAGTCCATCATCGACCGCGCAACCATTTTGGCGAATCCGCAGCTCCGCCTCGTGGCGCTCACCGCAACCGGCGTCGACAACGTGGATATCGCCGCCGCACGCAAGCGGGGCGTTGCCGTTTGCAACCTGCGCGATTACTGCACGTCGTCGGTCGTGCAGCACGTCTTTGCGATGCTCCTGGCACTGACGCACCGTCTCGCGGACTACGACGCGCTCGTCGCGAGCGGGCGGTGGCAGCAGGCCGGGCAGTTCTCGGTGTTTCCCTACCCGATCCGCGAATTGCAGGGTCGCGCGTTCGGCATCGTCGGATTCGGCACGCTCGGCCGCGCCGTTGCGGAGGTCGCGCGTGCCTTCGGCATGCGGGTCGAGATTGCCAATCGCCCGGGCGGTGCCGCCACGACCGGACGCCGGGACCTCGACGAATTGCTGCCCGAACTCGACGTGCTTTCCCTGCACTGCCCGCTATCCGACGCCACACGCGGCCTGATCAGCCGCGAGCGCCTCGCACGCATGAAACCAGATGCCGTGCTGATCAACACGGCTCGCGGCGCGCTCGTCGATACGAAGGCACTCGCCGAAGCGCTGAAAGCACGACGTCTCGGCGGCGCGGGCATCGATGTGCTCGAACGCGAGCCGCCGCCGGCCGATCACCCCCTGCTCGATCGATCGATACCGAATCTCATCGTCACGCCGCACATCGCCTGGGCCGCGCGCGAAGCTCGGCAACGCTGCGTCGATGAACTCGCGCTCAATGTCGAATCGTTTCTCGCTGGCAATCGCCGCAACCGAGTTTGCTGAGTCCGCGACGGTCCAGAGTCACGGGGCGTGCGCGGGCCCAATGCCGGCCGGGGATCCCTCGTTCGCTCAGCCC
>DASWIQ010000139.1:0-7781 GCA_036397615.1 Steroidobacteraceae bacterium
TGTCGAGACGCGGCTTCGAAAGCTCGATGCGGGCGACTGCGACGCGACCATCCTCGCCGCGGCGGGTCTCGAGCGTCTCGGTCTTGGGGCGCGCATCCGGGCACATCTGTCATCGCAACAGATGCTGCCCGCCGTCGGTCAAGGCGTCATCGGCATCGAATGCGGCGCCGGTCAGGACGAAATACTTGCCCTGATCCGTCCGCTGGAACATGCCGCTTCGCGCACGGCTCTCGACTGCGAGCGCGCGTTCGCTGCGCGGCTCGGCGGCAGCTGCCAGTCGCCAATCGCGGCGCACGCCACGCTTGACGGCGAAACGCTGCAATTGCGGGGCCTCGTCGGATCGCCGGATGGCCGGACGATGTTCGCAGACGACATCTCGGGCCCCGCGACCGATGCGGTGAGGCTCGGCACTGCGCTTGCAGGCCGTCTTCTCGATGCGGGTGCCGAGGAGCTGCTGAAATGCCTCGGCTGAAAGGAATCGGCGTGCTCGTGACACGCCCGGAACACCAGGCTCACCATCTCTGCCAGCTGATCGAAGCCGAAGGCGGCGCCGCGGTCCGCTATCCCGCGCTCTTGATCAAGCCGCGACCGGATCGCGCCGCGGTCCGCGCGGCGATCGGACCCGCCGATCGCTATGACCTCGTGATCTTCGTCAGCGCCAATGTCGCGCGCTTTGGAGCGGATTTTCTCGATCAGCGCCGCGACGCGCCGGTCGCGGCCGTCGGCCAGGCGACGGCCGCTGCCCTCAATGCGGCCGGCTACCGCGTGTCATTGATGCCTGCGGAAGGCGCCGACAGCGAGTCCCTGCTCGCCATGCCGCAGCTCGCGCACATGAGCGGGCAGCGCATCCTGATCGTCCGCGGTTCGGGCGGCCGCGAGCTGCTCGCGGAGGTCCTGACTGCCCGCGGCGCGCAGGTGCAGTACGCTGAGGTGTACACGCGCGAGCCCACGCACCCTTCCGCCGAATTGCAGTCGGAGATCGAGCAGCTCTGGCGGCAGGGCGGCATTTCGGTTTACGCCGCGACAAGCGTCGAGCTGCTTGAGGCACTCGTCGGAATCGTCACCCTGCGTTGCCGCGAGCTGATGGACTCGACGGCGCTCGTGACCGGATCGCAACGCGTCGCTGACGCCGCCTCCCGCCTGGGGCTCGGCTCGCCGATTATTCTCGCCGATTCGCCTGACGATGCGGGGCTGACGGGCGCCCTCGTTCGCTGGCGCGCGGGGAGTGCCGTGAAGTCGCAGTAGGAGTCTGTTGTCAGGAGCCAGGACATCCCCATGAAATCACTGAAATCACCCGTACAGATGTCGGCAGCCACACTCGTCAGCTTGGCGATGGCGCCGGCTTTGGCGCAGAACACGCCGCCGCCAGGCAAGTCCGTCGCGGCTTCGGCAGGCGTTCTCGCGTATCCGTCCAAGAACCAGACGCCCGAGCAGCAGGCGAAAGACGAATCGGAGTGCTACGACTGGTCGAAAAAGGAGACCGGCTACGATCCGATGGCGCCAGCGGCGCCGGCGGCACCCGCACAGGCGGCCGAGCCCGCGCCGTCTTCCGCCACGGGTGCGCGCGCCAAAGGCGCAGTCAGGGGAGCGGCCGCAGGCGCCGTCATCGGCGAGGTGGCGGACAACGATGCCAGCCAGGGCGCGGACGTCGGCGCCGTAGCCGGGGTGCTGGCCGGCGGCCGGCAGGCCACGCGAGGCCAAGGCTGAGCAGCAAAAACAGGCTCAGGCGCAGTCTGCGGCCAGCGCGGACGAGGCAAAGGCCGCACAGCAGAAACAGGCCGAAACCTTCAAGAACGGCATGTCAGTCTGTCGCGAAGCTCGGGGATACGCCGTCAAGTAGCGCAATTCGTTGACGCGCTCTAGGCCGGCGCGTAATCGAAGGAGTCGATGCAGATGCGCGCGGGGTCGGCCCCCTGGCGGGGCAGACCGGCCCGCACCGCATCGATCATCGCAGGCGGCCCTGCCGCGTAGATGTCATAACCCGCGAGGCCCGCGACCCGGCTCAGCACGGTCTCGTGCACGAATCCCCCCGGCGCCGGTGTGTAGTGAAAGTGCGCATGTTTCTCGGCGAGCGCGCGGAGCCAGGCGTCGTCATACAGGTCGACCACGGTGCGCGCGCCCCAGAAAAGCTGGAGTTCGCGCCGGGCCTCCGTAGCCAGCACTTCACGGATCATGGCCTTGAGCGGGGCATAACCGGTTCCGCCGCCGATCAGGAGCAGAGGCCTGTCGCCCGGCCGGTAGATGAACTGTCCGAGCGGACCTTCGATGCGCAGCAGCGAGCCTGGCTTCAGGTCGCCGAAGACCCGCTCGCTGAATTCGCCGCCCGGCGCGCGCCGCACGTGCAGCTCGAGGAATTCCGCCTCACGGGGCGGGTTCGCGAGCGAAAAACTGCGGCGCCGGTCGCCCGGGAGCATGACGTCCACGTATTGGCCGCTCTGCCAGGTGAAGGGCTCGATCGCGGGCAGTCGCAGCCATAGCCCCATGACGTCCGGCGCGAGCCGCTCCATGTGCTCCACGCGGGCGGGCAGTTCGCGGATTTCGACGTCGGTGACATGGCGGATCTCGCGGATCTCGATGACGAGATCCGCGGTCGCGCGCGCCTGGCAGATGAGCGCGTAACCCGCCGCCGCTTCCGCCGCGTCGATGCCGATCGGCCGGCCATGCGGATACTCGAAACTCCCGCGCAGCACGCGCACGCGGCAGGTGCCGCAGGAACCGGCCTTGCAGCTGTGCGGCAGGTTGAGGTGCTGACGGAGCGCTGCCGAGAGCACGGGCTCGTCGCCCTGCGCCTTGAATTCGCGGTTCGACGGCAGCACCCTGACTTTCACGCGGCCATTATCGTTGAATAGCAAATAAGAAGGCCCCGGCATCTCGCGATGCAGGGGCCTCAAGTCGGCTGCTATTTTCTTGTCGGCTCAGTTAGAGACGGGCAACAGGAAGTGATCGTGTACGAATTCGGCCACGCTTCTGCCCTGCGTCCGTGCCGCCGTATCAGCGAAACGGAAATGGATGCCAAGGTAGACGCGTGCAGTCACGACCTGTGCGGCCGCCTGCGAGAAGCTGCTGTAGGTCCGCGACTTCTTGACGGCGAGCGGAGCATTGCTCGTGACTTCGAACGGGATGTTGTCCATGCCGAAGAACAGCTCGAGTGACTTGGTCATGGCACCTGTGATGTTGTTCGCGCCCGAAGTGTAGTCAGGATAGGGCGGATTGGGGATCAGCGATTCCCATAAAGGGTCACCCGCCGTATTCGGGTTTCCATCCAATTCCCCGTTCTGGATGGCCGTGCTGGGCCGCCAGAAATTGTAGTGTTTCTTGCTGTCCCAGGCGGTGATGAGCGCGTCCGCCCCGGCGAGGTTGGCCAATGCGAAGAGCCGCGCGCGATCTCCGATTTTCGGAACGCGCTTGAGGACGATTGCCCGTATGGCCCTGTTCCACTGGACGGCAAAATTGTCGGTCCAGAAATGGCCAATGTCTGTCTGTTCCGCAGTGCGGGTGCTGCCATTCAACGCTCCCTTGGCTTTGACCTCGTTGTAGTGGGTCGTATAGAGGTCGCTGGTCAGATCGGGCGGCGGTGGCGCGCGGTGCCTCGCCGGGCCGGTCAGCGTGAAAGGATCGAGGGCGCCCAACCACGGCGTCGCCATGGGCGCGTTTGCCGGCGGTGTCGGACGCCATTCCCCAATGCCCGGGCCGCCGGTAAACGGTGCCGGAAGCGGATTGGGGTCCAGGCGCCGAAGCGGCAGGATCCGGGCCGCGACTGCCTCGCCGACGGCGATGCCCGCGTTGCCGGTCAGCCCGTTGTTGGCCAGGTAGGTAGCGTAGGTTGCGTCCAGGGTCGCCGCCTGCGCGGGGTAGAAGCCCACGAGGACGCCGTGCACCGCAGCAACCGCTGCCGCCACCTTCGAGCCTGCAACGGGCTTGACCTCGGCGTAGTAGGGCTCGAACCGTTTCTCATAAGACTGCAACGCATCGTGCGCTGCCACCTGGACGAGCGCCAGGTCAGTCTGGCCGATCGGTCCCGGCCGGCCGGCGGCAACAGACGCCGCGGCGATTTCATTCCAGTCCGTGATGGCATCGGCGTACGCGGACCCTGGCCAGCTCAGCAGGCCAAGGACAGCCACGGACGCCAGGCGATGAAGTTTCATTGTATTTTCCCCTTATTTGACAGAACAACGGGTTCCGGGCGATCCCGGACACTCTGCCCAATCGGCTATCCGTGTCCTGATGAAACCCTGATATCGTGCTGACATCGTCCTGACATCGTCCTGACTCAGGATTCGCCAGGCACTCGGTCTGCGGGGACCCGATGAATGGCTTTCGGCTCGATGAACTGCGGATCGATCCGCTGACGGGCGAAGTTTCCGGTCCCGGCGGCCGGGAAAAGCTGGATCCCAAGGTGATGGACGTGCTCGTGTACATGGCACAGCACGCGGGCCAGGTCGTCTCGCGCGAGGATCTGCTCGCAAGACTCTGGCCGAACACGGTCGTGAGCGACGATGCCCTGTCGCGATGCTTCTATGAACTGCGCCGGCAGCTCAGCCTTGCGGGCGGCGACGAACGCTACCGGGCGATCCTCGAAACCTTGCCGAAACGCGGTTACCGTCTGAATGGATCGGTCACACCGGCTCGGCCGAGACGGATGATCACGGCGATTGTGATCGGAGTGACGGCCGCGGTTCTCGTGGCAATCTTCGGAGGCTTGTACGTGGCGTGGCTTCGCGACAAAGTCGCTGCCCCGGCCCCGACAGCCAGTCCGGATTCCATCGCGGTGCTTCCGTTCATCGACCTGAGCGAGCAGAAGGACCAGGAATACTTCTCGGATGGCGTCGCGGAGGAAGTTCTCAATCGGCTGTCGCAGGCCAAGAACCTGCGCGTGATTTCGCGGACTTCGTCGTTCTCCTTCCAGAACGAGACGCTGGACGTGCCTCAGATCGGCGCCAGGCTCAACGTTTCCTATGTGCTCGAGGGCAGTATCCGCAGGTCCGGGGACCGCGTGCGGATTACCGCGCAGCTCATCGATGTCACCACCAATGCGCACGTGTGGTCGGAGACCTTCGACCGGAGCATCGGCGACCTGTTCGCGATCCAGGACGAGATCGCCTCTTCCGTCGCGGCCGCCCTTCAAGTCACGCTAGCCGGGGGCCAGGCGAAGGGCGCGACGCCGCAAAGCGTCGAGGCCTATGAGCGCTTCCTCCAGGGCGAGTTCTTCTTTCACCGCCGCGCGCCAGGCGACATCGAGCGCTCCGTGCAGTACTACCAGGAAGCAGTCGAACTCGATCCGCGGTACGCGCGGGCGTGGGCGGCGCGCGCCGGCGCGTATGCGCTGCAGGAACTGCGGCAAAAGCAGGGTGAGGCAGCCCGCAAGGCAGTGGAGCTGGACTCTCGGCTCGCGGTCGCACAAGCCCGCTTGGCCCAGTTTTATTACCAGAGCGGACAGCGGGACAAAGGGGATGAGCACTTTCGCGCCGCCGTCTCACTGGACCCTGACGACCCGCTGGTACTGGGCTTTTCCACGACGCGGGCCGTGTTCCGCGGCGACATCAAAGGGGCCGTAGCGATCTGGCGGCGCCTGGTGGCGGGCGATCCTCTGTCCGCAGTCAACAGGAGCAATCTGGGAGGCGCGCTGCTCGCGGACGGTCAATGGGACGAAGCCCTATCCGAGCTACGCCAGGCTCTGGAGCTCAGTCCCGGGGCCGGACCGGACCTGGAGTTGCATATCGTGCGTGCCCTGATCCTGCTGGGGCGGTACGACGAGGCGCAAACGGCCATCGCGCGATTGCCCGAGGGAAGGACTCGTGATTGCGGCTTCGCGCTGCTTCACCTGGTACCCGATCGCATGGCAGGCGCAAATGCCGCGCTTGATCGACTGAAGGCACCGACCCGTGACGTGCGGGGCAGCATCTGCCTGGCCGAGGTTTACGCCTTTCGCGGGATGAACGAGCAAGCCATTGCTTACTTGAAGGAAGAGCGGGTCGAATTCGAGCGCGAAAGGGAGCGCAAGCCCTATCTCATCTGGAACTTCCTGGAAGAACTGCGCCTGTCGCCATTCCTGAGGCTGCTGCAGGCCGATCCCCGCTGGTCTGCGCTGGTCGAGACGCCCGCCTGAGGACTACGTCGTCAGGGAATCAGCAGTGTGCTGCCGGTAGTCCGGCGCGCCTCGAGATCGCGGTGGGCCTGCGCGGCCTCCGCGAGTGGATAGGTCTGCCCGATCCGCGCCTTCACCTTCCCGCTGCCGACGGCCTTGAATAGCTCGCGCGCCCCGCGTGCGAGATCCGATGCCTTCGCGATGTAGTGAAACAGCGTCGGGCGGGTTAGGAACAGGGACCCGCGCTTCGTCAACTCGAGCGGCGAGATCGGCGGCACGGCGCCCGAGGCGTTGCCGAAGCTCACCATCAGCCCGCGCGGCGCAAGGCAATCGAGCGACGCGAAAAACGTGTCCTTGCCTACGCCGTCATAGACGACCGGCACACCCTTCTTTTTCGTGATCGTCCGTACCCGTTCGACGATGTTTTCGCGCGTGCTGACGATCACTCCGGCGGCGCCGTGCGCGCGCACGAGCGCCGCCTTTTCATCGCTGCCGACGACCGCGATCACTTTCGCGCCGAGCGCCGCCGCCCACTGCAGCGCGATCAGCCCGACGCCGCCCGCAGCGGCGTGCAGCAGCACGAATTCGTTGCGACGCACACGGTGGCAGCGCCGCAGCAGAAACCAGGCCGTGAGCCCTTTCAGCATCAGCGCAGCCGCTTCCCGGTCGGAAATCGAATCCGGAACCCGGACGATGCGGGCGGCGTCCATGACGCGCTCCTCGGCGTAGGCGCCCGAGGTCTCGCTCGCATAGGCCACGCGATCGCCCGGCTTGCAGGACGCAACATTCCGCCCCGCATCCACGACGACCCCGGCGGCCTCCCTCCCGAGGCCCCCCGGCAACGCCATCGGGTAAAGGCCCGAGCGGTTATAGATGTCGATGAAGTTGACGCCGATCGCGGTCTGGCGGATTCGGACCTGCCGGGCGCCGACCGGTGCCGGATCGGAAGGCTCGAGGCGCATGACTTCCGGCCCGCCGTATTCGTGAATGCGGATCGATCGAGGCATGTTGGTACTATTCACGAATATTCATGGAGGCTCAAATGAGACCGTATTCGAGATCCCTCGCCGCGGTCGTGGCGTCGGTGCTGGCCGCCTGTAATGAAGAGTCCGGCGCAACGGCCGCCCCGGAGGAAATTCCCTTCGTGCCGGGCCAGGGCTCGTCTGAAAAACTGACCGACGCGCAGCGCGACATCGCGAGGCTCGCCATCGACGCGCTTGCCGCGGACCTGCAGATCGCCAGCGACGGGATACTGGTCGACACGATTGTGGCCGTCGATTGGCGCGACAGCAGCATCGGCTGCCCGAAACCGGGGATGGCCTACCTGGACGTCATCACGCCCGGCCACAAGATCACCTTGCGAGCCGATGGGCAGATTTACACCGTCCATGAAGCCGGCAACAGCGCTTTCGTCTGCCGCCAGACGAAGGCGCAGGGCGGCATCACGCCGCAACTCGACCTAGTTTTCGGCGAGCAGCTCGTCTTCGCGCGAAAGGATCTCGCAAGCCGCATCGGCGTGCCGGAAAGCGAAATCACTGTCGGCTCGGCCGAAGAGAATACCTGGGACGACGCATCCCTCGGTTGTCCGGAAGCCGGCGCCAACTATCCGCCCGGCCCGGTGACCGGCTGGATCCTGACGCTGAAGCACGGGATGCGCGATTACACCTACCACACCGATTTGAGCCGGACGATCCCC
>DASWIQ010000140.1:0-13353 GCA_036397615.1 Steroidobacteraceae bacterium
CAGCGCCGGCGGCGCCGGCACGGCAACCGGCGGCTCCACCTGCCGCACCTCCACATAGCCGTTGAAGAGGATCGATTCGGCGCTGTCGGGATCGGTCTGGGACAGGCCCGGCGCGTCCTGAACGAATTCCGAGATCAGTAATGTCGCAGTGATTCCTTCGCCGGCCGCGAGACTGCCCACCAAGAACCCTAGCGCAAGCGCCACGTCGCAACCAAAGTTCTCTTCACACCACGTCTGATTGGCGTCGATCGAATTATCCAACGTGCCGCTAACGAGATTCGCCAAAATGTCTCCAAAAAACGGGTCGGGGTCATCGGCCTCAAATGACGAGAACGCGATGGCGCCAGCAGGTGCACCAGCGGGCAACCCGGTCGCCTCGAATGCCGCATACTCATCAAAAAATACGTCTCCAAACTCGGCATCCAGGTAAGCGAAGAATCGAACCCCCGTCACCGACACAAGGCCGGTGTTAATAATCGTCCACGTCAGCGTACCAAGGTTGTCGACATCGAGCGCGGCCGAGAACGACACGCTGAAGCCGGCGGCCGTGAACGCGGTGCCGTCGAACGCGGGTGCAAAACCATCGATCGCGGGGGCCGCGATCGTGGTTGCGCCCGGATTCTCGTTCCAATCGAGGTAGGCGCTGTGCTGGAAGATATTGATCGTCACCGCGGCGGCGGGCGACGCCATCGCGCACACGGCGAAGGCCGCGAGCAAATTGCGAACGCACGCGCCCACCGTTCCGCTCCGATCACGGACGGATGGCGACGCGGCGGGCAATACATCGGGGGCCGGGACTACTCCAGACGAACCTCGACTCATGTGCCACCGTTTCTTCGTACGCGATTTTCCATGCAAGATTCGTGCCAAGAGTCGCTTTCGGGCGATTTCAATGGGTTACGAACGCACAAAACTCGGCGCCCACGGAAACTGTAAAAAACTCCGACATTGAATCGGCCATTTCGAAGCTCGGGCGGGAAAAGCTGTAAAAAAATCCGACACTAACCCCGCGGTGTCACCGATGGCCCGCAGCGTCGATTCGCAACGCGCGCGATACCACGGATGATGGGCTTGCGCGGAAACGCCGCGTTCCTGCACTTCCGGTTGCTGCATGGGGTCATGCAGGATCAATATGCCGGCGAGGACACGCGATTCGCGGCGCCCACTCGAGGCGGTTCAGGTTCGCATGGATGACAGGCTTCCCGAGGGGCGACGGATCGGTCAACTGCTGGTGCAGTCCGGCAAACTGGTCGCCGCCGATCTTGACCGCGCGCTGCGCCTGCAATCGGCGCACGGCGAACGGTTGGGGAGGTTGCTCGTCCGGCTTGGGATCGTGTCCGACAAGGATGTGGCGCAGGGACTCGCCGAGCAGTTGTCGCTGCCGCTGGCGGCTGCGCAGGACTTTCCCAGGGAACCGGTTGCTGTCGGCGAACTCGCGCCCGCTTTCCTCAAGAAAAACAAAGTCATGCCGATCGGCCGCGACAACGGCCGGCTCAAGCTCGCGATGGCCGACCCGCTGGACGACGAGGCGGTTGCGGCGATGGAGTTCTTCGCGGGTGTCCCGGTTGCGCGGTGGGTCGCGCCCGAAAGCGAGATCGCAACTGCGCTTCGCCGAACCTACGACGACGGCACGACCCCTTACGAGGACATCGTCGACGTGAGCGATGTCGCGGTGGGCGCGGCCACGGACGACGAGGCTCGGTTGCGCGACCTCGCGAGCGAAGCGCCGGTCATCCGGCTGGTCAACCTACTGATCGCGCGCGCAATAGAGCAACGCGCTTCGGACATCCACATCGAGCCCTTCGCCGACCGCATGGTCATTCGCAACCGCATCGACGGCGTACTGTTCGAGCAAGACCCCCTGCCGGTCCGCATGGCGCCGGCCGTGGTGTCACGCATCAAACTGATGTCCGGTCTAAACATCGCGGAACGGCGCCTCGCCCAGGACGGCCGGGTGCGCGTGCGGGTCCAAGGGCGCGACGTCGACATGCGGGTCGCGACGTTGCCCAGCCTGCACGGCGAAACCGTGGTAATCCGGCTGCTCGAGACGCATATGGAGTTCGATTTCGGCGCGCTCGGCTTGAAACCGACCATGCGTAATTCGCTCGAGGCGCTTCTGCGCCAGCCGCACGGCATGATTATCGCCACCGGACCGACAGGTAGCGGCAAGACGACACTCCTCTATAGCGCGCTTCAGTACCTACATAGTCCGAAGCTTAAGATCCTCACGGCGGAAGATCCCGTCGAATATCAATTTGATGGCGTCGTCCAGGTCCAGGTGCGGCCCCAGATCGGCCTGAGCTTCGCCAACCTTCTACGTTCGATCGTCCGCCAGGATCCGGATGTCATCATGATCGGCGAGATGCGCGATCTCGAGACCGCGCAGATCGCCGTCCATGCGGCGCTGACCGGCCACCTCGTGCTGTCGACGCTGCACACGAACGACGCTGCCGGTGCCGTTACTCGGCTGCTCGACATGCGGGTCGCCGATTTCCTGATCGCCTCCACACTGTTGGGCGTCGTGGCCCAACGACTGGTCCGGCGGCTCTGCTCCCATTGCCGGACGCCCTACGTACCCACGGTCGCGCAACGTCAAGCCATGGCGCTCGATGCGACGCAGGAGCCGCAATTGTTCCGGGCCGCGGGCTGCGACCACTGCGCCAGCACCGGATATGTCGGGCGCGTCGGCGTATTCGAGCTCCTGGCGATCGACGATGACGTGCGCAAGCTCGTGCTCGAGCATGCCGACGCCATGAAAATCCGCGATGCGGCGGTACGGAACGGCATGACCACGATCTACGGCGACGCACTCGAAAAGGCATGCGCCGGCGTGACCACGTTCGAGGAGGTGCAGCGCGTCGTGCGCGAGTCCTGACGATGCCGATGTATCGCTATCGCGCCATCACCAGCAGCGGCGAGCGAATTTCCGGCGAGATGGATGCCACGAATACCGAGTCCGTAATCTCGCGCTTGGCCGATCTCGGTCATCTGCCCGTCTGGGCGGGTCCGGCGTCCTCGTCGGCGCCATTGTGGCATTGGCTCACCACGCCGATCGGCCAGAAGATCGGCCAATCCGACCTGCCGGTCCTTATCCAGGAGTTTGCGCGCCTCATCAATGCCGAGGTTACCGTCGAGCAGGCGCTCGACATCATGATCGAGGTGTCGGACCGGCGTGCGGTGCGTCGCGCGCTCGAGGACATCCAGCGGCGCATCCGGGAAGGCGAGACGGTCGCCGACGCTTTCAAGGCGCAAGGTGGCGCGATTGAGGACCTGCATGTCAGCATGATCCGCGCCGGAGAGGCCGGCGGCGCTCTCGGCAAGGTGCTCAATCAACTGTCCGACTATATCAGGCGCAGCCGTGAGCTGCGGGCCGCGCTGGTGTCCGCGTCGATCTACCCGGCGATCCTGCTTCTGGTTTCCGTCGGGGCGCTGGTGATGATCCTCACGCTCGTCGTGCCGAAGTTCCAACAGATGTTTACGGCGGCCGGCGCGGCCTTGCCGATGCCAACCCAGATCGTCGTCGACGTCTCGACCTATCTCCAGGCGCAGTGGTCGACAATGCTTGCCGCCCTGCTTGGCGCCATCGTCCTGCTGCGTCTTGCCCGCGCTTCGCACACCGGTCGGCTCATGGTGCACGGCTGGCTTCTCGCTCTGCCGGTCGCGGGCCCGCTATTACGGCGGATCGAGACGGCGCGATTCTGCCGGACGGTCGCCACGCTCGCTGCGAACGGCGTGCCACTGCCCGTTGCGCTGACGGTCGCACGCGACGTGCTGAAGAACGAAGTCATGCGCACGGCAGTCGATGCGATTGCGAACGGCCTCAAGGAGGGCCGGGCCTTCGCCGATTCGCTGCAGGCGACCGGCCGTTTCCCGACGCTCGCGAGCCGAATGGTCCGCGTCGGCGAGGAGACGGGCCAGCTCGACCGGATGCTGTTCGACGTAGCTGCAGTCTATGACGAGGAGGTGCAGACCACGCTCAAGCGCCTTCTGTCCTTCCTGGAACCCTTTATCATCCTGACCTTGGGGCTAATGATCGGAGGCATCATCGCCTCCATCTTGCTCGCCATCGTCAGCATCAATCAGCTCGCCATTTGACCGCCCTCACCCAAGATCGCGCGACGCAGGCCGACGGACGGGTCGGAGCACTGGACTGGGGCAATCGAGGCGTGACGTTGCTCGAACTGCTCGTCGTGCTGGTGGTCGTCGCGCTCGCCACGGTGGTCGTCGTCCCGATGTTCGCGACCGGCACGACCGCTGGACAGGTTCGGGCGCTGTCCCGCGAAGTTGCATCCGGTCTCAATCTCGCGCGCTCGACCGCGATCCGCACCGGCGCGGAGGTGGCCTTCGTCGTCGACGTCCAGGCACCGAGCTATCGTGTCGGCGACGCGTCGCCCACCCGCTTGCCGGCCGACATCGTCCTCGACCTCAAGGCCGCGCGCGCCCACCAAATCGATGGCGCCCGGGCCGCGATCCTGTTCTATCCCGACGGATCCACGACCGGCGGGCGTGTGCGGCTCGAGCGCGGCGCGATTGCGGTCTCCGTCCTGGTCGACTGGATGACGGGCCGCGTCTGGTTCGAGGAGTAGCGCAAGATGAATCGAGATCGCGGTTTCTCGCTGATCGAGATTCTCGTCGTTCTCGTGATCACCTCGGTATCGCTTGTCGTATTGTTCGAGGTTTTTGCGTCCGGCGGTCAACGACTGTTCGCCAACCAGGCGGTGGGCGAGGCCGCGCTCGCAGCGGAATCCAAGCTCTCGGAGCTCGATGCCGCGGGTGGATTCGCCCCGGGTGAGGATTCCGGGACGCTGGGCGGCGATCTAGGTTGGCAGGTGTCTATTCGGCCATATTCGAGCGAATCGTGGCCGATTCAAGCCGAGGGGCCGCAGGTCCTCGACGTGACCATTTCGGTGTACGCACGCGACACACCGGCGACGCCGCGCTTCGTGCTGCGTACCTTGCGGCTGAGCGATGTTTCCGAGCGGCCGTAAGCCGGGCCAAGCGCCCGGACACCGGCCGCCGCGGCGCAGGGCCGCAGGATTCACCCTGATCGAAGCGCTGATCGGCCTTGTGCTCGTGAGCATCGTTTTCATGCTCATCGTGAGCGCGACAGGGTTGAGCGGCCAGGCGATGCATTCGGCCGAGCAGCGCATCAACGAAACGGAGTCGCTGCTCCTCACCTACCGCGTCCTGCGACAGACCGTCGGCCGCGCCTACCAGCTCCCCGAAACGGGGGGCGGTGAGAGCCGGCCGTTCCTCGAAGGCCGTCCGGAGCGGTTGCAGTTTCTTGCCTTGTTACCGGGCACGGCGCAGGTCGGCGGTGTCTACGAAATCGAGTTCCGCATTGTTGCGGCTGCGGGTGGCGGGACAGAGCTGTGGCTCGCGCGCCGGCAGTTCAAGACGGAGAAGGCTCGGGGTCGCGACGACGGCGACCGGCAGGATTTCCTGCTTTACCGCGGGCCGCGGGTCCTCCGTTTCGCCTATCTGCCGGCGAAGAAGGGCGGCAAGGCGCCGGATTGGCGGGACAGTGCCGAAAACGATGACGACCCTCCGGCGCTGGTGCGGCTTTCGGAGCCGTCTGGCGAAGTCGCTGTCTGGCCCGCCCTGACGGTCCGTCCCCGCATCCATCCGCTCGCCGGATGCGTGCAGCGCCCGGTCGCGCGAATATGCACCGCGCCGCGCGACAGATGAACTGCTTGCGCAGCCGGATGTCGGAGCGCGGCGTCGTGCTGCCGGTCGTCCTAATGTTGCTTGCCCTGATCGCGGTCCTTGCGCTCACCTTCCTCGAGAGAAGTCGGATGGAAAGCTTGGTCGCCCGCAACAACGCCGCGGCGATCCGCGTCCGCGGCCTCGCCGAAGGTGGGCTGTATCTTGGCATCGCGGCGCTCTTGCGCGCGCGCCAGGATCGGCAGCCGGAGTTCGGTCCGATCCGGTTACAGATTCCGTTGGGAGAAGGCGCGTCTCTGTCGGTCACGGTAGCGGACGAGCGCGGCAAAATCGACATCAACGCGGCGCCCGATAGTCTGCTGCGGCAGCTGTTCCAGGTCGCCGGCGCGCGCGATGATGTCGCGGAGCGTCTTGCGGATACGGTGCTGGATTGGCGCGACGAGGACGATAACAAGCGCGTGAACGGCGCGGAGGCGCGCGACTACGCGGACGCAGAAGAGCTGTCCGGTCCGGCCAATCGGCCGTTTCTTGGCGTCGAGGAGCTGCAACAGGTGCGCGGCATGGACCGCACCATGTTCCGACGGCTGCTGCCGCTCGTGACAGTGTGGTCCGGGATCGCGCGGATCCACCTCGATTCGGCGCCAGGCGACGTGCTGCGCGCCCTACCCGGCGCCAATACGACCGAGATCGATCGCTTCCTCGAGGCCCGGCGCGAGCGAATGGCCGGACGTGAATCGACACCGCTCCCACGCTTAAGCAACGTCCAAAATTGGCTCGCGAGCGGGCCGGGCTCGGTCTATCAGATCATCGCGGTCGCACATGACGATGCGGTGACGGTGTCGGAGGCCATTGTGAGGGTTGGAACCGCAATGCCATCGGGTTACGAGATCCTGCGTATCGCCGAGTTGGATGCCGCCGTCATTTCCGTTGCCCCAGGCGCTGGCAGCGACGACGCAACCGCCACACGGGAGAATGCGCGATGAATGGCGGACGGATTCCGGCCGGCCTGGCCGCATTCTGGCAGTGGTGGGCAGGAGAGTTGCGGAGTCTCGTTCCGGCCGCCGTGACCGACACGCCGCGCCGGACCCGCAAGGCGGTCGTGTTCGCGAGGCGCGACGGCGGCATCGAGGTCCGGATCGTGCGCAACGCGCGCAGCGTGATTCTCGCTGCACTTGAGGCCGAGGACCCGGCCCTGCTCGCTCCGGACGCCCGCGCGGCGATCGCAGGCCTCCACCGCCAAGGCTATTCGATCGGAATTGCCGTCAGGCCCGAGGACGCACTCGTGCGGACAGTCACGTTGCCGCGCGAGGCCGAGCGCGAACTGAACGCGGTCATGGCCCACCAAGTCGTTCAACTCTCGCCGTTCCCGCTAAAGTCAGTCTATTCCGCGTACGCCGTGGTCGACCGCGACACGCAGAGCCGCACGGTCTCGGTTCGCACCGCTGTGGTCCCGCGGAAGACAATCGAGGCGCTGCGTGACGGCCTGACACGGCTCGATCTCGCGGTGGAATTCGCCGATGTGGACGGCCCGGATTTGGGTCGGCTCGACTTGCTGGCCGGGGAACCAGACACGCGGCGTTCTAGAGCCGGGCGCCTCGTCTGGCTGCTCGCAGCCGCAAACGTATTGCTCCTATGCGCGTTTCTGGGCTTCCGCCTGGCGGATTGGCGGATCGAGGCCGCCCGGCTCGAGCGCGGCATCGAGGTCGCCACCGCCGAAGCGCGGGTGGTGCGCGCTCTCGCCGACAAGATTGACGAGATTCGCCTGGAACAGAGCTTCCTCGGCGAGATGCGCGCTGTCGGCGCGACGCCCCTCGACGTGTTGAACGAGATCACGGAAAGGCTACCCGACGGGACATGGCTCAACTCTCTTGCGCTGCAGGATGGCAAGGCGGTGATCGACGGACACTCGACAAGTGCTGCCGAACTGGTCGGAGCCTTGGAAGGGTCGACCGTGTTCGCCCGCGTCCAGTTCGCCGCGCCGATCGTCAAGGACGAAAAGACGGGTCGCGAACGGTTTCGACTCGAACTGCCCCTCGCCGAGAAGGGGGCCGGCAAGCCGTGAGCCCGTGGACGAGCCGCGTCCTGGCCATCAGTTTGCTTGGCGCGGTGAGCTTCGCCGCGGTCGGCGGCGCCGTATGGGGCTACGGCGCCCTCGATCGGGCGCAGACCGAGGCGATCGCCGAGACCGCGAGCCAACTCGAGCGGCTTGCCCGGGTCAATGCCCGCCGACCCGCGCTTGAGGCCGAACTGGCACAGCTGCGTACGCGTCGGGGCCTGCCGCGGGTCGTCTTCGAAGAGGCGAGCGTCGAGTTGGCGTCGGCAGCGCTGCAGACGCGGACCAAGCGGCTGGCCGAGCAAAGCGGCTGCGAGATCGCGAGCACACAGGTCCTCGGTACGCGGGACGAAAAGTCATTCCAGCGCTTCGGGCTGCAGGTGCGGATGGCCGGTGACGTCTCGGCGCTGCAGCGTCTTCTTCGGCTGCTGGCCGCAGAACGTCCCCTTGTCATCGTCGAATCCATCGCCATAACGGCAAAGGCCGACGGCGCCGGCACTGCCGACCCGCGATACACGGTTGTGCCGTTGAACTGGACGATAAACATTCACGCTTATCGCCGGCCGGCATGATCGGCGCGTGACAACGTCCAGCCGGTCCGACATAATACGTGTCACTGCCGACCGATAGAGGGGCGGAACCCGGCATCGGTTCAACGTTCGGGGCTACAGAGTTCGAACCATGATCGCAACCCGCATCCTGACGCCGGTTCTCGGCGCCACCGCCCTTGGACTCGCCGCAGCCACTTACCACGCCGCGACGGAATTCTCGACAAAGCTTGACGCTCCCGCGTCGACGGTGACCTTCGCCCTCAGCCCGGCGGAGGCCGCAATCGCAACCGCGAAGTCCGGCGACGCCGCGGGCGAGGCGGCCGTACCTGCCTACGCGGTGATTGCCGCACGACCGGTTTTCTCGATGACACGCCGTCCGCCCGAGCCGCGGCCAGTCGTCGTGCAGCCCGCACCGGCGCCCGTTCCGGTTGCACCGGCCGCGTTGCGAGAACCGCCGGTCAAGACCGGGCAGTTCAAGCTGGTCGGCGTCGTGATCATGAACGGCGAGAAGCGGGCGCTCGTGCGCAACGGGCGCGAGGAGGAACTCCTGCGCGTGGCCGAAGGCGACGAGATCGACGGGTGGGCCGTCGAGCGCATCGAGCCCGACACGATCCGCCTCATGAAGCGGGGGGTCGTCGACGTCGTTTTGCTTTACGACAACAAGCCGCGCGTGGAGAGCCAGCCATCGCGGGGCGGCAAGAAGCCCGCCGCACGGCCTGCGGCCAGGCCCGGCGACAAGCAAGCGGCGAAGAAGCCGGAGAGACCGCCGGCCGCGAGAAAGCCGGACGTTCGGCCCGCTCCGCAACGCGTCGCCGATCAGAAAAGGTACCATGTTGCGCAGGATGCGACGCGCAGGGAGGCGCAGCACGTTCCGGTCGGGGTGACGATTGTCGGTGCTTCGCGGGGGGGTTCCAACTAGCTGGCGCCCGCAGCGCGGCGCGACGTAGACCGCCGGCAATCGAGCTCGTCCGCATCGCGGTGCCGCCCAGGCAGCCGTGTCTTCGCAGGCGCGATGCGCGGATCAATCCCGCTACGATGACCATCCGCGCGGCGCGCGCCGAGCCTGGGCGGTTCCGAGCCACTCCCGGGCGCACGGCGCCGGTCGGCAGGCGGCATGGCGGCCTTCGGGTTGCGCGCGGCCGGGCGGGCAGGGGCTACGAGGTGATGGGCAGTGGGTGGGACCGCGTCAGGTAGGTCGGGCCGAAGCAATTGGGCCGCGAAGACGGTCGCGGCCGTCGTGGCCAGCTGCGCACTTCCATTCGGCTGTTCGCCGCTCGCCGGATTTTCGGAGCAGGTCGGCCCGCTGACGGCGAGGAGCGAAGCCGCACGCGACGCGACACGCGATACCGATCCGTCCAATCGCGGCGCAACGGAATTGATCGATCGGTCGACCGCCCCCGCCGAAGCGCGCCGAAGCGCCACGCGCGAAATCGTGCCGGGCACAGGACGGTTCGTCGGCGAGCAAACCGACGGACAACGCGTGCAGGCGATCCGGCGTCAGGGCGAGATCGTCCTCAACTTCGAGAACGCGGCCCTTCGCGACGTCGTCAAGACGATCCTCGGCGAAACGCTCGACGTCAACTACGTGATCGATCCGCGTGTTTCGGGCACCGTCACCATGCAAACCTCGCGACCGATCCGCGTCGAGAACCTTCTGGAGACGCTCGAAACGATCCTCCGCATGAACGGCGCCGCGCTCGTCCGGGAGGCGGACTATTTCCGGATCGTGCCCGCCGACGAAGCCATTGGGGGAAGCGCGGTGCCGCAGCTTGGAACCTCGGAGGTCCCGCTGCCCTCGGGCCGGTCCGTGCTCATCATCCCGCTGCAGTACGTCTCCGCCCTGCAGATGGAGCAGATACTGGAGCCGTTCCTGCCGCCGAATGGCATCCTGCGGGTCGATATCGATCGCAACCTAGTCGTTCTCGCGGGCAACCGCCGCGAGCTGCGCGCGCTGCACGACACCGTGCGGACCTTCGACGTCGATTGGCTCGCCGGCATGTCCGTCGGGATGTATCCGATCTCGTTCGTGGACGCGGAAACGATCGCGGCCGAGCTCGAGCAGGCGATGCGGACCGGCGAAAAGGGCCCGCTTGCGGGGCTACTACAGTTCATTCCAATCAAGCGGCTGAACGCCCTTCTCGTCGTTACCCCGCAGCGCGACTACCTCGATTACGTCGAGACGTGGATAAAGCGGCTCGACAAGGCAAGCACGTCCGAACAGAACCTCTACGTCTATCACCTGCGCTACGGGAAGGCGGCAGACGTGGCCCGGATCCTGACGCAGATCTTCACCGACGGCGCCGCGCCCGAGCGCCGGACCCGCTCCGATCTCGCGCCCGGCCGCCAGCCGGTGCAGCTTCGAACACGCGAAACGGCCGGCACACGCAGCCAGCAGCAGGCCCAGGCCCAGCCTCAATCGCGACAGACCCCGGCCCCGCGCGAGCCCGAGCGGCCCGCCGCCGTGTCGCGCGAGGGCGCGGCGGCTGTCTCCGTGGTCGATGCCGGAGGCGGCATCCGCATCATCGCGGACGAGGTCAACAACGCGCTGATCATCCTGGCGCGGCCGCAGGAATACAACATCATCGAGTCCGCCGTGCGGCGCATCGACATCGTCCCGCTTCAGGTGCTCATCGAGGCGACGATCGTCGAGGTCACCTTGAACGATGCGCTCAACCTCGGCCTGCAATGGTTCTTCAAATCGGGCAACTTCGCGGCAACCCTCTCGCGCCTGGCGACGGGCGCCGTCACGGCGCAGTTCCCCGGCTTCGGGCTCGTGTACCAGACGCCGAATTCGCGCGCGATTCTCGATGCCCTGGAAAGCGTCACCACGATCAAGGTCGTCTCCTCGCCGCACCTTCTAGTGCAGGACAACCAGGAGGCCGAGCTGCAGGTCGGCGACGAAGTTCCGATCGCGACGCAGCAGCAGCAGAGCCCCACGACCTCGACGGCCCCGCTCGTCAACACGATCCAGTTCCGGGACACGGGCGTCATCCTCAGGGTCGTGCCGCGCGTCACGGCGGGCGGCTCAGTGACGATGGAAATCGAGCAGGAAGTGAGCTCCGTCTCCAATGTGGAGACTTTGACCCCGACGATCTCGCAGCGCCGTATGAGAAGCACCGTCTCGATTCAGAGCGGCGACACGATCGTCCTTGGCGGGCTGATCTCGGAGAACAATCAACGGACGCGCGCCGGGCTCCCGGGACTGTCGCAGATCCCTATCCTCGGGCTGCTGTTCGGGCAGGATTCGGTGAAGTCCGACCGTACCGAGCTCCTCGTGTTGATCACGCCGAGTGTCGTCCGCAACAGCGAGGACGCCCGTACCGTGACCGAGGAAATTACCCGAAAGCTCAACGTCCTAAAGACGTTCAACGAACTCATCGATACCCCGCGCTCGCAGACGTACCAGCTGCTGCGCTGACGCGAGGCGTGCGCACGGCCTAACTGCCCCGCGATCCACCGACGCGGACCGAAACTGACTTGATGACGTGCCAGAAGTGCCGGCGCTCCGCCTTCGCCTCGCCGCGGGCGACTCCCATCAGACCCGATGGATCCATTTCGCTGCCCCCGGGCGCGGTGCCTCCGCCCCGGTATTCGTCGTAGGCGCCGATCAGGTGACCGAACTCGTGCGCGATAACCGTGTCGCGCTCGGGGGAAAGCGGCCACGAGCGCGCGTGGACGCCGCGACCGCCTTCCTTGACAGCGATGACGTGGTGCGGCCGGCGCTCGTCGAACGACAGCCGCACCTGCAGCGGCCGAAGACGGCCGTCGCCAGCCACGATTTCGATGCGGCGATTCCAGTAGCGATTGACGATTCCGGGCCAATCCGCCTTCACGCGATCAAGATCGACCGGGCGCACGCCCGGTCCCGCGATGAGCCGGACACGCACCTCGACCGCCGCCTCGGCGGGGGTCAGAACGAGATCGTAGGCCGCGCGCCACCGCTTGCCGTTGGCCGCCGCGATCTCCTCCTCGATGGTTAAGCGGTCCGCCGCACCAACGGGCAAGGCCGCGAACGCAAGGACCGACGCCCACGTTGCACGGACGACCGCTCGTGCCAGCCGGTGGGGCCGGATCATTTGTCCTCGAGGGTGATCGAGTTGCGAGCCTTGTCGATCGTCATCCTGAAACGTCCGAGAAAGCTCATCCCAAGCAACATGTTGCCGGCAAGCGCGCCATCCTCCACGAACGCCGCCGCGACGTCGTCGGCGACGCTCCGGCCGACCGCCACGCGCTCGAGGACGGCCATCCGGCCTTTCACCAGCCCGTTCGCGGTTTGCATCGTGACTTCGCCGAGCTCCGCCTCCACGTAGCCCAGCGCCGGGATCATCGATCGTGGCAATACGATCGCGGATGCCCCCGTATCGACCATGAGGCGCGCGCTACGGCGTTGGCCGTTCAATCCAAAAAGGATTGCATCGACCAGTTGATGCCCGGCCTGGGACTTGGTGCGCACACGATCTGGTTGCGGTACTTCGCGGGTGGCGCTCTTGCGTCCGGAGATGACGATCTTGTCAATTCCCCCGCCGGCATTGCTTATGATCGCGTAATTGAATGGGGCCAGCAGCTGGGCAATCCGCCCACGCAGGTCGCGGTCGCCTTCGGGCACGGCATCCCCTTTCAAGTGATACAGGCCGGAGACCGAAAACCCGTTGGTCTGCGCGAGGGATTCGATCTGCCCGCGCAACGTTTCCAAGGCCGAATCGTCGGCGGCCGCGCTGCGAATGCAGAGGTCCGCCCACAAAGAAACCAGAGCCACGACGAAACACCAACGCGCCAGACGGCTCACAACGGCCGCGCCTCTGCGCGGGCCGGAGGCTGGGCATCATCTCTTGTGACCTCGCCGTGTTCCATCGCATACATCGGTTCGATCGGTCGGACAAATTGTCTTTCTTCCGCAACACCGTGTCCAGTCCGACCAACTAATACCGAGTCTCCCAGAGGCTCACCCGTGCTTTGGTCTCGCCCTTCGAGACGCCCGTCCTTCGACACGCTCAGGACGGGCTCCTCAGGGCGAACGGATTTTTTGATTCCAAATCAAACCGTTCGTCCTGAGGGCGGTCCGAGCGAACAGCGAGGACCGTGTCT
>DASWIQ010000141.1:0-5820 GCA_036397615.1 Steroidobacteraceae bacterium
GATCATCGACGGCGGGCGCATCATCGAGAACGACACGATGGCGGGCGTCATCCGCAAGCTGAGCCAGGAAACCTTCGTGCTGAATTTCCGGGCCGCCACAGCGGCACAACCCCTGCTTCCCGGCTACGTGTCGCGCATGACCGACGATCACACGCTCGAAGTTGACGTCAAGAAGGAGCAGGGCCTGAATGACATCTTCGCCCGGCTGTCGCAGCAGGGCTTCGAGGTCGTCAGCATGCGCAACAAGGTGAACCGCCTCGAAGAGCTGTTCATGCGCCTGGTCGCTAGCAAGGGCGCCGCGGGCGCACAGGCGGGCTGACGTGGAAACGCAGTCGCTCGCACGCATTCGCCGCATCGGGTTCCAGACGATCGTGCGCCGCGAGTACGGGCGCATCATCCGCATCTGGGGCCAGACGCTCGTGCCGCCCGCGGTCACCGCGGCGCTCTACTTCGTGATCTTCGGCAGCCTGATCGGCAGCCGGATCGGGAAGATGGGCGGTTACGACTACATGCAATACATCGCGCCCGGACTCATCATGATGGCCGTCATCAGCAATTCCTACGGCAACGTCGTCTCGAGCTTCTTCGGCGCCAAGTTCGGCAAGCACATCGAGGAACTCCTGGTCGCCCCGCTGCCGAACTGGCTGATCGTGATCGGTTACGTCTCGGGCGGCGTGATGCGGGGCCTCCTGGTGGGTGCCGTCGTCACGGGTGTCACGCTGTTTTTCACGCGTGTTCCGGTCGAGCATCCATTGCTGATCGTCGGATCGGTGTTGCTGACGTCCGTGGTGTTCTCGCTCGGAGGTTTCTTCAACGCGATCTTCGCCGAGAATTTCGACCAGATCTCATGGTTCCCCACTTTCGTGCTCACGCCGCTCATCTATCTCGGCGGCGTGTTTTACTCGGTCTCGCTCTTGCCGGAATGGGCCGAGCGGCTTTCCTACGTGAATCCGATCCTGTACATGGTCAATGCGTTCCGGCACGGCTTTCTGGGGCGGAGCGACGTGGACCCCGGTTTCGCATTCATGATCATGGCGGGATTTGCGGCTGCGATGTTCACGACCGTCGTCGTGCTGATGAACCGCGGAACGGGAATCCGGGAGTAGGCGGGCAGGCAAATGTGCGGCCGTTACGCATTCTTTTCCCCGGCCGAGGCGATCAAGCGGACTTTCGCGCTCGACGACGTGCCTGAGCTCGAACCACGCTACAACATCGCGCCAACCCAGTCCGTTCCCGCGATCCGGGCGGGCGAAGAGGGCGCACGCGCATTCGCGATGCTCCACTGGGGGCTCGTCCCGAAATGGGCGAAGGAACGCGCGATCGGCAATCGCATGATCAATGCGCGCTCGGAAAGCATCGCCGAGAAGCCCTCGTTCCGCGACGCCTTCCGCAAGCGCCGCTGTCTCGTGCTCGCGGACGGCTGGTACGAATGGCAGGTCGCCCCTGGCGGCAAGCAACCGTGGTTCATTCGCATGAAGGACGCGCGGCCGTTCGCGTTTGCCGGGCTATGGGAACGCTGGAAGGATCCGGCGGACGGCACCCTGCTCGAGTCCTGCACGATCGTGACGACGGACGCCTCGGAATCGATCAAGAAAATCCACGAGCGCATGCCGGTCGTGCTCGCGGATGCGGACTGGGACCGGTGGCTCGATACGGCATTCTCGGAGACCGACAAGCTCTCCGAGCTGCTGCGCCCCTACGAGCCGAAAGCGCTCGAAGCCTGGCCCGTCAACCGGCAGGTCAACGCCCCGAAGAACCAGGGCCCCGAGCTGATCGCCCGGGCCGAGTGACTCACTTCCGGGTCCAGGCGCCCGCCTTCGACTTGTAATACCAGCCGGCACGGGCATTCGCGATCCAGCGTTCCGCGAAAGTGTTCCGGATGTCGGTCTCCCATTCCGGGTGACCGTTCGCGCCCGCGATCTCGCGATAGAGCGAATTTCGGTCGGTATTGTCGGCGCTGACGAGTGTCCGCAACCGGGTGCGGTCGGCGAGCGGCACGGCATTGTTGTCGCGAACTTCGATGAGCCCGTCCGATGTCAGGCCGATGGCTCCCGAACTGAAGAACGGTTCGAGGTCGGCATTGCGGGTCTTCATCGAGGCCGTCAGCGCGCGAATCGCCGGGCTCGATATATCGATGTCGGCCTGCGCCTGCGCCGCCGGAATGACGAAGTCGAGGGCGCCCTGCAATGCCGCAACCATGATCTCGCCGGCCGGGCTTCCCGCCGACGATTGCTCGTTGCCCGCGGGCTTGCCGGCCTTGTCCGGCCCCCAGATGTCCTCGATGATCCGATCAGCGGCCTTCTCCGCCGCGGCGGCGGGGAAGTAGACATTGATCGTCACGCAGGCGGCGAGCCCGAAGACGAAGCTGGCGAGCAGTGCGGTGATCCAGCGGAACATCGGATTTCTCCCTCGATACCCGTGCCGGTTGCGCTACATGCTCGCCGCCGGCGGCTGAACGATTCCTGAACCGATTCTAGCGCAGCGGATCGCCTCACTCGACGACGATTTCCGACTCCATTGCGGACCCGAGTTGGCGGACCAGTGTGGTCCACGCGACCCGGGACTGGCTGCCGATCACGTCGATGCGCGGCAGGCCTGCGCCCTTGACGATGTAGTAGCCGCCGGCCGCTTTTTCGACGCCGCCCATGATGCAGACGTCGTTCGCGAGACGGCAGCTCAGTCCCAGGCGCTTGTAGCCGAAATCGTCGAAAAACCTCAGGAAACCGCTTTGAAGGGCCGCGGCGACACTGCCTCCGCTGCCCCCGCCGATGCTCGAGAGGTTCGTGACGGCGCGCTGGCTGATGCGATGCTTCGAGCGATCGTCCGGAGGCGTGTAGAGGAATGCATCGAAGGCTTCCGGCATCCAGCCGAAGGTTTCGAGATCCGCGATCCGCCCCGAAAGCCGCCCGGTGATCATGCCGAAGGAGAATGTCTGCGTGACGAGGGCGAGATCGAGATCGTCGATGCCGATGCTCGCGTGCATGCGTGGAAACTTGCCGAGCGGATCGCTGAGGCTCAGGTCGCGCACGACGACCTTGCCGTCGAAGACAGTCGCCTCGAGATTGCCATCGAGGGTCACGACGCCCTGGCGCAGCTGGAGACCCGGGATGCTGCCGGCCAGCGTGCCCTGGAATTCCGGCCAGCCGAAGGCGCGCGACAGTTGCGCAACACTGATCGGGCGGATCTCCGCGTCGAAGCGCACGTACATCTCGTCGGTACCCGCGTGACGGACGCGCAATGTGCCGACCGCGAGCCCGCCGTCGAATACCGGCAGGACGACCGGCTGGAGCAACCGGAAGTGCCGGCCGGTCGTCGCGAACGGCAGGTCAGCGGCGCCGAGTTCGAGCCCCCATAACCGTCCCGAGTCCCAGGCGATCCGCGACTGGAACAGGCTGTCGTCGATTCGACCGGCGAGTGAATCTCGCGAAGCGTCGTCGAACCAGTTGAGCCGGCCTCGCAGCCCGGCGAGCGAGATCGCCGCCGTCGGGCTTTCGATCGCGACCGCGTCGAGGTCGAGCGCGGCACGCGTCGGAAGGCCGCCGCTGATGTCCAGTTCGCCGCGGATTTTCCCGGAGCCTCCGAGATCCTTGAATCCGCTTTCGATCAGGAAGGGCTGCACGTACGCCGGCAGCGCGCTCGCGACGTCGAGTGCGGCGATCCGGATGCGCCCCTCGGGGAGCAGCGTCTCGGCGGCGAAGTCGAGCGTTGCCGAGCCGCTCGCCTGCAGGACACCGGAGTGATCGAGCGAGAAATCCCCGGCGATGAGCCGCGCGGCATCCGTATCGAGCGTTCCCGAGAAACCGATTTCTGCGCCGTGCGCCGCGAAATCCAGAAACACGGGATCGCTGTAAGCCTGGCCAGCGGTGAGAGCGATCCTGCCTCTCGTCGTGATGCCGCCCGCTTTATTCGCCGTCGCCTCGAGTTCCAGCGCTCCGGCGACGCGCTCGCCGGCGAGCGTGCCGGCGGCATCGGAGAAGTCGAGCCTCTCGAGGGAAACGTCGGCATCCGCGGTCTCGACAAGTTCACCGTGCCCGGTCGCGTGAAAGGTTCCCGCGGCCTTGCCCGCGACCGTAAGATCCTGCGGCAGTTCGAGCCAGGGTCTCGCGACGGCCGCGAGACCGCCGATGTCGAGGGCCGCGAGCTTCGACTCCAGCGTCCACCTCGAGCCCCGCAGCGAGACGTCGAGCCGCCCGCGGCCTCCGGCAATTGCGAATGAATCGAAGCTGAGCCGCAGGCTTCCGTCGGCGAGTCTTCTCGCCCTGAACCTTGTGTCCTGCGCGCCGAGCGTCCCGAGCGAGCCCGAAAGCCGCCCGCGCTCGCAGCGCAGCTCGTCGCCCTCGATGCGTAGGTCCGGGCAGTCGAGCGCAAATCGTGAGAGAGGCCCCGTGGCCGCAATTCCGCGGATCCTCGCGGCGCGCACACCGACCGAGCCCGGTGTTTCCGCGGGAAGCGCCACGTCGAGGTCCAGACCCTCGATCTCGAGGCCTTCGA
This sequence comes from Steroidobacteraceae bacterium, assembly GCA_036397615.1. Lineage (GTDB taxonomy): Bacteria > Pseudomonadota > Gammaproteobacteria > Steroidobacterales > Steroidobacteraceae > SCUD01. The sequence continues at coordinate 4,492 of DASWIQ010000141.1, forward strand.
ACTCGACGGAGCCCACTTCCATGCGCACCCTGCCCGCCGCAAGCGCTTCATGGCCTGCAGATAGCACGGCACAGGCAGTGAACGCGGCGGCCACTCTGGCTGTCATACGTTGCAAGTATCGGACACAAGGCCATGAACAAGCACCTGGTTTGGTTGGCGGCCCTCGCGCTCTCAGCATGCGCGACGACGACGGGCCCGGATCTCACGATCGACTACGACAGGTCGGCCGATCTCGGGTCTTTCCGCAGCTACGGATTTCCCGAAGAACTCGGGACGGATCGCGCCGGTTACTCGACGCTGATAACGACCTACTTCAAAAATGCCGTCAACCGCGAGATGCAGAAGCGCGGCTACGCCTACGACGAGAAGGACCCCGACCTGCTGGTCAACTTCTTCGCGAACGTGCGCGACGTGACGGACGTGCGACGGACGCCGAATTTCTCGGCTGGTTACGGCTACTACGGCTACCGCTACGGGCTTTACGGCGCATGGCCGATGTATCAGGAAGACGTCAACACGGTGCATTACAAGGTCGGCACGGCGAACATCGACATCGTCGACGCGGAGCGCATGCAGCTGATCTGGGAAGGCGTTGCCGAGGGCCGGATCACCCGCGAAGAAATGAAGAACCCTCAGCCTGCGATCGATGCGGTCGTGACGGAGCTGTTCCTGCGATTCCCGGGCAGCGCTTCGGAAGGCAAGCCGCTCGCGGGCGGCGACGACAGCTAGGCCGGGCGCCGTTCCCAAAGCGTCTGCTGCCGCGGATTCCTCCTGCTTTTTCAGGCGCTTCCAAGTTGCGGAAACCGGATGTCGATTCCGGCCGCGCCCGTTCGACTATTGGTTGTCATGAATCCAGCGTATATGGTCGCTGCCGTCATTTCGGCCGCGGAGTCAACCCGTCGGGGCGCCAGCCAGGAGGCGGCAATGCAATATCTTTGCCTTATTTACGAGGACGAGAAAGAGTGGCAGAAGCTGCCGCCGGCCGAATCGACGAAGATCATCGGCGAGTTCTCGTCCTACACCGAGTCGATCAAGAAAAGCGGACACTACGTGGGCGGCAACGCGCTGCAGCCCACGCACACGGCGACGACCGTTCGCGTGCGCCAGGGCAAGGTCGCGACGACGGACGGCCCGTTTGCCGAGACGAAGGAACAGCTCGGTGGCTATTACCTGCTGCAGGCTCGGGACCTGAATGAGGCGATCCAGCTTGCCTCACGGATTCCCGGCGCGCGTTTTGGCGCCGTCGAAGTGCGCCCCGTCTCGGCGATGTAACACATGCGCTACATGATCATCGTCAAGGCAACGAAGGATTCGGAGGCGGGCGTCATG
>DASWIQ010000142.1:0-11321 GCA_036397615.1 Steroidobacteraceae bacterium
GGTCATGCGCGCCTTCATCTCGATCCCGCGCGGCGTCAGCCAGTAGATGTACGCCGCCTTGTTGTGGCTGTTCTTGAAATTGGTCGCCTTGATCCAGCCCTTGCGCGCGACGGCGCGCAGGCAGTAATTGACCTTGCCGAGACTCATGCTGAGCTCGCGCGCGATGTCCCGCTGGCTCATGCCGGGATTCGCCTCGATGAGACGCATCAGTTTGTAGTGCGATTCGTCGCCGGCGCCCATATGCAATCCCTAGGCGGCGTGCCGCGGCACGACGTTGCCGACCGGCACGCGCACGCTCGCGGTCTGGCCGAGGACGCATAGCAGAACGATCGCGCGGTCGGATCCGGTCTCGCGCTGGAAGACACCTTCGAGCCCTTCGAAGGGGCCCGCGAGTATCCGGACGCGCGCGCCCGGCGCGAGACGCGCCGGCAGGTTCAGCCGGTGCATGCCCGTCGCCGGATTGGCGCGAGCACGCAGTTCGTGGATCACCTCGTCCGGGACGATCGCGTAACTCGGTCCGAAGCGCACGGCGCGCGAGACACCCAGCGTCGACTGCACGGGCGCGAGCGGCTGGCGTCCCTCGTCGAGGCGCAGAAAAAGGTAACCGGGAAACAGAGGCACGACGCGCTCGCGCCAGCGGCCGCGGCACGGCATCGACTGAAGGAGACGCGGGAAATAGACCTCGTAGCCCTGGCGATCCAGGTTCGCCTGCGCGGTCGTCTCCGCGTTCGGCTTGGTGCGGACCAGATACCAGCGCAGCATGAATCCCTCGCCGGCCCTGCGTTCAACCAATGAACGCAGGAAGTCTAGGCAGGGTGCCCGAGGATGTCAATTCGAAGGGCGACCGGAGAGACCGCGCAGACAGGGAAACTAGAACGTGTTCACAGCCGCGACGGCAATTGCGGCCTGATAAAGGATCTGCGTCACGGATGTCCACAGCGGAATGGGCCGCATGCGTTCCGCATCGAGCGGCACTACGATCGAATCGCCCGGCCGGATTTCCCCACCCGAACGGCCAAACCACTGGCTGCCCGATGTCACGACGCTGCCGTCCGCCCGCACGACATAGGTGCGTCGCTTGTCCGCCTTCTGGGTCGTGCCGCCCGAGAGCGAGATGTAGTCGTCGCGCGTGAGATCCGGGCGGTAGAGGTGGGACGTGGTGGTCTGCACTTCGCCGAGCACGCTGACTTCCTGCGCACGGCGCGGGACCATAATGCGATCGCCATTCTTCATCGCGATGTCCCAGTCAGAGCCAGGCTCGCTCGCCATCACTTTCTCGAGATCGAACACGAGTCGACCGACTGGCTTCGTGTTCTTCAGGTCGGCCAGGAGTGACTGGCCGATGGGCAGCGCCTCCGAAGCGCGGGAATTTTCCTGGCTCGACTGCAAGGCGAGGACGGCGATGTCGCTCTGCAAGCGGACCGCGAGCTGCTCGATCCGTTCCTGCTCCTTCTTTCGGAGATCCTCGCGGAGAAAGATGCTGCCCTCCGGGAATGCCAGGTCCGTGAGGCCGCCGGCGCGCTCCATCACCGAGCGGAGCGTTTCTCCGCGCTTCACGGGGTATGTGCCCGGGAATCGTACTTCACCCACGATCTCCACGGTCTCCGCCCGGTTCCACTGTGGCATTTCCTTGACGTTCAGGTAGTCGTAGGACGCGAGCGCGATGTCGGCGGCCGCATCGCCGCGCAACACTGCTGCGATATCCACCGACACGAGATCGATCTGCCGGTACTCGCCATTCACGATGCGATGACGGGTCAGCTCCGCCTCCCCGCCATAGGCCGCCTCCTCCAGGCTGCCGCCTGCGCGTATCAGGTCGCTGATCCGCATTCCCGGCTCGAGCGGATAGCGACCGGGAGCCTTCACCCGCCCGCCGACGCCCACGATCTGCATCGGCCGGTCGATGCGCGACTGGAGTCGCAGTTCGTCGAAGAGCGGCGCGAGGATGCGATCCCGCCCGGTCTCGCTGTCGAACACGACGATCCGGTCGCGCGGTTCGAGCAGGACGTCGGCATCGGAACCCGGAGCGGCGAGCGCGCGCCCGAGATCCGCCGAATGCGCGGTGACGAGGCGATCGGGCGGAAGCTCGCGGCGTATGAGGATGTAATGCATGTCCGCGCGGGGCTTCAATTCGTCGAGCGAGCGGATCACGTCGGAGAGGCGCATGCCGGGCCGGTACTGCATCGCTCCGGGCCGGTGCACGTGTCCCTGCAGCAGGACGGAATTCTCGAGCACGGTGCGGATCGGCAGCACGCGCAATACGTCGCCGGACTCGAGCGCCGTCGCCGCCCCGTCGGGCCGCGAGAGATCCACGTCGAGGGTCACCCGCAGTCGTTCCGCGTTGATCCGTTCGAGCCTCACGAGCGACGGGTCCGCCTCGGGCGCGAGGCCCCCGGCGAGTTCCACGAGCTGACGGGGCGTGGTCTCTTCGGCGACCTCGTAGATCGCCGGCCGGCGCACTTCGCCGGCAACCGCGATCGTCTTGCCGACCGGCGGGATGAAGATCACGTCGCCGGGCAGGAGCCGCGCATCGTCGCTCGTGTCCCCATGCAGCAGCAGATCGTAGAGGTCGAGCCGGCTGACGAGCCGGCCTTTGCGCTTCAACTGGATGTTGCGCAGCGACCCGATCTCGGTGACGCCGCCGCTCACGAAGAGCGCATTCGTGATGGTCGAAAGCCCGCTGACCGTGTATGAGCCCGGCAGGTACGCCTCGCCCAGCACGAACACGCGGATCGAACGCGTCTCGCCGACGGTGACGCTCGCGCTTGTCCCGATCATCTGTCGCGCAATCCGTTCCTCGAGATCTTCGCGTACCTGTGCGAAGGCCTGGCCCGACACATCGATCGGACCGAGCTGGGGGAAATTGATCGTCCCGTCACGGCTCACCGTGAGGACATAGCTCTCGTTGACATCGCCGAAGAGCTGGACGCGAATCTGGTCGCCCGGGCCGATGACGTAGTCCGCCGGAACGGGAATGTCCGTCGCGGGAGCAAAGGTCGTCGGAATGCCCGCGAACAAATCGTAGCCGAATGGCTCGAGCGCTTCCTCGCCCATGCGCTCGAGCGGCAGGCGGATGATGTCGACCTTGAAATCGGAAAGCTGAATCGCGACCGAAAGCCGCTGCTCCGCCTGTATCTCCGTCAAGCCGGCAAGCGCGATCGGTCCGAGCTCCGCGATGTCGAGCCGACCCAGACGATCGAGGCGGTAGGGATTGCGTGCCTGGATCCGGTCACGCAACTCCTCGAGCTCCTCGACCTCATCGGCCGTCCGCACGATGCGCTCGCGCGGCGCCGTCGCGGGCGGTGCCGCTTGCGCCACTTGCCCCGCCTGGGCCGCTTGCGCCGCGGCAGTGCCGACGGCCGGCGGCACGGGCTGCACCGGATCCGGACCCTTGAACTCGCGGATTTCGAGCAGGAGCAAAAGCGTGTCGTCGGCGCGGAACCGCGGCTCTCCGAGCAATTCCTCCTGCGCGAGTGCCGCGGCATTGGGATCGCGCGGCAGCACGGTTTCCGGAAACTGGAGCTGCCCGTCACGGCGTGCGACGCCGTCCTGGCCCGAACCCAGCACCTGCTCGATGAGCGCGTCGCGCTGGTCGGGCGGGAGGCTCCGGAGAATCTCGAGCTGCTCGTTCGTGAGCGACACCGGCGGCGCCTGGGCCTGCGCCGACGCCAGTGAACCGAACAAGCTCCCGGCGACCAACAGGCCGGCCGCGAATCCCGACGCAGAACGATTCGTTCGCTTCACTCGAAATCCCTTCGCCACTGCACGAGCCCCCGCACGTCGCTCTCATCCAGCCCCGCCGCCGCCGACTCGCGTTGCTCGTAGCCGATCGCGAGACTCAATTCCCCGCCCAGCAAGGCCCGCCGATGATACAGGTCGGCGGAGCGGATTCTAGTCGCCTGCAACGCCACGGAGTGCACGGGGTTGGCGCTCTCGCGATTGACCTTTGCGCTCTGGGCCGCCAGTTCCCAGCTGCTGCCGTCGCCGTTCACGAGCATCACGCCTGCGGCGACCTGCTCGCTGTCGCCGTCGAGCGCATGGCCCATCGACCGATCGCGGTACTGGTAGCCGTCGAAGTAGATCGAATGCCGATAGGCGCAGCCGAAATCGGGCGCGTCGTCGAAGAAGTCGCAGGCCGTGTCCGCGTACTCGACATGCGCGCGCCAGGAGCGATCGCCGAATCCGCCCCAGAATTCGACGCCCCCCAGCCCGAGGTATTCGCTCGGCAAAAATCCCGCCTCGTCCTCGCCGATCGCCTGGGCATAGAGCGCGACCGGCATCCACGGCAGCGACCAGCGCAGGTCGAACCCTGCCATCTGATTGCCGGGCTGTTCGGCCGGCGGCTGATCGTTGTCGTTGCCGGTCAGGAGATCCCAGAACGTGCCCGCGTCGCAGGGCCGCCCGTCGCCGCACCACTGGGCGCTCCGCGAGATTCCGATCTCCACGCGCGGGTGCGGTTTCCAGGTGATGCGCGAGCCGAAGAAATTCGCATTCGGCGCGTCGTCGCGATCGTCCTCGAAGCGGCCCATCGTCACGGCGAAGCGGAAACGGCCGATCCATTCGAGCCACGGATGCTCGATCGGATCCGAATAATTGCGTTCCAGCGTGACCGACGGAATCGGGCGCGCATTGTTGCCGTAGATCAGGCTCCCCTCCCAGCCCGGGCCCCACCAACGATCGATGTAGCCCGCGTGCAGCATCCAGTTGCCGAGTACGACCGCCGCATAGCTGCCATCGGGACGAAAGCTCTGATCGTCGTCGGGATCTGCGACACCGGTCGCCTGGAGGCGATACGCGAATCGGTGGCCCGTGTACTGGACGCCCGCGGAAATTTCGCCTTCCTCGCGCGGCAGGTCGCCGAAACGGCGAAGCGCCATCGGATTCTCCGAACCCGCGAGTCGCACGTTTCCGTCGAGCGAACCGGTCCGCGACGCGTTACGCGCGCTCGCCTGCACGCGTTCGAGTGCCGCGCCGAGCCAGGCGGGGCGACCCGCATCGAGCGTGATGCCGCCGACGTCGCGCGCGACTTCGGCCCAGGACACGGGCCAGGCGGTGAGCGGCGCGCGGAGGAGGCCTGAATCGGCGAGCAACTCGAGGTCGTGGCGCAGCTGCGAATCCCCGGGAGCGATCCAGGGATCGGCGAGCGCCGGCGCAGAAGGCAGGAGCGCAGCCACGAGCCAGGCGGACGTGCGCAATGCGGATTTCATGACGGCTCTGTGAAAAGCACGCAAGCGCCTGATAGTTCTCTCAAAACGGATCTCGATGTCGGGCTCGCGCGAGCCGATGCAACAGAATATCGGTTTCAGCGGTGGCGCGCGATCCAGCCCGAGAGACCCGCGAGTTCCGTCGGTGGCGGGGTCCTGCCGAGCGGGAGCAAGGCATCGCAGAGCTTCTTGCCGAGTTCGACGCCCCATTGGTCGAAGGGATTGATGTCCCACAGCACGGATTCGACGAACACCTTGTGTTCATAGAGCGCGATGAGGGAACCGAGCGTAGCGGGATCGAGCCTCGGGAAAACGAGAAGTGAAAGCGGCCGGCTCCCCGGATGGACGCGTTGCGGCACCCCGGATTCATGACCGTTCGAAAACGCCTGCGCCTGCGCGAGGCAGTTGGCGATCACGAGCTCGTCCGCCGCCGCATCGGCCGCGGCATGGAGCGGCAGCAGGAAGTCCATGCTCACGTCCGCGGTGCCCTGGTGCAGCAGCTGAAAAAATGAGTGCTGCGCATTCGAGGCCGGCTCGCCCCAGATGACCGCGCCCGTCTCCCAGGCGACCGGCCGGCCGCCACGGGTCGTGCGCTTGCCGAGACTTTCCATCTCGAGTTGCTGGAGGTAGGCCGGCAATCGTGCGAGACGCTGGCTATAGGGAAGCACTGCGTGGCTCTCGCAACCGAGCGCACCCCTGTTCCAGACCGCGAGCAGGCCGAGGAGCACGGGCAGGTTGTCGCTCCACGCGGACCCGCGAAACTGCTCGTCCATTGCATGCGCGCCCGCGAGCATCGACTCGAAATTCTCCGTGCCGATCGCAAGTTCGATCGCGAGGCCGACGGCGGACCACAGCGAATAGCGGCCCCCGACCCAGTCCCACATCGCAAATCGCGCGTCACGCCCGACTCCGAACTCGTCCATCGCCGCGGCGTTCGTCGATACCGCGGCGAAGTGCCGCGGGACGGCGGCCTCGCCGAGCGCCACCGCGAGCCAGGCGCGGACGCGACGGGCATTGGCGAGCGTTTCCTGCGTGGTGAAGGTCTTGGAACAGACGATCACGAGCGTGCGCGCCGGATCGAGCGCAGGCGCGAGATCGGCGAACTGCGTGCCGTCCACGTTGGAGACGAAATGACAGCGCAGCTTCCCCGCGTTGAATGCGGCGAGCGCGGCCACGGCCATGGCAGGCCCGAGATCGCTGCCGCCGATGCCGATATTGACGACGTCCGTGAATCGCTCGCCGCCCGCGCCCGTGCGCCTGCCGGCATGCACGTCGCGCACGAATTCCATGCATTGCCCGCGCACGGCGCGAACCTCGGCATGCAGGGGCGCGAGGGCCTGGGCCTGGGCGGAACCCGCCGGCGCGCGCAGGAGCGTGTGCAGGGCGGCGCGATGTTCGGACTCGTTGACGGGCTCCCCTGCGAAGAGGGCGTCGATCCGGGCGCGCAGGCCCGTCTCGTCGGCGAGGCCGCAGAGCGCTTCGAGGGCCGGCGCATCGAGGCGTTGCCGGCTGAAGTCCAGGAGCAGGCTGCCGCACTCGCGCGAGAAGCGCTCGAACCGGGTGGCGTCCTGCGCGAACAGCGCCCGCACCGGCGTGCCGGAAAGCCGTTGCGCGTGGCCGGCCAGAAGTTCAGCCAAGATTGGTGACCCGGGGATCCGGCGGACCGCCGTCCTTGTAGTAATCGAGATACCACTCGACGAATCGCGCGACACCCGTTTCGACGGGCGTCGACGGCCGATAACCGACGTCCCGCACGAGGTCCTCGGCATCCGCCCAGGTATCCGGGACGTCGCCGACCTGGAGCGGCAGGAGGTTCTTCTCGGCCTTGCGGCCGAGGCAGTTTTCGAGCACCTCGATGTAACGCAGGAGCTCGACCGGCCGGTTGTTGCCGATGTTGTACAGGCGGTACGGCGCGCGGCTGGTCGCAGGATCGGGACGATCGCCGTCCCAGTCGGCGTTTGGCGTCGCGACGCGATCGAGGGCCGCGACCACGCCGGCCGCAATGTCTTCGACGTAGGTGAAGTCGCGCCGGTGATTGCCGTAATTGAATACGTCGATCGGCTTTCCGGCCAGGATGTTGCGCGTGAACTGGAAAAGCGCCATGTCCGGCCGGCCCCAGGGGCCGTACACCGTGAAGAAACGGAGTCCGGTGACCGGCAGACCGTAGAGCGACGCATAGGAATGCGCCATCACTTCGTTGGCCTTCTTGGTCGCGGCATAGAACGACAGCGGGTGCTCGGCGCTCTGATGCACATCAAATGGCATCTTCGTGTTGGCGCCATAGACGGAACTCGTCGACGCGAACACGAGATGCCCGACGCGGTGCCGCCTGCAGCCTTCGAGCACGTGCAGGGTGCCGACCAGGTTGCTCTCGGCGTAGGCGTGCGGATTCTCGACCGAGTAGCGGACGCCCGCCTGGGCCGCCAGGTGAACGACGCGGCCGATCGCGGCCGTGCTGAAGAGAGTTTCCATGCCGACGCGGTCGGCCAGGTCGAGCTTCTCGAAACGGAATGCGCGCAGGGCGCGGAGGCGCGCAAGCCGCGCCTCCTTCAGCGACGGCTCGTAATAGGGATTGAGGTTGTCGAGGCCGATGACTTCGTCGCCGCGCGCGAGCAGCCGCTCGGCCACGTGGTAGCCGATGAAGCCCGCGGCGCCCGTGACCAGCACCCGCATCAGAGCCGGCCGTCGACCTGGTCGCGGTCGATCAGGTACTTGATGTCGTAGATCACGTGCCTCCGGCGGGCGAGCCGGCGGATGTCCGCGGGTTTCATCGCCTTGAACTGCCGGTGGCCCACGGCGATCACGACGGCGTCATAGGCGCCGCGCGTGGGCCTCTTGACGAGCTTGATGCCGTACTCGGCGCTCGCCTCCCGGGCGCTGACCCAGGGATCCCAGACGTCGACCTTCGCGCCGTTCTCCCTGAGCTCCGCGACGACGTCGGCGACTTTCGAATTCCTGAGGTCCGGCGTGTTCTCCTTGAACGCGAGGCCAAGCACGAGGATGCGCGACGACTTCACGTGGATCCGCTTCGCGGTCATGAGCCGCACGATTTCGCCGGCGACGTAGAGCGCCATGTTGTCATTGATGCGCCGGCCCGCGAGGATCATCTCCGGGTGGTAGCCGATCTGCTGCGCCTTGTGGGTCAGGTAGTAGGGATCGACTCCGATGCAGTGCCCGCCGACGAGGCCCGGCCGGAACGGCAGGAAATTCCATTTGCTGCCCGCGGCTTCGAGCACTTCCTCGGTGTCGATGCCGAGCCGGTTGAAGATCATCGCGAGCTCGTTGACGAGCGCGATGTTGACGTCGCGCTGCGTGTTCTCGATCACCTTCGCGGCCTCGGCGACACGGATGCTCGATGTCGCATGCGTGCCGGCGGTGACGATCGACGCATACAGCTTGTCCACGAACGCGGCGGCCTCCGGCGTCGAGCCGGAAGTCACCTTGCGGATCGTCGGCAGGCGGTGCTCGCGATCGCCGGGATTGATGCGCTCCGGGCTGTACCCTGCATAGAAATCGCGGTTGAACTTGAGGCCCGACTGGCGCTCGAGGATCGGCACGCAGATTTCCTCGGTGCAGCCCGGATAGACCGTCGATTCGTAGATGACGATGTCGCCGCGCTTCAGGACCTTGCCGACCGACTCGCTCGCGCGCTCGAGCGGCGAAAGGTCGGGGCGCTTGTCCTCGTCGATCGGCGTCGGGACGGTGACGACGTAGACGCGGCAGGACTTGAGGTCCCTGAGTTCGGTCGTGAAACGCAGTCGCTTGGCCGCGCGCAACTCGCCGGGTTCGACTTCGAGCGTGCGGTCCCGTCCGCGGCGCAGATCCGCGATTCGTTCGGGATTCACGTCGAACCCGTTCGTGTCGTAGTGCTTGCCGAACTCGACGGCGAGCGGGAGCCCGACATAGCCGAGCCCGATCACGCCGATACGGCAGCTGCGAAGCGAAAGCTCCGATGCGCGCTTACGCTTCATGCGGCGTTACCGCGCGAAAGAGTGCCGGTCCGTTCGATGCGCGCTCGATGACGACGAGCGATTGCTCATGCGCCGCAAGCTCGGCCGGGCTCGCGTGGGTCACCGGAATACGGACGGCGCCCCGCTCGACCGGGCCTGCGGCGGCGCCGCCCGCCTCGGCCGGGCTGGCGTCGAGCCCGAGCGCCGCCTGGCCACCGCTCATCGCCAGGTAAACGTCGGCCAGGATGCGCGCATCCAGCAGCGCCCCGTGCAGGTCGCGTCCGGAATTGTCCACGTTGTATCGCTTGCAGAGGGCGTCGAGACTGTTGCGCTGGCCGGGATGCAGCCGCCGCGACAGCGTGAGCGTGTCGAGCACACGGCAGATCGACGCGATGGTCTTCCCGGTTCCGGCGCGCGCGAGCTCATGGTCGAGGAATCCGATGTCGAAAGGCGCGTTGTGGATCACGAGTTCGGCGCCGTCCACGAACTCCAGGAACTCTGCGGCGACATCGGCAAAGATCGGTTGCGACGCGAGAAACTCGTTCGTGATGCCGTGCACGGCGAGGGCCCCCGCTTCGACTTCCCGTTCCGGCCGGAGGTAACGATGCCAGCTGCGCCCGCTCGGCCGCCGGTGCACGAGTTCGATGCAGCCGATCTCGATGATGCGATGGCCGTCGGAGAGCTCAAGTCCGGTCGTTTCGGTGTCGAGGACGATCTGGCGCACGGTGCGAAAGGATACCAGTTAGCGCATTTCGTCGATGCCGCGGTTCGCGAGCTGATCCGCGCGTTCGTTTTCGGGATGACCGTCGTGGCCGCGCACCCAGTGCCATTCGACGTCGTGCGCCGCGGCGAGCGCATCGAGCCGTTCCCACAGGTCCTGGTTCTTGACCGGCTTGCGGTCGGCTGTTTTCCAGCCGCGGATTTTCCAGTCCGCAAGCCAGGTCGTGATGCCGTCGCGCAAGTACCTCGAGTCCGAATAGATGGCGACCTCGCAGCGGCACTTCAGCGCCTCGAGCGCGCGGATCGCGGCCGTCAGCTCCATGCGATTGTTCGTGGTCGCAGGCTCGCCGCCGTGCAGCTCGCGCTCACGATCCCCGAAGCGCATCAGTGCGCCCCAGCCTCCGGGCCCCGGATTGCCGCGGCAGGCGCCGTCGGTGTAGATCTCGACGCGGCTCAAGAGACGCGCCGCGCGGCGGGCTCGGCGAGGCCGCCGATGACGGCCGTGCGCATTCGCTTGCGCAGGCGCACCGGCGTCATCGAGTGGACCCGCTTGCGCGCATGCAGAAGGTAGGCTCCCGAAAACAGCGGCCAGGCGCGGCGGCCGAGGCGTTCGAGCACGCCACGCGCCTTTCCGGTCGAGAGCCCCGCAAGCGGCGGCGCGTAGAGGTAGCGCGCGGGCGCGCCGACCTCGAATCCGACGAGCTTCAGCCACTCCGACAGCCGCAGCGCGGAAATCGTGCGGCAGAGACCGGGCGGACAACCGCCGCGCGTGAAGACGTGGCGAAGCGACCAGCTCCCGAACGGCTCGAACCCGAGCACGACGAGTTCGCCTTCCCCGGTCAGCACGCGTGCCGCTTCGCGGAGCACCTCGTGCGGTTCCGGCGCGAACTCCAGCGTGTGCGGCAGGAGCATCACGTCCACGCTGTCGGATTGCAGCGCGAGGGCGGCGGGCTCGGCGACGAGGCTCGCGCCTTTCGCCGCAGTGCCTGCCACGAGCGCCGCGCGCCGCGTGCGCGCGAGCGCGAGGAAAGTGTCCGGCTCGCCCCAGGCCCCGACCTGGAGACAATGCAGGCCGAAGGCACATTCGAGCGAGCCCGCGACGATCGCGCGCTCCTGTTCGAGCAACATGGCGCCGAGCGGCCCGGTGAGCCAGGCGTCGAGGTCGTGTGCTTCTGCGGTCATGGCGAAAGCATAACCGCCGCCCCGCTGCCGCGGCCAGTTGGCCGCCGGGGGCGATTGCCGCAAACTTGTGCATGCTCGACGTCAGGCCGATTCCCGCCTTTCAGGACAATTACATCTGGATGATCCACGGCGCGCGCGACCCGCGCCGGGTCGCCGTCGTCGACCCGGGCGACGCCATGCCCGTCCTCTCGGCCCTGGCTGAGCAGGACCTGCGGCTCGAAGCGATTCTCGCGACGCATCACCATGCGGATCATGTGGGCGGCGT
>DASWIQ010000143.1:0-10092 GCA_036397615.1 Steroidobacteraceae bacterium
ACCTGGGTACCTCTCGACCCTAATGTGAAAAACCCAGGAGCCTGGCTTAGCGGCAGCATTGTGCAAGTCCGCCTCGTAGCGGAAAGCCTTAAGTGCCACGGCCTGCTCCACTTGTTGCTCCGGTTCGAGAGCAGCGGTCCACAACGGCACATGCGGGTGGCGCCTCTAATTCGGTGGTCCGCCCGTGACTGACGGCGAGCGCCCCGCCCTGCGCCGGCGCCTGCGCGCCGCGCGGCGAGCCGTCGGCGCGGCCGAGCGACCGGGCGCCGCCATCGCGGTCGACGCCGCGCTGCACAGACTCGGCCTGCCGCGTCCCCATACCCGGATCGCCGCCTATCGCCCCATGGATGGCGAGATCGATCCCGCGATCGTGCTCCGCCGCGCGAAAGCGCTCGGTTGCGAGATCCTCTACCCCGTCATCACGAACCTGCGCGGCCGCCGCATGCGCTTCGCGATCGACGGCATCGGCACGGAAGGCGCGATTCCCGACTTGCACAGCGGCCACTGGTTGGACCTGGTGCTCGTGCCTCTCGTGGGCTTCGATACCCGCGGCAACCGCCTCGGCATGGGCGGGGGTTTCTACGACCGGCACTTCGCCTTCCTCCGCAACCGCCAGGCCTGGCGGCGGCCGCTCCTGATCGGCCTGGCATTCGACGTGCAACGCGTTCCGCGCCTGAGTGACGCCGCGCATGACGTTCCGCTCTGGGGAATCGTCACCGAACGCGGCATTTACGGCCGCGCGGCCGCGCATGCGCGGGGTCCGTCCCGGGGTCGCGGCGGGTGAAATTCTGGCTGATGAAGTCGGAGCCGGACACGTTCGGCATCGACGATCTGGCCCGTTCGCCAGGTCAGGCCGCCGGTTGGGACGGCGTGCGCAGCTATCAGGCGCGCAATATGCTGCGCGACGATTTCGCCGTCGGGGACCGCGCGTTCTTCCATCATTCAAGCTGCGACGCGCCCGGAATCTACGGAACGATGGAGGTCGTGCGCGCGGGCCATCCCGATCCGACGGCATTCGATCACACACACCGGCACTACGATGCGGACAGCAATCCGTCGAGCCCGCGCTGGTACCAGGTCGAGGTGCGCCTGCTCCGCAAGTTCGCGCATCCCGTCACGCTCGAGATGCTCCGCAAGCACGCGAAGGGACCGTTGCGAAATCTGATCGTGCTGCGGCGTGGTAACCGCCTCTCGGTGATGCCCGTCACTGCCGAAGAATGGAAATTCATTCATCGACTCGCGAAGAAAAATGATCCGGATGACTGATTGCGAGCGGCGATGACGCGCGTGAAGTCCCTACCCCTTGCTTGCAATCCCGTCAACCATGTATATACTCCGACCTCGGATTAACCCGACATGGAGATCCAACATGGCGACCAAGAAGAAGGCAAAGAAAAAGGCTTCGAAGAAGAAGTAAGCCCTTTGCCTGATGGATCGGTGGTTGGCTGATCGAGAGACGACCAACCGCCGGTTCACCAAGAGATGAGACTGTGCCCGCGAAAGCGGGCACAGTTTTTTGTGGAGCCAGACGATGGACGCCGATTCGAAGAAGAAAGCTGCCGCAATCGCCGCACTCGAATACATCGAGGAAGGCATCACCGTCGGTGTCGGCACCGGATCCACCGTCAATCATTTCATCGCGGCGCTCAAGGACCGGCGTAATCGCATTGCCGGAGCCGTTTCCTCGTCCGAAGCGAGCACGCGCCTGCTGAAAGAAGCCGGCATCGAGGTGGTCTCGTTGAATGATGCGGGCGACCTGTCGCTCTATGTCGACGGGGCGGACGAGGCAACCCGGCATCTCGCCTTGATCAAGGGCGGCGGTGGCGCGCTGACCCGGGAAAAGATCGTGGCCGCAGCCAGCCGTCGATTCGTCTGCGTCGTCGACGATTCCAAGCTCGTGGACGTCCTCGGGCGCTTTCCGCTGCCGGTCGAGGTCATACCGATGGCCCGCTCTCTGGTCGCGCGAAAGCTCGCGGGCCTTGGCGGCCAACCGGTCCTGCGCCAGGGGTTCAAGACCGACAATGGCAACGAGATCCTCGACGTGCACAACCTGAAGATCGCCGACCCCGCGGCGCTCGAAGCGCAGATCGGACTCCTGGTCGGGGTGGTCGAGGTCGGACTCTTCGCGCGGCGCGGCGCGGACGTGCTGCTGGTCGCCGGCGACGACGGCGTCAGGACGATAAAGCGATAGCGATCAGAAGAAACCCTGCACCGACGGCGACGGCCCCGATGGCTCGCGCGACGCGTTCACCGGCCGGCGCGAGACGTTCGACGGTGATGGCTGCTGCGACGACTGCCATCACGCGAAGGTCCATGACCCCGATGACCAGGAGGATCGCCGTCAGACCGGCACAGCAGCAGCTGCAATGGAGGCCGAGTCGCAGGCCGTCTCGCCAGGCCGTGCGGGCGTCAGTCGGCAGCGCACGGCCGAGCCCGGGTGCTTCCCGGCAGCAGGCGAGGTGACGTGCCTTCCACGCGGTGAACTGGAGCGCGCCGGCGACCAGGACGACCACTCCGGCCGCGATTGGAACGGCGCGCGCCAGCGCCGGCAGTTGCATCGCGACAGCCGCCAGCGCGACGCCGAGCGGAAAGGCCGACATTCCGAACACGGTCCAGACGAAAAAGTAACCCACGGCCAAGAGCGCGGTCAGGCGACCCTGGCGCATCCCGCCTGTCCTGCCGACGGCCTGGCGGTACCGCCACAACATCGGCACCAAGGATGGCAGCATCATCGCCACCATCATCACGACCCACATGCCGAGGAACCACGTCGCGGCGCCGAGCCACGCCTGTCCGGGCATCCGCATCCACGGCATCGGCATTTCGCCCATCGCCGACATGGACGCGCACCAGGCGATCGTCACCGCCGCGCTGGCAGCGAAGAGCAGTGCTGAGATGCCGAAGAAGGCTCGCCCCGAAGTTCGCTCGGAAGCCATGACGAATTCCCTCAGCCCTTGCCGTACTCGTCGTGGCGGCGCCACCAGACTCCCGTCTCGTTGCGCCCCCTGGGGGCGCGGTCGAGCCATTGGTACATGCCCCAGAGGCCATCCAGTCCGCGCGCATAGGTGGAATAGGCGTGGTAGACGACGCCGTCCTCGAGCACGAACGCGCTCATCCCCGGCCTTTCGCGCGTGTACGTGGCCACGTCAGTTCCGATCCCGGCCGCGATCTCGGCGACAGGCCCCTCGCCTTGTTTGGTCAACACGTCGCCGATCCCGCGTTCCGTCAACGCGGGCTCGCGCCGGTAGTTGTATTCGACGGTCCCTTCGCGCTGTTGCTTCTCGGTCAGCGAGACCTTGAAGTCGAAGTTGAACTCTCCGCCGTGCGAGGACGCCCAAGGGAAGCTCCAGCCCATCCGCCGCTTGTACGCCTGCAATTTCGCGAGTGGCGCCCGCGACACCGCCGAAAGCGTGACGTCGTGGTTGGCCAGATGGACGGCGAAGCCATCGAACCCGTCCGCGATCGCCGAGCAGGACGGACACCCTGCCTTATAGTCGGGCCCGAACATGAAGTGGTAGACCAAGAGCTGCGAGCGCCCCCGGAAGAGGTCCGCCAGCGAGGCGCTTCCCTCGTCGGTCTCGAATCGATATTCCTTGTCGATCGGAACCCACGGCAGCTCCTGGCGCCGGCGTGCCAGCTCATCGCTGCGCCGCGTGAGATCCTTCTCCGCCTCGAGCAGCTCGAGCCGCGCGGCGAGCCACTGCTTGCGTGTTCCAGTCTTGTGCTGCGTCATTGCTCGTATCTCCGGTGGTCGTTGGTCATGAGATAGATTAGCCCCGGATTCTCGAACGATGGGAGTGACAAGTGTGGCGGGATTCCGATGGATTCATTGATCACTGCCGCGGCGCGTGCCCTCGCAGCGGGTAATCCCCTCGGCGCATTGAAGCGGGTCGCCCTTCGTGACGACGCGCCTGCCCTCGCGCTTCGAGGCATCGCGATGGCGCAGCTCGGCGAGCTCGTTCGGGCGAAGGCGCTCCTGCGAAGTGCCGCGCGCGCCTTCGGTCCCAAGGAGGCCGTGGCCCGCGCGAGGTGCGTCGTCGCCGAGGCCGAGATCGCACTCGCCTCGCGCGACCTGGGCTGGCCTGCGAAGGCGCTCGACGCAGCGCGCGCGACGCTGGAAAAGCACGGCGACCGGGTGAACGCCGCGCATGCGCGGTATCTCGAGGCCCGGCGACTCCTCCTGATCGGGCGCATCGACGAGGCCGAGCGAGCGCTCGCCGAGCTCGACCCCGCGCTCTTCCCGCCCGCGTCGAGGACCGCTCACGAGCTGGTGGTGGCGGGAATCGCGATGCGGCGCCTCCGGACGAAGGCGGCGCGCGCGGCGCTCGACCGGGCCGCGCGCGCCGCGCGCGCTGCGGATATCCCCGCCCTGACGGCGGAGGTCGAAAGCGCATCCCTCGTCCTGAACACGCCCGCCGCGCGCCTGATTGCGAATGGCGAGGAGCGGCTCCTCCTGCTCGAGGAGGTCGAAGCGTTGCTGGCGTCGCAAGCATTCGTCGTGGACGCGTGCCGTCATGTCGTGCGTGACGATCGCGCGGCGGTCTCGCTCGCGAAGCGTCCGGTATTGTTCGCGCTCGCGCGCGCGCTCGGCGAGGCGTGGCCCGGTGACGTGCCGAGGGACACGCTCGTCGCGCGCGCATTCCGGGCGAAGCGTGCCGATGAATCGCATCGCGCGCGGTTGCGGGTCGAAGTCGGGCGGCTTCGCACGGCGCTTCGGACGCTGGCCGGCGTTAGCGCGACGAAACGGGGGTTTGCGCTGGCGCCGCGCCGCGCACGCGAAGTGGTCGTGCTGGCGCGGCCCCTCGAAGAGAAGCATGCGACGGTGCTCGCCTTCCTCGCCGACGGTGAATCGTGGTCGAGCTCGGCCCTGGCGCTTGCGCTTGGAACGAGCCAGCGCAGCGTGCAGCGGGCACTCGACTCGCTTGCGATGGCAGGCAAGGTGCAGTCGTACGGTCGCGGGCGGGCTCGCCGTTGGATGACACCGCCCGTGCCGGGATTCACGACGACCTTGTTACTCCCCGCTCCGCTGCCGATTGTCTAAGATCAAAGCATGAGCCGGACAACCGCCGTGATCGTCCGCGAGTACGGACCCTTTCCGGGCGCCGACAGCGTGCATGGAGTCACGTATGACGGCCAGAACGTCTGGTTTGCCGCTGGAGACAAGCTGAACGCCTTCGATCCTGCGAGCGGAAAGATGCTGCGCTCGATCGATGTCGCCGCGCATGCAGGCACTGCCTTCGACGGCCAGTATCTGTTTCAACTCGCGGAGAATCGCATCCAGAAGATCGATCCGAAGAACGGCCGTGTGCTTGCCACGATACCGGCGCCGGGCGGCGGCGGTGACTCGGGGCTCACGTGGGCTGAGGGGACGCTCTGGGTAGGGCAGTATCAGGACCGGAAGATCCATCAAGTCGATCCCCGGACAGGGGCGATTCTTCGCACGATCGAGTCCAATCGCTTCGTCACCGGGGTCACCTGGATCGACGGAGAGCTTTGGCACGGCACCTGGGAAAGCGACGAGAGCGAATTGAGGCGAATCGATCCTCGAACGGGAGAGGTCCTGGAGACACTCGAGATGCCACCCGGCGTAGGCGTGTCGGGGCTCGAGTCCGATGGCGGCGATCAGTTCTTCTGCGGAGGCGGAGGCAGCGGGAAGGTGAGGACGGTCCGCCGGCCCAGGCGAGGCACGCCGCGATGAGAGCTGGCTGGGGGACTAGGATTCGAACCTAGGTTGGCGGAGTCAGAGTCCGCAGTCCTACCGCTAGACGATCCCCCAATTGTGGTTCGTCGCCAGGAAGCGTATCAGCGCTTGCTGAACTGCGTCCCGCGGCGAGCCTTGCGCCGGCCGACTTTCTTGCGCTCGACCTCGCGCGCGTCGCGCGTCACGAAACCGGCGGCACGCAGCGGCTTGCGCAGCTCCTCGTCGTACTGGATCAGCGCGCGCGTGATGCCGTGGCGGATCGCGCCCGCCTGGCCGGTGATGCCGCCGCCCTCCACCAGGACGTTGATGTCGAAGCGCTCGGTCATCTGCACGAGTTCGAGCGGCTGGCGGACGATCATCACGCCCGTCTTGCGGCCGAAGAATTCGTCGAGCGGACGGCCGTTGACCGTGATCGCGCCTTTGCCGGGCTTCATGAACACGCGAGCCGAAGACGACTTGCGGCGACCGGTGGCGAGGGATGCGCTGGATGCCATGATTCGGGTCCTTAGATCTCGAGCTGCTTCGGCTGCTGTGCGGCGTGCGGATGCGCGGTGCCTGCGAATACGTGCAGCTTGCGGAACATCTGGCGGCCGAGAATCGTCTTCGGCAGCATGCCCTTGACCGCGTACTCGATCGCCCGCTCCGGGTGTTCGGCCAGGAGCTTTCCGAGCGCCACCGTCTTCAGGTTGCCGAGGTAGCCGGTGTGCTGCTGATACACCTTGTCGCGCAACTTGTTGCCGGTCACCGCCACCTTCTCGGCATTGATGACGATGATGTAATCGCCACAATCGACGTGGGGCGTGAATTCCGGCTTGTGCTTGCCGCGCAGCCGCATGGCGATCTGCGTGGCGAGCCTGCCGAGCGTCTTTCCGGACGCATCCACCAGGTACCAGTCGCGTCGCACGCGCTCTGGCTTCGCGAAAACCGTCTTCATCTTGGGTCCCTGAATAGGGTCGGGTTCGAGAAAGGCCGGCAAGTTTACACAGATGGCGGGGCCTTGCAAAGCCGCGCGGCGCCGCTCGCAAGTCATTGTCGCGGCAGGGGAAGCCACAGGGGTATGGCTATATAATATGCGTCGCATGGAGCCGCGCGCACTTTCGCCCCTCGATCGCCTGCTGGAACTGGCCGATGCGGGCTTGCGCGGCAGCTTCGCCCGGCCCTCCAGCGCCCGCCCGACCCCCGGAATTCCAGCGCCGGCGCCCGGCGATTCCGGCCGCCGCCGGCACGTCGCCGGGCTGATGCGAGTCAATCACGCGGGGGAAATCGCGGCCCAGGGTCTCTATCTGGGGCAGGCCCTGACGGCCCGCTCGCCGGTGACCCGCGAGACACTTCGCCGCGCGGCCGGTGAGGAAGGCGACCACCTGGCCTGGTGCCGGGACCGGCTGGATGAACTGGGATCGCGGCCTTCCCTGCTGAATCCGCTCTGGTACGCGGGTTCCCTCGCGATCGGGGCGCTCGCCGGGCTTTGCGGCGATCGCGCCAGCCTCGGATTCATGGCCGAGACCGAAAAACAGGTCGAGGGACATCTCGCGGATCATCTCTCGCGGCTGCCGGCGGACGATGCGCGCAGCCGTGCGATCATTGAGCAGATGCAGACCGACGAGGTCGGTCATGGACACGCGGCGATTGCAGCGGGCGGCGAACCGTTGCCACACCCGGTTCCGCGACTCATGCGCCTCACAGCCCGGTTCATGACGGGCACGGCCTACTGGATCTGACCGATGTCCGATTATGTCTTGCGGTGCGCGCGGTGCTGTAATACAACGGCCGTTGGGACTGCCAGGGGAGCACAATGGAAGAACCCGTCAAGCAACTGACCGATATCCCGGCGATCAATCGCTTCCTCAGCTATTGCCGCGTGCGCACGGTGCCGTCGAAGACCGCGCTGATCCACGCCGGCGACCTGCCGGATGTCCTCTACTACATCATCCGCGGCTCGGTCGAAGTCATGATCGAGGACGAGGATGGCAATGAGATGGTCCTCGCTTACCTGAACAAGGGCCAGTTCTTCGGCGAGATGGGTCTCTTCTCCGACAGTCAGCAGCGCAGCGCCTGGGTGCGCACCCGCACGCAGTGCGAACTCGCCGAGATGACCTATCCGCGCTTCCGCCAGGTCGCGTCCGAAAGCCCGGGTCTCGTGTTCGAACTGGCAACCCAGCTCGCAACACGGCTCGATCGCACGAACCGCAAGCTCGGCGACCTGGCATTCGTCGACGTCACCGGCCGCATCGCCCACGCAATCATGGATCTCTGCGGGGAGCCCGACGCGATGACGCATCCGCAGGGCATGCAGATCAAGGTCAGCCGGCAGGAGCTTTCGCGTCTCGTCGGCTGCTCGCGCGAAATGGCCGGCCGGGTTCTGAAGGTGCTCGAGGAACAGGGATTGCTGACGGCGCGCGGCAAGACGATCGTCGTATTCGGCGCGCGCCCCAAGGTCAAGGCCCGCGCAGCGCCCGAGTTCGCCAAGGCCGCGGTCGCCGCAGTCAAATAGACCGAATCAGCGGCCGCCGATCCCGTCGCGCAGGCTGCGGATGGCGGCCGCGTAATCCTTCGCGCCGAAGATCGCGCTGCCCGCGACGAACGTGTCGGCACCGCTTTGGGCGATCGCCCCGATGTTGTCCTGCTTCACCCCGCCGTCGATCTCGAGCCGGACTTCGCGTCCGCTCGCATCGATGAGTTGCCGCGTCTCGGCGAGCTTGCCGAGAACCGGCTCGATGAACTGCTGGCCGGCGAAGCCCGGATTGACGGACATCAGCAGCACGAGGTCGATCGATCCCAGCGTGTGGTCGAGCCAGGCGAGCGGCGTCGCCGGGTTCAGCACGATGCCAGGCCGGCAGCCCGAATCGCGGATGAGCTGAATCGTGCGGTCCACGTGCCGGCTCGCCTCCGGATGGAAGCTGATCCAGGTCGCGCCCGCTTCCGCGAACTCCGGCACCAGCCGGTCCACGGGTTCCACCATTAGGTGCACGTCGATCGGCGCCTTGATGCCGTGCTTGCGGAGCGCCTTGCAGACCAGCGGCCCGATGGTGAGATTCGGCACGTAATGATTGTCCATCACGTCGAAGTGGACCCAGTCGGCGCCGGCCGCGAGCACGGCGTCCACCTCGGCGCCGAGCTTTGCGAAATCCGCGGACAGGATCGACGGCGCGATAACGGACTTCAACATGCACCTACTCTAGCGCATGCCGCGTGCTTCGCGGACGCGCTCCCAGGCGGCCCGGATCGCTTGCGTCTTCTGCTTGGCGACTTCGAGCATGGATTCGGGCAGGCCGCGGGCCACGAGCTTGTCCGGGTGATTCTCGCTCATTAGCTTGCGATAGGCGCGCTTGACCTCGGCGTCGGTCGCGGTCCTCGGCACGCCCAGGATCTCGTACGCCTCGAAAAGCGCACCCGCACCACCCGCCGATGCGCCCGGCCGGGCACCGCCTGCGGGTCCGTAACCGCCCGCGCCGGCATAGGCCTGCAGCCGAAGCAGTGTTTCGAGGTGCGCGAACTCGAGTGCACCGATGCCGAGCGCCGCCGCGACGCGCGCGAGAGTCGAGCGCGTGATGCCCGCGAGGCCGTCGCCCAGGAGCGCCGCGCGCATCTGGATCTCGAGGAACATGCGCAACACCTCTTCGCGGCCGCGGCAGGCGTGCGCGAGCTCTTTGAGCGTCGCGTCAAGGTCGAAGTCGGGCGCCTTGCCCTCGGTATAGAACTGCATCGCCGCGCGGGTATCGGCTTCGTTCAAATTGAACTGGCGGAAGATCCGCCGCGCCGCGGCGATGTCCTGTTCCGAGACGCGGCCGTCGGATTTCGCGACATGGCCCATGACGCTGAAAGCCGCGCGGAAGAAGGTCGCGCGCACGATTGCGGGGTCGGCCCGCAGCCCGCTGACGCCGCCGCGTCTCGCGACGTACTGGTCGTAAAGGTGGCCGAGAATCAATCCGAGCAACACGCCCATCGGCCGGCGGGTCAGTATGAAGCCCAGTACTGCGCCGATCAGCTTGCCGGTCCAGTTCATCGTTCTTTCCATTACCATCGACGCTGGCCATGTTAGCAAGAGCCCCGTGCATGGATTCAGCCGCGCTGTTCGAATCGAATCTGCGATCCCTTCCGTTGCTCCACCGTGGCAAGGTGCGGGACAACTACGCGATCGGCGACGACCGCCTGCTGATCGTCGCGAGCGATCGCCTGTCCGCATTCGACGTCGTGCTGCCCGATCCGATTCCGGGAAAAGGCCGAGTGCTCACGACAATCTCGAATTTCTGGTTCGCGCGCACGCGTCACATCGTCGCCAATCACCTGACCGGCGAACCCGTGTCGCGCTACGTCCGCGATCCGGCGGAGTGCGCGCCGCTCGAGGGGCGCGCGGTCGTCGTCCGGCGCCTGGCACCCTTGCCGGTCGAAGC
>DASWIQ010000144.1:0-3990 GCA_036397615.1 Steroidobacteraceae bacterium
CAGACCAAGCGCAGCTTCTGATCATGAACATGCACCGGACTTCGCGAAAGCACGCATGGACCGCCGGATTCCTGCTGGCGATCGCGGCTGTCGCCGCCCGGAATTTCGATCTCAGGATCGCGGACGCTTTCTTCTACGATCGCGCGGCCCAGGCATGGATCGGCGCACATACCTGGTGGGCCGTCGACGTCATTCATACGGGCGGCGGCTGGCTCATACGTCTCATCGGACTCGCGGCAACCGCGATCGCCGTTGCGGGTTCCTGCCTGCGGCGGCTCGCGCCATATCGCCGCGGCGCCGCCTATGTCGCCCTTGGGCTCGCCCTTTGTCCCGCCGTAGTTGCGGGCCTGAAACAGGTCACGAATGTCGACTGCCCGCGGGACCTTGCACAGTTCGGCGGCGACCGTCCTTATGCGCAGCCGTTTGGTGATCGTCCGGACGGATTGCCGCGTGCCAGCTGCTATCCAGGATCGCATTCTTCCACCGGCTTCGCCCTGATGGCGTTCTACTTCGTGCTGCTCGACCGCCGTCCGCGGCTTGCACGCGGCGCACTGGCGGGCGCGGTCCTGACCGGGGCGGCCTTCTCTTTCGGCCAGCAGGCCCGTGGAGCGCATTTCCTGTCGCACGACCTGGCAAGCGCCGCGATCGCCTGGTTCGTGCTGCTGGCCCTGGACCGCTGGTTGCTAGAATCCCAGGCGAAAGTCGGGGCGCGATTGATTCTCCCGATCGCGCACGTCCTACCTTCGGATGGCGTCCCGCCGGGCGGACTAGGCATTGGCAGACGACAAACAGCTTATCCGGCGCTTGCTCGCCGGCGACGAGCGGGCATTCGACACGTTTTTCAACGCGTATTTCGCGCGCGTGTACCGGTTCGCCCTGCCACGCCTGAATGGCGACGTCGAGGCGGCCCAGGACGTCGTGTTGTCGACGCTGACCAAGGCGATGCGGCGCCTTTCGGAATTCCGCGGTGACTCGGCGCTATTCACGTGGATTTGCCAGATCTGCCGCCATGAGGTCGTCGATCACATCCGTGCGCGCCGGCGATCGCGGCACGTCGTGCTGATCGACGATCAACCGGAGTTGCGCCAAGCCATCGATTCGATCGAGGCGCCGGAGGAATATGACCTTGTCGAGAACTATGGCCGTGCCGAAACCGGCCGCCTGGTGCGGGTCGTCCTGGATCGGCTGCCATCGAGTTATGGCGACGCGCTCGAATGGAAATACATCGAGGGTGAATCGGTCGAGGTCATCGGCGAGCGGCTCGGTATCGGCACGACCGCTGCCCAGTCGCTTCTTGCCCGCGCGCGCATCGCGTTTCGGGAAGCCCTGGAGAAAGTTTTCGGCGCGGAAGCCGCCGACATCGCGTCGAGCCTGGGCGCGTGAGGTTCAGCCATGAATGACGAAGACATCGCGCAGTTGTTGAATTCCGCGGGTCCGCGGGAAAAGCCGCCCGTTGAGGTCGAGCGGATCGTCCGGGCACGGCTGCGGGCGGAATGGCTTGCGGCGGTCGCCGAGAAGCGCCGCGACAGACGCCGTCAAACGACCCTGGCCCTCGCTGCCGGCATTCTTGCGGCCGCGATCGGCTTGTGGCTCGTCGCACCGCAACTTGGCGAATCGGCGAAGCCCGTCGCGACCGTGACACTGGCGTCGGGCGAGGTCCGTGTGAGTTCCGGCTGGTCCTTCGGCTGGCGCGATATCGTCCCGGGTCAATCTCTGGCCGTGGGGCAATCCCTGAAGACCGGGACGTCCGGGCGCGGCGCGTTGACATTGCCGGGTGGCGTATCCGCGCGGCTGGACCAAGATACGCTGCTGAATATCACGGGCAGCGACAATCTGACCCTCGAACGCGGGGCGCTCTATGTCGATGCCGGCCCCTCCGCTTCGCCGGTGTCACGACTCGACGTGATCACCCCGTCAGGTTCCGTGCGGCACGTCGGAACCCAATATGAAGTTCGCCTGATGAGGACCGGCGTGCGGCTGCGAGTGCGCGAGGGGCGTGTCGAATGGCGCGCGCGGTCCGGCGGCATCGAACAGAGCGCAAGCGGCGAACAACTCACGATCGCGGGCGACGGAACCGTCGAACGCCAGGCCATGCCGCTCTACGGGGAATCCTGGGACTGGATTGCAGCCGTGGCGCCCGGGATCGAGATCGAAGGCCTGCCGCTTGCGCGGTTCCTGTCCTGGGTCGGGCGTGAGCTTGGGCGGGAAATCGCCTATGCGACGCCTGCGGCTGCCTCCGACGTCTCAGGCATCGTCGTTCACGGCTCGATCGCCGGCCTGACCCCCGCTCAAGCCCTGTATGCGGTGCTCGCGACGACCAGCTTGCGCGCCGTACTCGTCGATGGTCGCATCGTCGTCGGCAGCGAAGGAGCCGCATCCCGGCCGGCCGATTGATTTTCCCGGGAGGCTCCGGCTAACCGGGGATCAACCGGGCGACGGGCGTGACCCTATGATTCCTGAGGACTCTCTGGCGGCCCAAGGCACCGGCCAGGGCGCCGCCGGGCTCGCGCCGGTCGCCGATCTGCTCGCCTGCCCGATCTGCCGCGCCGGACTCAGGATCGAATCCAACAGCCTCCAGTGCAATGGTTGCGGCGCCCGTTTCGGCATGGACGACGGCGTGCCGATGCTGGCCGTACAGGGCACGTCCGAGACCTGGGGCGCACCGCAACAGGTCGAGCAAAGCACCGCCTACCAGGGCGAATACCAGAAGGTCGAAAAGGCCGCGGCCTACAACCTGCATTACCAGCAGCGCCTCCTGAAGCGGCTCACGACGCGCCGCGAGTATTCATTGATCGGCCGGCACATGCGCGCGGTCGGTCACTCGCGCGTGATCCTCGAACTCCCGTGCGGCGGCGGTCGGATGACGCCGGCCTTCGCGGGGTCCACGGATTTCGTGATCGAGGCGGACATCGCGATCGGCCAGATCCACTACGGCCGCGCGACATCCACGCTCGCGACACCGCGCGCCTGGATGACGGCATCGGCTTTCCACATCCCGTTGAGCGACGACAGCGTGGATGGCACGGTCTGCATCCGGCTCGCACATCACCTGCCGACGCCTGCCGAGCGCGATCGCCTGTTCCACGAATTGCTCCGCGTCTCGCGTCGTTTCGTGATCGTGACCTATTTCGATCATCACTCGCTCAAGAACCTGACGCACCGGATGCGGCACCCGCTCCGTCGCAAGCCGCCGAAACTGACCATGACGAATGCCCGCGTCGCCGAACTTGCGCGCGAGTGCGGCGGGCGGCTCGTCGCCGCGCCCGCCGTGTTCCTGATTTCCTCCGGTCACCGCTACGCCCTGATCGTGAAGAATGGCGCTGTTCGATGAGGCTTTCACCGGCCTCGCGTGAAGAGACGCTGATCAAGGCCGAGCCCAGGACGTTGATCTGGGCGGAGTCGCTGCCTGGCGGCGGCCGCTCGGTCGTGAAGCTCCATCGCCTGCGCGGAGCCGCTCGGCTGGTCGCACGGAAGCAATGCGCGCCACGGCCGCCACGAAATGCTTGCAACGCGCGAAATCCCGCAGACGATGCAGTTGAAGCTGCGTCTGCGCGGCGCGCGCCAAGTACCGGACCTTGCCCCGCGGTTCAGGCTTGCGCGGCAGATGCACGACTGCCGGGTTTCGCACGGCGCCTTCTACCCCGCAAAAATCCTCGTCTCGTACAATCCCGCGGGCAGGGAAGAACTGCACGTCATCGAACTTGCGCACGGTTGCAGCTATTCGCGGGGAATCGCAGGAACACGGCCCGCGGATTTCGACTTGCTCGACATGCTGCGCGCGATCGAGCGCGTCGCTCCGATCCATGACTGCGCGCTCTGGCTCGAACGCTATGGAACCGGCGCGGAGCACGTCCGAAAGCTGATGTCGATGCTCGTGGCTCACCGTATCGATCGTCCGTGGCGCCACCTGCATCGCGCCGAGACCGATACTCGTGCAGCCTGGGAGCGCCTCACCCGCCCGGCTGCCACCCGAGCGTCAGCAGCAGGACC
>DASWIQ010000145.1:0-7728 GCA_036397615.1 Steroidobacteraceae bacterium
GGGTCGCAGATTCGCAGATTCGCAGATTCAAACCAGGCACGAATCTGCGAATCTGCGACCCGGCACCACTAGACGACCGCGGTCGCTTCGATTTCGACCTTGGCGCGGGGCTCGACGAGCCCCGCGACCACGACGACCGACATCGCGGGGAAGTTGCGCCCGATCAGTTCGCGGTAGCTCGCGCCGACCGCCGCTAGCGACGCGTTGTATTCTTCGCGGCTCGTGACGTACCAGGTCAGGCGCACGATGTGTTCGGGCGCCGCGCCCGCACAGGCGAGAACCGCGACGATGTTGGCGAGCGCCTGCCGCGCCTGGGCGCCGAAATCATCGCTCACGACGCGTTGCTCCGCGTCCCAGCCGATCTGGCCTGCGACAAAAACCTGGCGGCCTTCCGCCGCGATTCCGTTCGCGTAACCGCGCGGGCGCGCCCAGCCCGGGGGTTGCAGGACTTCGCGGCTCATTTCAGGAGCTCCCGGCCGATGATGAGCTTCTGCACCTCGCTCGCGCCTTCGTAGATCCTGAGCGCGCGGATCTCGCGATACAGGCGCTCGATGATCTCCCCGCGCACCAGGCCGCGACCGCCGAACATCTGCAGGCCGCGGTCGATGACCGTCTGCGCGTTCTCGGTTGCGGTCAGCTTCGCCATCGCGGCCGCGGCCGTGAACTCCTGCCCGGTGTCCCGAAGCCAGGCCGCGCGATAGGTCAGAAGTTCCGCGGCATCGAGTGCGGTCGCCATCTCCGCAAGCGCCGTCTGGGTCAGCTGGAAGTCCGCCAGCATACGGCCGAACATTCCGCGCGAGCGCGTATGGCCGAGCGACTCATCGAGCGCGCGACGGCCAAAGCCGCAGGCGGCAGCGGCGACCGAAGTGCGGAAGATGTCGAGCGTGCGCATCGCGGTCCGGAATCCCTCGCCTTCCTCGCCGATCAGCCGCTCCGCGGGAATGCGGCAATTCTCGAAAGCGAGCCGCGCCAGCGGGTGCGGCGCCATTGCGTCGATTCTCTCGGCGATTACAAAGCCGCGATCACCCGGCTCGACGACGAAGGCGCTGATGCCGTCGGCCGATACGCTGCCGTCGTTGCGGCGACGGCCCGGCGCAGTCCGCGCGAAAACGCAGTAGAAATCCGCGATGCCGCCATTCGAGATCCAGGTCTTCGACCCGTTCAGCACATACGAATCGCCGTCCCGGCGCGCGCTCGTCTGCATGGCCGCGACATCGGAACCGGCTTCGGGCTCGGAGAGCGCGAATGCCGCGATAGCCGAGCCCTCGGCGACACGCGGCAGGTAGCCTGCGCGCAGTCGCTCGCTCCCGGCGAGCGACAGGGGCGCGCTGCCGAGTCCCTGCATCGCGAATGCGAAATCGGCGAGACCGTCGCGCCAGGCGAGAGTCTCGCGAAGCAGGCAGATCGACCGCGCGTCGAAATCCGCCGCAGCGCCGCCATCCGCCTCCCGCAGGCAATGCCGCAAAAGCCCGGCCTTGCCGAGCCTGCCGACGAGTTCGCGGCAGCGCGCATCCACGGCGCCGCGCTCCGATGGATGCGTCTCGGCGGCGAGTGACGCAGTCGCCCACCGCTCCGCCTCCGTCGCAAGCCGCCGATGCGACTCGTCGAAGAAGGGCCATCGCAGGAGCTCGTCGAGAGTGCCCATCAGTCTCCCTCGAAAACCGGTTTCTGCCTGTTCGAAAAGGCCTCGTAGGCGCGGCGGAAGTCCTTGCTCTGCATGAGTCCCGCCTGGGCCCGCGCCTCGGCGTCGAGGGCTTCGTTGACGCTCATGTTCCACTCGAGATGAAGCATCTTCTTCGTGAGCGCGTGCGCGAGCGTGGGACCGGCGGCAAGTTCCGCCGCGAGTTTCGACGCCGCAGGCCCGAGTTCCTCCGTCGGCACGACCGAGTTGTAGAAGCCGATGCGCTCGCCTTCCGCCGCGTCGAATGCGCGGCCTGTGTAGAGCAGTTCCGAGGCGCGGCCCTGGCCGATGAGTCGCGGCAGAAGTACGCAGGCCCCCATGTCGCAACCCGCGAGGCCTACCCGGACGAAAAGGAAGGCGGTTCGGGCCGCCGGCGTCGCAATGCGGAAGTCCGAGGCGAGCGCGATCATCGCTCCCGCACCGGCACAGATCCCGTCGATGGCGGAGATGAGCGGCTGCGGACAGCCCCGCATCGCGCGGATGAGGTCGCCCGTCATGCGGGTGAATTCGAGGTGTCCCTTCTCGTCCATCTTCGTCAGCGGCCCGATGATCTCGTGCACGTCGCCGCCCGAGCAGAAATTGCCGCCCGCGCCGTCGATCACGATCACGCGCACGCCGCCGCCGTCGCAGAGCACCCGGAACAGGTCGCGCAGTTCCGCATAGGAGTCGAAAGTGAGCGGGTTCTTCTTCTCCGGCCGGTTCAGCGTCAGGTAACCGACGCGGTTCTCGACACGCCAGAGAAAATGCTTCGCCTGATAGCCGGTCAGGTCCGGTATCTCGGTTTTCATGCGTCCCGCTCCTCCAGTGCACGGACATGCGACTTCAGCCGCGCGAGCAGCGCCGCCATCGTCGTCATCTCCCGGCCCGACAGCTCCGCAAAGGACTCGACGATCCAGCGCTCGTGCTCCTCGGCCATCGCGGCGAAAGCGCGCCTGCCGGCCGGCGTCAGGCGCACGAGCCAGGCCCGGCGATCGCCCGGATCGGCGGCGCGTTCGACCAGGCCCTCCTCCTCCAGCAGGTCGGTGATGCCGGTCACGTTGCCGCCGGTCACCATCATGCGCTTCGACAGCTCGCCCATCTTGAGTCCGCGCGGCGCGCGCTCGAGCTGCGCCATCAGGTCGAAGCGCGGCAGGGTCGTCGAGTACCGTTCCTGCAGCAGTCGCCGCGTGCGTGTCTCGACGAGACGATTGGTCGCGAGCATGCGAAGCCACAGGCGGATGGCGCCGTGATCGTCGCTGACGGCGCGCGTTTCCGCATCCATCGGGCGCCCGGCCATCAGGTCACCTCGCCGCCGGCGATCGCGAGACTCTGGCCGGTCACGCTTTCGCTCCCCGGGAGACAGAGCCAGAGCACCGCGTTCGCGACTTCTTCAGGCTTCACGAGTCGCTGCTGCGGATTGAACGACACCAGCGTTTCCCGCGCTTCGGCTGCGCTGCGGGCGGTCTTTTCGCTGATGTTGCGGATGGCATCCCGCACGATGCCGGTGTCGGTGTAGCCGGGACACACGGCATTCACGGTAATGCCGGTCTTCGCCACCTCGAGAGCGAGCGCCCGAGTCATGCCGATGACGCCGTGCTTGGCCGCGCAGTAGGCCGTGCAATAGGCATAGCCGCGCAGCCCCGCCGTGGTCGACACGTTCACGATCCGGCCCCAACCCGCCGAAAGCATGGAAGCAATCGCCGCGCGCGTGCAGTGGTAGGTTCCCGTCAGGTTCACTTCCAGCATCTGATTCCAGAAATCCACGTCACTCTTCGCCAGCGCGCGGCTCGCGGGCCGCCCGGCGTTGTTGACGAGGATCGAGATTTCACCCGCGGCGTCCCGTGCCTCCGCAAAGGCCCGCTCGACCTGCTTCGGATCCGCGACGTCCGCCGTGACCGTCACCGTGCTGCCGGCCATTCCGATCGCGGTCTCGTCGAGTTGCGACGCCGTGCGGCCGAGGAGCGTCACGCGGGCGCCGGCGGCGGAAAGCGCCTGCGCGATCGCGGCCCCGATGCCGCGACCTCCGCCCGTCACCAGGGCATGCCGGCCTGCGAGTCCTTGCGTCATGACCCCTCCTTACACCTGTCCGGTCATCTGCGCCGCGCGCTCGAGATTGCGCTCGAGCTGCCGTTTCGCCGATTCGTACTGCGGCGGCCACCATTGCTCCTGCCAATGCTGCTCCGCGGCCGCGCGGAGCGTCCATGCGGGATCCGCGAGATGCGGGCGCGCGAGCGCGCAGAGATCCGCCCGGCCCGAAGCGATGATCGAGTTCGCGTGATCGGGCTCGTAGATATTGCCGACCGCGATCGTCGGAATGCCGACGACGTTTCGCACGAGATCCGAGAACGGCGTCTGCCACATGCGCCCGTAGACGGGCTTCTGCCAGGGCACGGTCTGGCCGCTCGAGAGATCCAGCATGTCGGCGCCGCCTGATTTCATCGCGTGCGCGATTTCGAGGAGTTCATCCTCGGTCAAGCCGCCCTTTGCCCAGTCGCTCGAGGAGAGGCGGACCGACAGAGGCTTGTCCGCCGGCCAGGCTGCGCGCACCGCGGCGAGCACTTCGAGCGGAAAGCGCAGGCGATTGGCGACGCTGCTGCCGTAGCCATCCGCGCGCCGGTTGGTGAGCGGCGACAGGAAGCTCGCGAGCAGATAGCCGTGGGCCATGTGCAGCTCGAGCATGTCAAAGCCCGCTTCCGCCGCATAGCGGGCGCTCCGCACGAAATCTGCGATCACGCGGTCCATGTCGGCGCGCGTCATTTCGCGTGGCGGGGCGCTAACGCCCTCCAGGTACGGCAGCGGCGACGGCGCGATCGTCTCCCAGTTGCCGGACTCGAGTGGATGGTCGTCGTCCTCCCAGCCGAGCTGCGTCGAGCCCTTGCGTCCCGAATGCCCGAGCTGCATGCAGATCTTCGCGCGGCTGTGGCGGTGCGTGAATTCGACGATGCGCCGCCAGGCGTCGCGTTGCGCTTCGTTCCACATCCCGGTGCATCCGGGCGAGATCCGGGCGTCCGCCGAAACGCAGGACATCTCCGTGAACACCAGCCCCGCTCCGCCGGCCGCGCGCGCCCCGAGATGGACGAGATGCCAGTCGTCCGGCATGCCGTCCTTCGCGGAGTACTGCGCCATCGGCGAGATCACGATTCGATTCTCGAGCCGGAGACCGCGCAGCTCGAATGGCAGAAACATCGGCGGCCGCGGGGACGACAGTCCGGCGCGCCTGGCGAGTCGTGTTTCCACGTCCGCGACGAAGGCGGGATCGCGGAGCTTCAGATTCGCATGGCCGATGCGCTGGCTGCCGGTCAGGAGGCTGTAGGTGAACTGCCAGGGCTCGAGCCGCGCATAGCGCGCGACGTCCTCGAACCAGCGCATGCGATTGCGCGCCGCGCTCTGGAGCTTCAGCGCCTCGGTCGAGCGCTCCTCCTGGTAGGCGGCGAGTGCGGCCGGCACGTCGGTCGCCCCCGCGGTGCGGGCGACGAGCGCGATCGCGTCTTCCATGGCGAGCTTCGTGCCGGAGCCGATCGAGAAATGCGCGGTGTGCGCGGCGTCTCCGATCAGCACGCGGTTGCCGTCGTGCCAGCGCTTGCAGAGCACGCGCTGGAAATTGAGCCAGGCGGAGCCGCGCAGGTGCGCCGCATTGCTCATGAGCCTGTGGCCGTCGAGGTATTTCGCGAACAGTTTTTCGCAGAAGGCGATCGATTGCTCGTGGTTGGCGCGGTCGAGCCCGTGAGCGCGCCAGGTTTCCTCGCGTGTCTCGACGATGACGGTCGAGAGGGTCTTGCTGAACTGATAGGCGTGGATCTGGAACCAGCCGTGTTCCGTTTCCTCGAAGGCGAAGGTGAAGGCCGGAAAGGGCTTCGTCGTGCCGAGCCAGATGTAGCGGCATTCGCGCGTGTCGATATCCGGCTCGAATA
The DNA here is from genome assembly GCA_036397615.1 of Steroidobacteraceae bacterium. Classification (GTDB taxonomy): domain Bacteria; phylum Pseudomonadota; class Gammaproteobacteria; order Steroidobacterales; family Steroidobacteraceae; genus SCUD01. Next base: position 5,572 of record DASWIQ010000145.1, read on the forward strand.
CGGCCTCGAGCCGCTTGCGGGTGCGGCTGTTGACGCCGTCGGCGGCGACGATCAGGTCGGCGTCAGCAAAGGCCGCGTCGTCTCCGATCTCGCGCTGGAAGTGATGCGCGACCCCGAGCTCCGCCCCGCGCTCCTGGAGGATTCCCATCAGGCGCTTCCTTTCGATGCCGCAGAAGCCGTGGCCGCCGGTCGTCGTGGTCGTGCCGCGGTAATGGACGTCGATGTCGTCCCAGTGGTGGAAGCCGCCGGTGATCGCCGCGTGCGAGGGCGCGTCGGCCGCCCGGAAGCCATCCATCGTGCGGTCCGAGAACACGACGCCCCAGCCGAAGGTGTCGTCTGGGCGGTTCCGCTCGTAGACCTCGACCCGGGCCTGCGGCAGGGCCTTGCGGAACAGGATGGCCGAATAGAGGCCCGCCGGCCCGCCGCCGAGGCAGACGATGCGTTTCACGGGTGCCTGTCCATGCCCGGCAACATTACAGGCCTGAATAGTTTAACTGTCAACTAATTGAGTGAAATCTACGACCCGGCACCACGCAGGGCTTTGCGCTGAAGCTTGCCGGTGGCGGTCTTCGGCAGGGCTTCCAGGAACTCGATGACGCGCGGGTACTTGTAGGGGGCGATGCGCTGCTTGACGAAGTCCTGCAATTCCTTGACGAGCGCGATGTCCCCCGCCCTGCCGGGCACGAGCACGACACAGGCCTTCACGACCGTGCCGCGCTCGGAATCCGACGTGCCGATCACAGCGCATTCGCGGACGGCTGGATGCGCGAGCAGGGCCCATTCCACCTCAGGGCCGGCGATGTTGTAGCCGGCCGAGACGATCATGTCGTCGGCGCGCGAGACGAACCAGAAATAGCCGTCCTCGTCCAGGCGGTAAAGATCGCCAGTGACGTTCCAGCCGTTCTGCACGTAGTCGCGCTGGCGTTCGTCGTCGAGGTAACGGCATCCGGTGGGTCCGGTCACCGCCAGCCGGCCGGTCGCGCCGGGCAGCATGGGCTCCCCGTCGTCATCGAGCACGCAGGCTTTGTAGCCGGGCAAGGGCTTGCCGGTCGAGCCGGGGCGGATGTCGTTCCCGCTCGCCGAAATGAAGATGTGAATCATCTCCGTCGCGCCGATGCCGTCGATGATGCGGATGCCGGTCTTTTCGAACCAGGTATCCGACACCGACTTAGGCAGGAACTCGCCCGCCGAAACGCAGCGTTTGAGCGACGTGAGATCGCGGCCCGCGAGCTCGGCAGCGAGCGCGCGATAGGCAAAGGGCGCGGTGAAGAGGCAGGTCACGCGATGGCGCTCGATCGCGGCAAGTACGGCGGCGGGCGCGGGCGTCTCGATCGGCACTGTCGCCGCGCGAAAACGGAGCGGAAACACGAGTAGCGCGCCGAGCCCGAAGGTGAATCCGAGCGGCGGGCTGCCGGCGTAGACGTCGTCCGGACCCGTCTTCAGGAGATGCCGGGCGACAACGTCCGCCATTGCGAGCACATCCCGATGGAAATGCATGCAAGCCTTGGGCTGGCCCGTCGTGCCTGAGGTGAACGCGAGCAGGCAGACATCGTCGGCGGCCGTATCCGCATTGACGAAACGATCCGAAGCCTTCGCCATGCGTGCCTCGAGATCGCCGTCGCCCCAGGTGATGACCGTTTCGACGCCGCCTTCCACCGCTTCACCCTTCAGTTCGTCGAGCAGCCGGTGATCCGTGAGTGCGAACGCCGGGCGCGCTTTCGCGATGATCGCCCTGAGCTCCGGCGCGCGGAGCATCGGCATCGTCGTAACCGCGATCGCGCCCGTCTTCATCACGGCAAGCCAGGCGGCGTAGAGCTCGGGTCCGTTGTAGCCCCGGAGCAGGATCCGGTTCCCCGGAAAGACGCCTGCCTCCTTCAGCACAGTGGCGATGCGGCTTGCGCGGGCCTGGAGCTCGCAGTAGGTAATGGTCCCCGCATCGGTCAGGATCGCCGGGCGGTCACCGTGACCCTCGGCAATCGCATCGTCCAGCAGCACCGTGGCGCAGTTCAGGCGGTCGGGATAACGCAATTCCGGCAGATCGAAGTGCAACCGCGGCCATAGTTCCTTGGGCGGCAACCGGTCTCTCGCAAACGTGTCCACGGCAGCATTTTAATGGTGCCGGGTCGTACTTTCGTAATCTGGCCGATCCAGATTACG
>DASWIQ010000146.1:0-2295 GCA_036397615.1 Steroidobacteraceae bacterium
GTCGCGCGCGAGTACGGGCCGTCGGCAGCAGGTTGCCTGCTCACCGGCATGGGCCGCGACGGCGCGGCGGGGCTGCTCGCCATCCGCGCGGCCGGCGGCGTCACGATTGCGCAGGACGAGGCGACGTCGGTCGTCTATGGCATGCCGCGCGAGGCGGCATTGATCGGCGCCGCGCAGCGGATTCTGCCGATCGGAGACATCGGGCCGCGCATCGCGGCGCTCGCCGGCAGCGTAGCGGACGCCACCGCGCCATGACGAGCACCAGCATCCTCGTCATCGACGACAGCGCGACCCTGCGCGAAGAGCTCGGGCAGACGCTCGCCGCCGCCGGATACCGCGTGGTCACCGCGGCAACCGGCGAGGAGGGCCTTCGGATCGCCGCCAGCGAGCGGCCAAGCGCGATCATCGTCGACGGCGCGCTTCCCGGCATCGACGGGTCCACGGTGATCCGCCGCATCCGCCTCGACGCGCCGCTGCGGCGCGTACCCTGCCTGCTGCTCACCGGATCCGAGAATCCCGATACCGAGCTGGGCGCGCTCGATGCCGGCGCGGACGCCTTTGTGCGCAAGGGCGAAGACCTCCAGGTCATCTTGGCCAAGCTCGCGGCCATGCTGCGCAGCGCCGGAGGTCCTCAGCACGCCGAATCGACGGCGAGCTCGTTCGGCCCGAGAAAGATCCTCGCGATCGACGACAGCGAAACCTATCTGCAAGCCCTGGCCGAAGAGCTTCGCAACGAAGGCTACGACGTCGTGCTCGCGCGATCGGGCGAGCAGGCGATCGACTATCTGACGGCGCAGGCGGTCGATTGCATCCTCCTCGACCTCGTGATGCCCGGTTTGAGTGGGCAGGAGACTTGTCGCCGGATCAAGGCGATCCCGGAGATGCGTGACACCCCGCTTGTCATGCTGACCGGCCTCGACGATCGCGACGCGATGATTCAGGGCCTCGGCGCAGGCGCCGACGATTACATCTCCAAATCGAGCGCGATGGAGATCCTGAAGGCTCGCGTGCACGCGCAAATCCGGCGCAAACAGTTCGAAGACGAGAACCGCCAGATTCGCGACGAGCTGCTGCGCAAGGAGTTGCAGACGAGCGAGGCGCGCGCGGCCCAGGCACTTGCGGAGACGCGCGCCGCGCTGGTCGATGAGCTCGAGCGCAAGAACAAGGAACTGGAGGCTTTCAGCTACGCGGTGTCGCACGATCTGCGAGCGCCGCTGCGCAGCATTGACGGGTTCAGCCAGATCATTCTGGAGGACAGTGCGGAGCGATTGGGCCCGGAGGTCACGGAAAGTCTCCAGCGCATCCGGAAGGCGGCGAATCGCATGTCGGAGCTGATCGACGACTTGCTGCAGCTTTCGCGGATCGGACGTGCGGACCTCGTCCGCCGGCGTACCGATCTAAGCGGGCTCGCGCGTTCAATCGTCGAGGAGTTGCGATCGAAGGACCCTGCGCGCCGGATCGAGGTGATTATCGAGGACGGAATCTTCGTGCAAGGCGACGGCCGACTGCTCAAGGTTGCGTTGGAAAATCTCATCGGCAACGCGTGGAAATTCCTTGCCGGCGCGGTTCAGCCGCGGATCGAGTTCGGCCAGAAACGCCAGCAAAACAACCCCGTGTTCTTCATCCGCGACAACGGCGCGGGTTTCGACATGGCTCTCGCGGAGAAGCTGTTCAAGCCATTCCAACGCCTTCACTCGGAAGCCGAGTTTCCCGGCACCGGCATCGGACTTGCGACCGTCTATCGTGTCATCGACCGACATGGCGGCCGGATTTGGGCCGAAGCCGAAAAGGGGCACGGCGCTGCGTTCCATTTTACGCTGCCGGCGATGTCGGCGGCGGCGGCCGTGCCCGCGCCCCATCGCGATTCCATTCAGCCGGAATTGGCCCCGTCGGCCGAGATGGCCCGTGGCCAGCGGCTCGGCGCTTCGTAATTCGGACGTCAGAATCGACATTTCCCGCCAATCAAGGGCGGCCCGGCAGCGATTTTGCGCCACGAATTTGGTGCGAAGCCGCGGACCCTCTCACCACGCGTGCGCGGCGCGGCGCCAGGCGAGCGCCTCGGCGATGTGGATGCGCCGCACGCTGGCGGCACCTTCGAGGTCGGCCAGGGTGCGCGCGACCCTCAGCACGCGGTGATAGCCGCGCGCGGTGAGGCGCATGCGCTCGGCCGCGTCGGTCAGGAGCTTGCGGCCTTCCGCGTCGGGCGCGGCGATCTCCTCCAAGAGCGTGCCGTCGGCCTCGGCGTTCGAGCGCGGGCCGTTCTCGATCTGCTCGTAGCGCGCGCGCTGGCGGGCC
>DASWIQ010000147.1:0-9424 GCA_036397615.1 Steroidobacteraceae bacterium
CCCCCACCCGGCACCGTTATTCGCCGTTATTCGCCGTTATTCGCCGAGCGACAGGAGCGTCGCGTTGCCGCCGACCGCGGATGTGTTGATCGTGACGGTCTGTTCCGTGGCGAATCGCGGAAGGTAGTGCGGACCGCCGGCTTTCGGTCCTGTGCCGGAAAGCCCGCAGCCGCCGAAAGGCTGTACACCCACCACGGCGCCGATCATGTTGCGGTTAACGTACACGTTGCCAACGCGCGCGCGGGCCGCAATGCGCCGCGCAACGCTGTCGATGCGCGTATGCACGCCGAGCGTGAGGCCGTAACCGCTCGCATTGATCTCGTCCACGACCGCGTCGATGCACGAGCCGGCGAAGCGGACGACGTGCAGGATCGGTCCGAAGACCTCGCGCTCGAGCCGGCCGATCCCGTCGATCTCGACGGCCAGCGGCGCGAAGAAATGCCCCCGGGCAAGCCCGCCCGGCAACGTTGCGCGATGATGCCAGCGGGCGCCCTTGACGATGGCGCGCGCGTGGTCCTCGAGCGTCGCGAGCGCGGCCGTGTCGATGACCGGGCCGATGTCCGTCTCAAGCAGGGCCGGGTCGCCGATCGCGAGCGTGTCCATGACGCCCGCCAGGAGCTCGAGCACGCGCGGCGCGATATCCTCCTGCACGAACAGGACCCGCAGCGCCGAGCAGCGCTGGCCCGCGGCATTGAAGGCCGAGGTCACTGCATCGTTCACGACCTGCTCCGGCAACGCCGAGCTGTCGACGAGCATCGCGTTCTGGCCGCCCGTCTCGGCGATCAGTACGGGAAGCGGCCCGTCGTGCGCCGCGAGCGTGCGATTGATGAGCCGCGCGGTTTCGGTCGAGCCCGTGAACGCGACGCCCGCCACCCGCGGATCGCCCGTGATCGCCAGGCCGATCTTCGAGCCGCGGCCCGGCAGCAGGTGCAGCACGTCGCCGGGGATGCCCGAGGCGTGCAGCAGGCGCACCATTTCGGCCGCGACGAGCGGCGTCTGTTCCGAGGGCTTTGCGACCACGCTGTTGCCTGCGGCAAGCGCAGCCGTCACCTGACCGGTGAAGATCGCGAGCGGAAAGTTCCAGGGACTGATACAGGCGAACACGCCGCGGCCGCGAAGCCCGAGGCGGTTCGATTCGCCGGTGGGACCCGGCAGCGTCAGCGGATGGCCGAAGGATTCCTCGGCACGCGCCGCGTAATAGCGCAGGAAGTCGACGGCCTCCCGAACTTCGGCCATGGAATCCGGAACGGTCTTCCCGCCCTCCGCGACGCAGATCGCGATGAACTTCGCGGTCTCCTTCTCGAGGCGGTCCGCGGCGTCGCGGAGCATCTGCGCCCGCGCGGCGGGCGGCACGCGATCCCAGTCCGGCTGTGCGCCCGCCGCGAGCGCAACCGCGCGCGTCGCGAGCGCCGCGTCGGCCTCGGCGACCTGGCCGATCGCGCGGTCGAGATTCGCCGGCGAGCGGCAGCTGCGGCGCGCGCCGTCCTGTTCCTCGCCGCCGACGATCGGCGCCGCCAGGAGCGGCCGCGACAGGGCTTCGGCGCAGGCCGCGGCGAGATCGCGCTGCGCGCGGCCATCGGGCAGGTTGATGCCGGATGAATTGGCGCGCTCCGCGCCGAAGAGCGCCTTCGGCGCCGGAATGCGCGGATGCGGGCCGCCGCCCGTGCGCTCGACTTCAGCGACCGGATCGCCGACGACATCCTCGATCGGCAGCGATTCGTCGACGATGCGGTTGACGAACGAGGTATTGGCGCCGTTCTCGAGCAGCCGCCGCACGAGGTACGGCAGCAGCTCTTCGTGCGAGCCGACCGGCGCGTAAACGCGGCACGGCAGGCCGCGGCCTGCCGGATCCGTCAGTTCCGCATAGAGTTCCTCGCCCATGCCGTGCAGCCGCTGAAACTCGAACTCGCGGCCGCGGGCTTTTGCGAGATGAATGATGCTCGCGGCCGTGTGCGCATTGTGCGTCGCGAACTGCGGATAGACCCTGCGGCTTCCGTCCAGGAGAATCCGGGCACAGGCGAGATACGCGACATCGGTGTTGGGCTTGCGCGTGTAGACGGGATATCCCGGCAATCCGCGCTCCTGCGCGCGCTTGATCTCGCTATCCCAGTACGCGCCCTTCACGAGCCGCACGTTGAGCACGCGTCCGGTCTCGTCCGCGCGGCGTTGCACATACCGGAGGACATCCGGCGCGCGCTTCAAATAGGCCTGCACGGCAAGCCCGAGACCGTCCCAGCCGGCGAGCGCCGGCAGGTCGAGCAGCCGGTCAAGGAGCCTGAGGGACAACTCGAGCCGATCCGCCTCTTCGGCATCGACCGTGAGCGCGATGCCCGCCTTCTGCGCCGCAAGCGCGAGCGATTCGAGACGCGGTCCAAGCTCATCCAGCACCTGCCGTTGCCGGCCGAATTCGTAGCGCGGGTGCAGCGCCGACAGCTTGACCGAGATGCTCGGCCAGCTCGCGGGCGCGCTGGCGGCGCGCACCGACCGGCCGACCGCCTCGATTGCGGCGCGGTAGGACTCGAGATAGCGCAATGCGTCAGGCGTCGTCAACGCCGATTCGCCCAGCATGTCGTAGGTGTGGCGGTAATGCGCGGCATCATCGTCCGCGGCGCGATCCAGCGCCTCCGCAATGTCGCGGCCCATGACAAACTGGCGCCCCATGATTCGCATCGCCTGACGGAATGCCGTGCGCACGACGGGCTCTCCGAGACGCGCGACGAGCCGGCGCAGGAACGATGCCGGATCGCGGATTTCGACTTCGGACGCGCGCACCAGCTGGCCCGTCAGCATGAGACCCCAGGTCGAGGCATTGACGAAGAGCGAATCGGCCTCGCCGAGGTAGTCCGACCATTGGCCGATCGCGATCTTGTCGGCGATGAGCCGATCCGCAGTATCGGCGTCCGGTATCCGCAGCAGCGCCTCGGCGAGGCACATCAGTACGATGCCCTCCTGCGACGCCAGGCCGTACTGCTGCAGGAACGATTCGATGCCCGTGCGACCTGCGCGACGGCCGCGGGCCGCGGCCACGAGTTTGACCGCGTCGCGCTGGATTGCCGCACGGTCCGCGGCGGGAAGCCGCGCGAGAGCCAGCATCTCCGAGACCACGGTCGCCTCGTCCGCAAGGAAGCGCCTGTTGATCGCATCCCCCGGCACGGAACCGAATTCGCTGTCGTCTGAGCGCAAATAACGGGCTGGGGTGCTGTCGTTCATCCGGAGATTCTAGCCGCGAGACGAATCGCGGTGTCGGCGCCAGGTCATGTAGTCGCCGAGGATCCGGTCGTGATCGAAGGCGAGCGCGGGGGCCGCGCCGGGATCGGTGACGAGTATCGCGGCGGCGTCGTCTCCGGCCGTCGGGGCGCCGCTCGCCGTTGCGACATAGACGATGCTCACCGTGTGGCCGCGCGGGTCCCGGCCGGGATCGGAATACACGCCGAGCAGGTCGCCGAGCCTGACATCCAGGCCCGTCTCCTCGCGCGCTTCGCGCGCCGCCGCCTGCTCGACGGTCTCGCCGACGTCTACGAAGCCGCCCGGCAGCGCGTGACCGGCCGGAGGGCGATCGCGCCGGATGAGCACAATCGGACGGCCGGGCCGGTCCGCGAGCTCGATCACGATGTCGACCGCAAGTTCAGGCGTCCGTGGCCGCGGCATCAGGCGCAATCCTCTACGGGCGCGGCGAGATACGCCCGTATCAGGCGCCGACCGACGTAGAGCAGCGGGATCAGCGCGATCGCCATCGCCATCTTGTAGGCATAGTTGACCGAGCCCACGGCGAAAAAAAGCGGAATCGGCCAGTGCTGCGGTCCCAGCACGAATGCGATGTAAAGGACGATGAAGCTGTCGACCAGCTGGGAGACTGCCGTCGATCCCGTGGCGCGGAGCCAGATCCAGCGCTCGCCGGTCGCGCGGCGGATCCGCTGGAAGATTGCGACGTCGATGAGCTGGCCGACGAGAAATGCCGTGACCGAGCCGCCGATCGTCCAGAGCCCCTGGCCGAAGATGCTGGCGAACGCGGCCTGCATGTCGGGCACGCCGCGTTCGCTGCCTATGGTCACCCACCAGCCGGCCGGCGCGAGACCGATGGCGAGATAGGCGAACACGAAGGCATAGACGATGAATCCGACAGCGAGCCAGGAGACGAGGCGCACGCCGCGCAGGCCAAAATGCTCATTGATGATGTCGGTCATGATGAACACGACCGGCCAGAGCATCACGCCGGCGGTGAAGGACAGCGATCCGCTCTGGCCGAAAAGCCGCCAGTCGAGCGGGTCGACGCCCAGCGTGTCCTCGAGCGCGAAGATCTTGACGCCGACGAACTCGGCGATCAGCGCATTGGTGATGAAGAGTCCCGCGAGAGCAATGAAGAGCCGCGCCGCCCGTGAAGACACGACGGCCGATGCCGGTTCCACCCGCGCGCCGTTCATGCGCCAGCGTCCGCCTCGCGCCCGGTGTCGTTGCCGCTTGCGCCCACGTCTCCTCCCGGCCGCGATTATACGAGGCGCCGCGCGGGCGGCCGGTATAATCGGCGACTGGCACAGCTGGCAGGATCGCATGGACCAGGCCCTGCTCGAGCGGCTCGAGTCGCAGACCGCGGAACTGGCCCGCCAAGGGCTGTTCAAGCGCGAGCGCGTCATCGCCTCGGGGCAGGATGCATTGATCCGCCTCGAAGACGGCCGCGAAGTCATCAATCTCTGCGCCAACAACTACCTCGGACTCGCGAACCATCCCGCTCTCGTCGCCGCGGCCCACGCCGCGCTCGACCGTTACGGTTACGGGATGGCGTCGGTCCGCTTCATCTGCGGCACGCAAACGGTGCACCGCGAGCTCGAACACCGGCTGTCGAAGTTCCTCGGCACCGAGGACACGATCCTCTACTCGTCCTGCTTCGACGCGAACGGCGGACTGTTCGAGACGCTGACGGACGAGAAGGACGCGATCATCTCGGATGCGCTCAATCACGCGAGCATCATCGACGGCATCCGCCTTTCAAAGGCGAGGCGGCTGCGCTACGACAATGCCGATCTCGGCCAGCTCGAAGAACGACTCGTGGAAGCGCGGGACGCGCGCTCCCGTTTCGTCGTGACCGACGGCGTGTTCTCCATGGACGGAACGATTGCGCCGCTGGCGGGCATCTGCGGACTCGCGGACCGCCATTCGGCGACGGTGATCGTCGACGATTCGCACGCGACCGGATTCATGGGCGCAGGCGGCCGCGGCACGCACGAACATTGCGGCGTCATGGGACGCGTCGACGTCCTGACCGGAACGCTCGGCAAGGCCCTCGGCGGCGCGAGCGGCGGCTACGTGTCGGGACGCGCGGCGGTGATCGCCTGGCTCCGGCAGCGCTCGCGGCCGTATCTCTTTTCCAACACGATCGCCCCCGTCGTCGCGGCGACCACCCTCGCCGTCCTCGACCTGCTCGAATCGACGCCGGCGCCGCGGCGGCAGCTTGCGGCAAACGCAGCCTGGTTCCGGGCCCGGCTCGCGTCGCAGGGATTCCGGCTGGTCCCCGGGGAGCATCCGATCATTCCAGTCATGCTGGGCGACGCCGCGCTCGCCGTGCGCATGGCCGACCGGCTGCTCGAGCTCGGCGTCTATGCGATCGGGTTCTCCTATCCGGTCGTGCCATTGGGCAAGGCGCGGATCCGCACGCAGATGTGCGCAGGGCATACGCGCGCGATGCTCGAGACGGCTGCCGCGGCATTCGCGCAGGCGGGTGCGGAACTCGGAGTCACCGGCAAGTGAGGGATTCATGAAGGCGCTGATCAAGTCGCGCGCGGAACCCGGCATCTGGCTCGGCGAACTGCCGCAGCCGGAACCGGGCCCCAACGACGTGCTGATCCGGATGCACAAGACCGCGATCTGCGGCACCGACATACATATTTATCAGTGGGACGCCTGGGCGAGCCGCACGATCCCGATCCCGATGCAGATCGGCCACGAGTATTGCGGGGAAATCGTCGCGCTAGGCAGCGAGGTGCGCGGCCTGGCGGTGGGCGACCGGGTTTCAGGCGAGGGCCACATCACCTGCGGCCACTGCCGCAATTGCCGCGCGGGCCGGCGCCATCTCTGCCGCAATACGCAGGGCGTGGGCGTCAATCGTCCGGGCTGTTTTGCCGAGTACATGGTGCTTCCGGCGGCCAATGTCTTCCGCCTGCCGGCGGGAATCTCGGACGAGATCGCCTCGATCCTCGATCCGCTCGGCAACGCGACCCATGCGGCCCTCTCGTTCAACATGGTTGGCGAGGACGTGTTGATCACGGGCGCAGGCCCGATCGGAATCTTGGCGGTCGCCGTCGCGCGCTTCATCGGCGCGCGGCACGTCGTCATCACCGACGTGAACGACTACCGGCTCGATCTCGCGCGTCGCATGGGCGCGACCCGCGCCCTGAACGCAAGGCAGGAGAGCATCGACGACGCGATGAAGGAACTCGGCATGGAGGAAGGCTTCGATGTCGGGCTCGAGATGTCGGGTAACGCCAGCGCCTTCCGCGACATGCTGCGCGTGATGCATCACGGCGGCAGCGTCGCGATGCTCGGCATTCCACCGGCTGAAGTGTCGATCGACTGGAATCAGGTGATCTTCAAGGGTCTCGTGATCAAGGGCATCTATGGCCGCGAGATGTTCGAGACCTGGTACAAGATGGCGGCGATGCTGCAAAGCGGGCTCGACGTGGGCGCCGTGATCACGCACCGCTACGACGCCGCGGATTACCGGCTGGCATTCGACACGATGGTCGGCGGCCAGTCCGGCAAAGTGATTCTCGACTGGGCCGCCTAGGAAGCTCCGCCTACTCGACGCGGCAGCTGCAGAGGTAGACAGGCCTGCCCTCGGCCGCGAGGGCCAGCAGCGCGCGTGCGCGCGACAGCGCTGCCCCGAACTGCGGCAACTGCGCCTGGCGCGGCGCGACCGCATCGACGACCCAGGCGGCGGCCCGGCGCAGGTGCAGCACGAGCGCATCGCGCCACGACAGTTCCTGCTCGATCCATTCCACGTCGTATTCGTCTTCGAGGCCTGCGAGTTTCGCGGCCTCGGCGATCGCCTCGTCCACCCCGCCGAGTTCATCCACGATGCCCGCGGCGCGCGCATCGGCGCCCGTCCAAACGCGCCCCTGGGCCAGGCTATCGATCTCCTCGGGGCGGCGTTTTCGCGAACGCGCGACGTTCTCGACGAAGGTCTTGTACGCGTGCTCGACGGAGGCCTGGAGTATCTGTTTCGATTCCGGTCCGAGTTCGCGGTCGAGATCGGTCTGGCCCGAAAGCCGCGTCGTGCCGAATCCATCGTTCGTCACGCCGATCTTGCCGAGCGTGCGCTGGAAGGTCGGGATCACGGCAAATACGCCGATCGAGCCCGTGATCGTCGTCGGCGCGGCGATGATCCGGTCGGCGTCCATCGCGATGTAGTACCCGCCGGACGCGGCGACCGTTCCCATCGAGGCGACAACCGGCTTGCCGGAGGCGCGCAATGCCGCCACCTCGCGGCGTATCACCTCGGAGGCCATGATGCTGCCGCCCGGGCTGTCGATGCGAAGCACGATGGCCGCGAGATCCTCGTTTTGACCTGCCTCGCGCAGTAGTTTCGACAGGGAATCGCCGCCCACGATGCCTGGCGAGTGCTCGCCATCCAGGATCTCGCCGGAGGCCACGATGACTCCGATTTTCTCGCCGCCGTGCCGGCCCAGGGCCCGATCCGAGCGCACGTACGGCAGGTAACCTTGCCAGTCGACGGCCGTGAAGCCGGTCTCATCGTCTTCACCCGCGATTTCAGCGACGATCTCTTCGAACTCCCGCCGCGTCTTCAGGCCGTCGACCAGCCCGCGCGCCAGCGCGTACTGGGCAAGGTCTCCGCCCGTCGCGCGCACACCTTCCGCGGCTTCATCCGCGTACGCCTGGATCAACGCGGGGTCGAGATCGCGCGCCTCACCGACGTCGGTCTTGTAGGTGTCCCAGAGCGCGCCGACCCAGACACGCGCGTCTTCGCGATCCTCGGACGACATGTCGGTTCGCATCCATTCGTCGGGCGCCGACTTGTGGCTGCCGGCCTTGAACACGTTGATGTCGACCGCGAGCTTGTCGAGCGTGCCGCGGAAATAGGTGCGGAAGTAGCCGTAGCCCTCGAGAAGGACGTAGCCCATCGGGTCCAGATAGACCTCGTCGGCCTGGGCGGCCAGGAAATACTGGCGTTGCGAGTACGCCTCGCCGTAGGCATAGACCTTCTTGCCGCTCTCGCGGAACCACTGGATCGATTGCGAGAGATCCTGGAGCAGCGGAAGGCCCGCGCCCTCGAGGCCCTCGAGGTCGAGCACGAGTGCCTGGATCCGATCGTCGTCCCGCGCCTCGTCGACGACATCGACGAGATCGCGAATCCGGGTCTCCGAGCGGTCGCCGCCCGTCGCGCGCGAGAGCGCGCGCTCGAGCGGGTCGCCCGAAAGCTCCTCGACCAGGTAGCCCTCCGGGGAAAGGACGAGCGCCGCGCTGTTGGGCACGAACGGCAGTTCCGACTGCCCTGCCGCGAAAAGCGCGCCGAAAAGCACCAGCAGCAGGATGAGATGCAAGACCTTGCGCAGCCCGTCGAGAGCCATCCACAGGCCCTTGAGTACGGACCAGATCGAGCGCAGCACGGGCATCGTCGATTCCTCAGCCTCCGAGCTTTTCCTCGATTCGCGCCGATTTTCCGGAACGGTCGCGGAGGTAGTACAGCTTCGCCCGGCGCACCTTGCCGCGGCGCTTCACCTCGATGTCGGAGATGGACGGGCTGTGCGTCTGGAAAACACGCTCGACACCTTCGCCGTGCGAGACCTTGCGCACCGTGAACGAACTGTTGAGGCCGCGATTCCGGCAGGCGATGACGACGCCTTCGTAGGCCTGGACGCGCTCGCGGTCGCCCTCGCGCACCTTGACCTGGACGACGACCGTGTCGCCGGGCCCGAATTCGGGCAGCTTGCGCTTCATCGAGCGCGATTCGATTTCCTGCATGATCTTGTTCATTTCCGTCCCCGATCTCCGCTTGATCAAATCCCGGTTCTCATCGCGGCGGTTCGACGCCGGCCGCGGCGCAATATTCCTCGAGCAGCGAGCGCTCTTCAGGCGTCAATCGCCGGCTCCGCAGCAGGTCCGGCCTGAGCCTCCAGGTCCTGCCGAGCGCCTGCATCAGCCGCCAGCGCCGGATCGCGGCGTGGTTCCCGCCGAGCAGCACAGCCGGCACCGGCCGGCCGTCCCAGACTTCGGGCCGCGTGTAATGCGGCCAGTCGAGCAATCCGTCGCCGAACGAATCCTCGGCGGCCGACGCCTCGTCGCCGAGCACGCCGGGCAGGAGCCTCGCCACCGCATCGATCACGACGAGCGCCGGAAATTCACCGCCCGACAGCACATAGTCGCCGATCGACAGCTCTTCGTCGATCAGCGCGTCCGAAACGCGCTGATCGAT
>DASWIQ010000148.1:0-6657 GCA_036397615.1 Steroidobacteraceae bacterium
ACCAAGGACGTGCTCTACCGACTGAGCTACGTGGGCCCAGGTCAACCCGACTGGAGCGGGTGATGGGAATCGAACCCACGTCATCAGCTTGGAAGGCTGAGGTTCTACCATTGAACTACACCCGCATTCCTTCACGCCGCGCATACGCAGGTAACGTGGGTCGCCAAAGAAGCCGAGCCACCGGTTGTTCGAACAACACTGGTGGAGGGGGTAGGATTCGAACCTACGAAGGCATGAGCCAGCAGATTTACAGTCTGCCCCCGTTGGCCGCTTGGGTACCCCTCCCAAATTGAGCCGCGTATTTTCGGGTGCGCGGCCTCTGCTGTCAACGCCGCAAGAGTCGCTAAGTGACTGATCCGGGTCAGGGAAGACCGAAGCCGCGAGCGACCAGAATTCCGAGCAAGGGAAGGATCAGCCAGAGCCCGAGTCCGAGCGCGATGCTCGCCCGGACGCGCTCGACCTCCCGGGTCAGGGGTGCGAAGGACGGGGCAGCGCGCGCCTCCCGGTTCCAGCGGATGTACTGCAACGTGGGCCCAACCGCGACCAGGACGATTCCCAGAAAGATCGTAATCTTCAACCAGAACAATCGGTTAGCGAAGTAGTAGGCCGCGTCCTGGCCGTAGTAAAGGGCTCGCGCGAGCCCTGTCGCAAGACTCGCGATCAGCGCCATCAGATAGCCCAGATCGACCATCCCGAGGAGCCGCGCCTGGGTACGGTCCGGCATGCGCCGGCATAACCAATACTCGGTGAGGAGGAGCCCCGCGGCCACGCCGAAGGCCAGCAGGTGCAGCCAGGCGAAAAATGCCGCGATCACGGGCGGCCCTGCCGGCATCAGGTTCCCGAGCTCCCCACGAGACGCGCGAAGCCGGCGGCGTCCATGTTCGATCCGCAGACGATGAGCCCGACGCGCCGGCCGGCGAGCCGTTCGCGCAGCGGGCCGAGCAGGGCGGCCGTCGCCGCGGCACCCGCAGGTTCGACCGCGAGCCGCGCGTGCTCGAGCAGAAAGCGCATCGCCGCGATCATCTCGGCGTCGTGGATGCGCACGAGATCGTCGATGTGCGCCCTGCACAATGCGAATGAAATCGGCAAGGCATAAGGCGCGCCCAGGCTGTCGGCGATCGTGTCGATCTTCTCGATCCCCTGCGGCGAACCGGCCGCGAAGCTTCGAAACATCGTGTCCGCGCCGTACGGCTCGACGCCCAGCACTTCGCAGTCGGGCTTCAGCAGCTTGATCGCCGTGGAAACGCCTGCCGCGAGTCCGCCGCCGCCGATCGGCACGATCACGGCGTCGAGATCCGGCGCCTGCTCGAGAAATTCGAGACCGAGCGTGCCCGTGCCCATGGCTACGCGCAGTCCCTCGAATGGATGGATCAGCGTGCGCCCTTCCGTGTCCTGGATTTCCTGCACGCGGCGGAATGCGGCATGAAAATCCGGCTCGAGTTCGACTTCGGCCCCATAGCGCCGGCACTCCGCCACCCGAAACGGATTCGCGCCTACTTTCATGACGACCTTGGCGCTCGTGCCGATGGCGCGGGCGGCGAATGCGGCCGCGATCGCATGATTGCCGGCGCTGATCGCGCAGATGCCGCGGCTGCGCTCCGCCTCGCCGAGCGCGAGCATGTTGAGGAGCGCGCCCCTCGCCTTGAAGCTGCCGGTGCGCTGAAAAAGCTCGAGCTTGAGGACCGGCTGGGTCCCCGGCGCGAATGCGGCTTCGACGGCCGGTCCGGACAGGGACTGAACCGGCGTTTTCAGGATGCGGTCGCCAAGCGAGGCCCGCGCGTCGCGGATCTCCGCGAGAGTCAGGCGGGGCGCCGCAGGGAGCTCGTTCATCGCCCGGCATGGTATCGGATCGGGCGCAATCAGCGGCTTACCGCACTGCAAAAAACCGGTTGTCGGCCCGTGCTTTTCAGGCCCCCCTGCCGTCGGCATACTGATCCGGCACGGACTTGAACGCTTAGAAGAAAACGGGGATCAGGGGAATGGAGCGCCGCCTGCACAGTCGGCATCGCGCCCGCGCCACGGTCTATGTGGTCGTGCCGGGGCGTCGTGGTTCGCTTTGCAAGGCCCACAACCTGAGCGCCAACGGGGTCTTCGTCGAAACTCGAAACCTCGGCCTCGCAAAAGGCTCCATCGTCGAACTGGCGTTCGCGATCAATCTCGGGGCCATCACCAAGATCCACCGGCGCAAGGCGATCGTCGCCCATGTCTCGCGGGGCGGCACTGGCCTTAAGATGGAGTGCTACGCGGCGCGCTGAAGCGCCGGCGAGACTCGATTTCCATGTCGGGCAGGGTTCCCGGTCCCGCGGGGGATGGGGGCCCTCCCCTTTTTCGCAGCACGGGACGACGGCAGACCATGGCAAAGATCTACGACAGCATCCTCCAGACCATCGGACGCACGCCGCTCGTGCGGCTCAACAAGATCGGTCGCGAACTGCCGGGCAAGATCGTGCTGAAGCTCGAGTTCTTCAATCCCTGCGCGAGCGTCAAGGATCGCATCGGCGTCAGCATGATCGAAGCGCTCGAGAAACAGGGCCGCATCAAGCCGAACACGGTCCTCGTCGAGCCGACGAGCGGCAACACTGGCATAGGCCTCGCCTTCGTCGCCGCGGCAAAAGGCTACCGCCTCGTACTGACCATGCCCGAGACGATGAGCCTCGAGCGGCGGCGCATGTTGACGGCCTTCGGCGCGGAACTCGTGCTGACCGAAGGCGCGAAGGGCATGAAGGGTGCGATGGCGCGCGCCGCCGAGATCGTCGCGAGCGACCCGGAGCGCTTCCTGCTCGTCGGGCAGTTCACGAATCCGGCGAACCCGGAAATCCATCGCCGCACGACGGCCGAGGAAATCTGGGACGACACGGACGGCGCGGTCGACTTCCTCGTGAGCGGCATCGGCACCGGCGGCACGATCACGGGCGTCGGCGAGGTCATCAAGAAGCGCAAGCCCGGGTTTCGCGCGGTGGCGGTCGAACCGACGGCGAGCCCGGTCCTGTCGGGCGGCCAGCCGGGCCCGCACAAGATCCAGGGCATCGGCGCGGGATTCATCCCGGAGATCCTGAACACGAAGGTCATCGACGAAATAATCCAGGTCACGAACGAACAGGCCGGAGAATACGCGCGGATGCTCGGACGCGAGGAAGGAATCCTGGTCGGCATCAGCTCGGGCGCCGCGCTGTACGCCGGGCTCCAGGTCGCCGCACGCGCGGAGAACAAGGAAAAGCTGATCGTCGTCGTGATCCCGAGCTTCGGCGAGAGGTATCTTTCGACCTGGCTCTATGAAGAGGCTCCCGTCAGTGCGCCGCGAATCGTCCCACTCGCCTGAACAGCCCGCAGGCGGCGACCATGTCGCGCTCGCCAAGGCGTTGACAGTGCCGGGCGATGCGGTGGAATTCCAGGCGCTGCGCATGGGCAACTGGCCCGACCGCACGGCCGTTCTCTCGTCCATCGACCGGCTGCACCGGCTGCTGATCGCGGAGACGCTGCCCGCCACACTCGCCAACGAGACCGCGGAGCGGCGCATCGAGCGCGAACTCGACGAAATCGAGTCAGTGCTCGCCGCACAGATCCGCCTCGCGCTCGAGTTCCCGGCGCGACTCGGCGAAGAGGCGGTCTTCGACGCCGCGGGCCTGGATGCCATGGCGCGGCAGTTGGCGCGCAGGCTGCTCGCGGAACTTCCGCGATTGCGCGAGCGTGTATTCGAAGACGCGCGCGCGGCCTGGCGCGGCGATCCTTCCTGCCGCCACCCGATCGAAGCGTTGTACGCGTTTCCCGGCATCTTCGCCGTGACGCGTCATCGCATCGCGAACATCCTCTACCACCTGGACGTGCCGCTCCTGCCACGCCTGATCGCGGAGAATGCACACCACCGCACCGGTATCGACATCCACCCGGGCGCGAGCATCGGCCGCGAGTTCTTCATCGACCATGGCACCGGAGTCGTGATCGGCGAGACCGCCGTGGTCGGCAACCGCGTGACGCTCTATCAGGGCGTGACGCTCGGGGCCAAGAGCTTCCCCGTGGACGGCGCGACTGGTCGCCTCGTCAAAGGCCTGCCGCGGCATCCGATTGTCGAGGACGACGTCACGATCTACGCGAGTGCCACCGTGCTCGGACGCATCACCGTCGGTCACGGCAGCGTGATCGGCGGCAACGTGTGGCTCACGCACAGCGTGCCGCCCGACTCGCGCATCGCGCAGGCGGCGCCGCAGCAGGGCGGATTCGAGCACGGCGCGGGCATCTGACGGATTGACGATGGACCGCAGGATTTCCCGCCGCGATTTCAACCGCCTGGCGGCAGCCACGGGTGCGCTTGCGCTGGTGCCGTTCGGCACCGCGCACGCGCAGGTCCGCTTCGCGTCGCCGCCGTTCCAGCTCGGCGTCGCATCGGGCGATCCGTCGGCCGACGGATTCGTGATCTGGACCCGTCTCGCCCCCGAGCCGTTCGACACGGACTATCTCGGCCAGACGATCTTCGAGGTCGCGTGGGAGGTCGCCGAGGATTCGGGCTTCTCGCGCGTCGCGAAGCAGGGCGTCGCCTGGGCGCGGCCGCACGTCGCGCATGCCGTCCACGTCGTGGTCGACGGCCTCGAGCCCGGCCGCGAGTATTTCTACCGCTTTCGACTCGGCCGCTACGAGAGTCCCGCCGGCCGCGCGCTGACCTGTCCCGCCCCCGACGCCACCCCTGCGACGCTCAAATTCGCGTTCGCCTCCTGCGCGCATTACGAGCAGGGTTTCTTCTCGGCCTACCGCTACATGGCCGAGGACCGTCCCGAACTGATCCTGATGCTCGGCGACTACATCTATGAGGACGCGTGGGGCGACCGGCGCGTGCGCCTGTTCGATCCGGCGGAGGCTGTCACCCTTACCGACTACCGCCGCCGCTATACGCAGTACCGGACGGATCCGGACCTCCAGGCCGCGCACGCGAGCTGTCCCTGGCTCGTGACTTGGGACGACCACGAGGTGGACAACGACTATGTCGGGCTCACCGGCGAACACGAGCTCTGCGGCGGCGCGGCCGTGCGCGATGCATTTCCGGCGCGGCGCCGTGCAGCCTATCAGGCCTGGTTCGAACACATGCCGGTGCGGCCGTCGCGACTCGCGCCCGATATGGCGGTGCGGATCTACGGCACGGTCGATTGGGGCCGGCTCGCGCGTTTCTACGTGCTCGACACGCGGCAGTACCGCTCGGTGCAAGTGTGTCCGAACACGCCGACGGTCGAGCGCTGCGATTTCGAGCGGGGCCGCAAGATCCTGTTCGGCGGCGCGGGCGGCGCCAATTTCATCGATCCGCAGGAACCGCACTGCAAGGCGGCGCTCGCGGATCCTTCGCGTACCGTGCTCGGCGATGCGCAGGAACGCTGGCTCGACGACGCGCTCGCCGGGAGTGCGGCTGCCTGGAACCTGCTCGCGCAGAACGTCATGTTGATGACGATCGCCGAGGGAACGGCCGATGCGCCGCGTCATTACAGCGATGCCTGGGCAGGTTATCCGCCCGCACGCGAGCGCCTGCTCGCCTCGCTCGCGAAACACGGCACCGTGAATCCCGTCGTGCTGACGGGCGACATCCATTCATTCTGGGTCAACGAAATCGCGAATGCCGCCGGCCGGCCGGCTGCGGTCGAACTCGTCGCCTCATCCATCGCCACCAGCACCTACGACAAGTCCGCCACATTGCCGTTGAACCCCGGCGCGAAATTCCACGACGGCCTGCACAACGGCTATGTCCGCTGCGAACTCGGGCGCGAACGGCTCCAGGCCGACATCGTCACGATCGACGACCGCGAGGATCCGCGGAGCGGCCGGAGCGTCGCGGCGTCCTTCGAGATCCGCGCGGGCGAGCCCCGCGTGCGGCGAATCGCAGAAACCTGACATCGTAATCGTCGCTCGCACCGTAGACCGTGCCTCCCATCGCGCAACGCGGGCGGTCGGGACCCCCGAGAGAGCGAATAAGGATCGACTGAGCGAACGAGGGGCGGTCCCGGCCGCCCGCGTTCACGCGATGGTGCCGGCGGAGGGAGTCGAACCCCCGACCTGAGGTTTACAAAACCACTGCTCTACCAACTGAGCTACGCCGGCGGCGGCCGGCATTCTAGCCCGCCGGCGTGGTGGTTTGCCTTTGAAAATGCCGATCAGAAGTGGACTGAGTTCTTGAGTGCACCAATCTCTCCGGTGCGATTTGGCTGAAGGGTGGCGACAATTCCTGTGATAGTTTCGCTTGCGATGACTTCCGCCGACGCCTTCGCTTTCTGCTTGAACCGCAAATGTTGTGGTTAGAGCGCCTCCGGCATCCCGGCGTGCTTGCCGCATTCGGCGCGGCCCTGTTGTTCGGCGCGGCCACACCCCTCGCGAAGCGCCTGTTGCAGACGATCGACCCGTGGCTGCTGGCTGGCCTCCTGTACCTGGGCTCCGGGCTCGGCCTCGGTCTCTATCGCCGACTGGTTCGCGCCGGTCCCGTCCGATTGACGCGATTGCAGCTCCTGTGGTTTGCGGGTGCGATCCTTGCCGGCGGTGTCGCGGCCCCTGTTCTCTTGATGTTCGGCTTGACCGGCATGCTTGCCTCCGGGGCTTCGCTGCTGCTGACCGCCGAAGGCGCATTCACGGCGCTTCTGGCATGGTTCGTATTCAGGGAGAACTTCGACCGTCGCATCGCGCTCGGCA
>DASWIQ010000149.1:0-22365 GCA_036397615.1 Steroidobacteraceae bacterium
GGCGTGAACCTGAAACTCGTGCGCGACCGCGCCGTGTCGCTCGGGCTCACGACGCCCAAGCAGGAATTGTCGGACGAACAGGCCCTGCAGCTCATCCTGGAGCCGGGTTTCTCGACTGCCGGCAAGGTCACACAATCGGCGGGCCGCGGAGTCGGCATGGATGTAGTCGCGACCGAGATCAAGAAGCTCGGCGGCTCGCTGTACACGGAGACCGAGGCCGGCAGGGGCACACGTTTCACCGTGCGCCTGCCATTCACGCTCGCGATCAGCCAGGCGCTCGTGACGCGGGTCGGCGACGAGCTGTTTGCGCTGCCGCTTCCGACCGTCGAAGGCGTCGTGCGCGTGCCGCGCGCGGAAGTGCTGCGTCATCTGTCCGAGGAGGCCGCGAGCTTCGACTACGGCGGGCAGAAATACCGGTTTCAGCACCTCGCGACGTTCGTTGGCGCCACGCCGACGTCGATGCCGGAGCACGACACCGCGGTGCCGGTGATCCTCGTGCGCGCAGGCGAACATTCGACCGCGATCGTGACCGACGAGCTGATCGGCAGCCGCGAGATCGTCGTCAAGACCGTCGGACCACAGATCTCCGGGATCCGCGGCATCTCCGGTGCGACGATCCTGGGCGACGGGCGCATCTGCGTGATCCTCGACGTCGGCGCGCTGGTGCGTTCCGACTGGCGTCAGCGGCCGGCGCCGGACGCGCGCGCGGCGAGCCAGGTGGACCGCCGTATATTCGCGCTCGTCGTCGACGATTCGATCACGGTGCGCCGCGTCACGCAGCGCCTGCTCGAGCGGAACGGCATGCGCGTCGTCACTGCAAAAGACGGCCTCGAAGCCGTTTCCGTCCTGCAGGACGAGGTTCCAGACGTCATCCTGCTCGACATCGAGATGCCACGCATGGATGGCTATGAGGTTGCGTCGCATGTGCGGAACGACGCCCGCCTGAAGGACGTGCCGATCGTGATGATCACGTCGCGCGTCGGCGAGAAGCATCGGGCCCGCGCGATCGAGCTCGGCGTCAACGAGTATCTCGGCAAGCCCTACCAGGAAGGCCAGCTGCTGCAGGCGATCGAGCCGCTCGTGCGCCGGGTGGCGCCGTGAGCGAGGAGCAGGAACTGTACGGGCTCCTCGTGCCGCTCCTCGACGAGCGGCTCCTGGTCCCGCGCGCCTGCATCGCGGAGGTCACCGGCTTCCAGCCGCTGCAGGAGATGCCCGGCGCGCCGCCGTGGTATCTCGGCGTCGCGGCCTGGAACGGGCGCGGCATTCCCGTGGTTTCCTTCGAGGGCGCCTGCGGCAAGCGCATCCCCGTGATCGGCGGACGCACTCGCATCGTGATCTTCGCCTGCCTCGGGCAGAAGCTGCCGGCCGGTCATTTCGGGATCGCGACGCAAGGGTTCCCGCAGCTCGTGCGCGTGAATCCACACGTGATCGCGCCCGACAGCTCGCGCGCATTCCCGGAGCGTTCGCCGGTGCTCTGCCAGGTGCGCATGGTCAACGAGTTGCCGCTGATCCCGGATCTCGAACGGCTTGAGGAAATGATCGCCGACGAAACGACGGTCACCGCCGCCTGATGAAAAAGGGGACGTTCACCTTTTCCCGCCGCGGGAAAAGGTGAACGTCCCCTTTTTCATCAACGCAGATCGCCCCCTGCCGATTGCAGGACCGCGAGCGCCGCGAGCGCGGCTGTTTCGCTCCGCAGTATCCGCGGCCCCAGCCGCCCGGCGCGATAACCCGCGCTCTGTGCCGCGGCCCGCTCCGTATCCGCAAGTCCGCCTTCCGGCCCGACCAGGAGTTCGACCTGGGTCGCGCCGCTCGCGGCGTCGACGAGAGATTTCTCCGCATCTGGAGCGAGGAGGAGGCGGCGCGTGCCTGCGGCCGCGG
This sequence comes from Steroidobacteraceae bacterium, assembly GCA_036397615.1. Taxonomy (GTDB): domain Bacteria; phylum Pseudomonadota; class Gammaproteobacteria; order Steroidobacterales; family Steroidobacteraceae; genus SCUD01. The sequence goes on from DASWIQ010000149.1 coordinate 1,882, forward strand.
GCTTCGCAAGCCAGGCATCGAGTGTCGTCGGCTCCCCGAGCCGGGGAAGCTTTGCCCGCCCGCATTGCTCGCAGGCGGCGACGACAATGCCGCGCCAGTGCGCCATCTTGCGCGCGCGGTTGTCGGCATCAAGCTTCACTATGCTTCGCAATGTCGCAACCGGCTGGATCGCCGCGACGCCGAGCTCCGTTGCCTTCTGCATCACGAGATCCATGCGCTCGGCGCGGGCGATGCCCTGCACGAGCGTGACGGCGAGCCGCGACTCGGCCCGCGCGGGTGCCGTGCCGGTGACTTCGACCTCGACGGCATCGCGATGCATCGCGCCGATCCGTGCCGGGTAGTCCGCGCCGTCGCCGTTGAAGAGCGTCACCGCGTCGCCGGCCTCGAGGCGCAGCACCCGCCGCACGTGGGCGGCGGCCGGACCGCGAAGCGCGATGCGCCCGCCCGCGGTAAGCGCCTCTTCGACGTGCACGCGGATCAGGCGCAAGCTGCGTCCACGGCGCCGCGGGCGACGTCGGCGAGCCAGTCGATCTGCGAAGGCGTGACGACGTAAGGCGGCATCAGGTAGATCACGTTGCCGATGGGCCGGAGAAGCGCGCCTTGCCCGAGTGCATATTCATACGCGCGCAATCCCCGGCGCTCGCGCCAGTCGTAGCGTTCACCGCTCCCCCGGTCCTTTACGAATTCGATCGCCGCGATCATGCCCGTCTGGCGAACTTCGGCGACCCGCGGATGATCGGCGAGCGGGGCGACCGCTTCGCCGAGACGGTGACTGAGCGAGCGATTGCGCACGATCACGTCGTCATCGCGGAATATGCCGAGCGTCGCGAGCGCGGCGGCGCAGGCAAGCGGATTGCCGGTGTAGCTGTGCGAGTGGAGAAATGCCGTGAGGTTCGCGTAATCGTCGTAGAACGCCGCGTATACGGGCTCGGTCGTGACGACGACGGACAGGGGCAGATAGCCGCCGGTGAGCCCTTTCGAGAGGCAGATGAAATCCGGGCGGATGCCCGCCTGCTCGCAGGCGAAGAGCGTGCCGGTGCGGCCGAATCCGACCGCGATTTCGTCCGCGATCAGCAGCACGTCGTGACGGTCGCAGGCCTCGCGCAGCATCGCGAGATAGGCGGGGTGATACATGCGCATGGAGCCCGCGCATTGCACGAGCGGCTCGACGATCACGGCCGCAACCTCATCGGCATTGGCCGAGAGCGTGCGCTCCATTTCGGCGAACATCCGCCGGCTGTGGGATTCCCAGTTCTCGCCCGGCTCGCGCAGGTGGCAATCGGGCGAGGGCACGGTGATGACGTCCATCAGCAGCGGCTGATACACCTTCTTGTAGAGCTCGACGTCGCCGACCGCGAGCGCGCCGAGCGTCTCGCCGTGATAGCTGTTCGAGAGCGTGACGAATCGCCGCTTGCGCGGACGCCCGAGGTTCAGCCAGTAGTGAAAACTCATCTTGACGGCGACCTCGACGGCCGCGGAACCGTTGTCCGCATAGAAGCAGCGCGTGAGGCCCGGTGGAAGCAGCCGGACGAGCGCTTCAGACAATTCGAGGACGGGCGCATGCGTAAAGCCCGCGAGGAGGACGTGCTCGAGCCGATCGAGCTGCTCGTGCACCGCGGCATTGATGCGCGGATTCGCATGGCCGAACAGGTTGACCCACCACGAGCTGATGCCGTCGAGGTAGCGCCGCCCGTCGAAGTCGTGCAGCCACACGCCTTCGCCGTGGGCGATCGGAATGAGCGGCAGCCGCTCGTGGTCCTGCATCTGCGTGCAGGGATGCCAGATGACGGCCAGGTCGCGGGCGGCGATGGCGGCGTTCTTGGAAGTCCCGGTCATCGATGTTCCTGATTCGAGTGTATGCGATTGGAAGCGGCGAATCGCACGGGCTAAGCTGTCGCGATGTCCGGATTGTCCATCGCGATGGGGCTCCTGTCGGGCGCGCGCTGCGTCGAATCGCCGAACTGCGATTCCCGCCCCGCCGATGCGGAGCCCGAACTCGTCGTCATCCATGGCATCAGCCTGCCGCCCGGCCATTACGGCGGGCCATGGATCGAGCGGCTGTTCATGAACACGCTGCCGCCGGAAGCCGATCCCTACTTCGCGACGATCCATCACCTGCGGGTCTCGTCTCATGTGTTGATCGCGCGCGACGGTACTTTGACGCAATACGTCCCTTTCGGGCTTCGCGCCTGGCATGCCGGACCTTCGTACTGGCGCGGCCGCGGCGCCTGCAACGATTTCTCGATCGGTATCGAGCTCGAGGGCGCGGACGACGAGCCCTATGACGAGCGCCAATATGGCGCGCTCGCGGAACTCGTCGCGGCGCTGCAGCGAAGCTATGCGTCGCTTGCGGAGGGCTGGATCGCGGGCCATAGCGACATTGCGCCGGGGCGCAAGACGGATCCGGGTCCGGCGTTCGACTGGCGGCGGCTCGAGCGGGATCTCCTCGCCCGGGGAGGCGTCTTCCGGCGCGAGGTGCTCGCCTGAAACCGCCCGCGTCCTTTCCGGGGTTCGCGGCGCTCGTATTCTGCGTCGCCACCGCTGCGGCGGGAGCGGCTCCGCCGGCGCGCGAACGGATCGTGAGTGTCGCGCCCAACCTCACGGAACTGCTCTTCGCCGCAGGTGCCGCGGACCAGGTCGTCGGCGTCAGCGCATATAGCGACTACCCGGAGGCAGCGCGTTCCTTGCCGCGCATCGGCGACGCGTTTCGCCTCGACTACGAGCGAATCGTCGCGCTTGCGCCGACCGTCGCGGTCATCTGGGAGACCGGCACGCCCGCGGGCGTCGCGGAGCGCCTCGAGAGTCTCGGCATCCGCGTGGTCGGCATCCCGACGCGCCGGCTCGACGACATCGCCACAGGACTTCGGACGCTCGGCAGCCTCGCGGACACCGAGACGATTGCGTCCGGGGCCGCAACCGAATTCCGGCAACGCATTCGAGAGCTGCGGATGCGGTATCGCGATCGGCCGAAGCTGCGCGTGTTCATCCAGATCGACGGTGCGCCGCTCTTTACTGTCGGCGGCGCGCACCTCATTACCGAGATCGTCGAGCTCTGCGGCGGGACGAATATCTTTGCAGAGGCGACGGCGCTTGCCCTGCCCGTGGACTTCGAGTCCGTGCTGGCGCGCGCACCTGAGGTGATTCTCTCGCTGGACGACGGCGATCCCGTGGCGTTCTGGGCCCGCTTCGGTGAACTCGAGGCGGTTGCGCGAGGGAACGTGTACCGCGCGCCGGCGGATGCGCTCGCCCGGCCGAGTCCGCGGGTTGCCGAAGGGGCAGCGGATGTCTGCGCGCGCCTGGACGAGGCGCGCGGCAAGGTGACCTAGGCGCTCGCTCAGCCCTTATCGGGCGGCGCGGCGGCGCGGCGCGTGTGCTTCCACAGCACTTCGCCGCCGCTCTCATGCTGGGCCAGCGCGCGGGCCAGCACGAAAAGCAGGTCGGACAGGCGGTTCAGGTATTGGAGCGGCTCGGGCGCGACTCTATCCGCGCGCGCGAGCGTCCAGGCGCGGCGCTCCGCGCGCCGGCAGATCGCGCGCGCCAGGTGACAGGCCGCGGCGGCCGCGCCGCCGCCCGGCAGGATGAACTCCTTGAGCGGCGGCAGGCGGTCGTTGAAACGGTCGAGCGCCTGTTCGAGCGCGCGGACGTGCTGCGGTTCGATCGCGCGATGGCCGGGAATGCAGAGTTCGCCGCCGAGATCGAACAATTCGTGCTGCACGCCGGTCAGCAGCTCGCGAACGTCGACGGGAATGCCGGCGATCGCGAGCACCATGCCGATCGCGCTGTTGCATTCGTCGACGCAGCCGTAGGCCTCGACCCGAGGGTCGTCCTTAGGCACGCGGCTGCCGTCGCCGAGACCGGTCGTGCCGTCATCTCCGGTGCGCGTATAGATCTTCGACAGCCGGTTTCCCACGGCGTCCCCTCAGCGGAATTCGTAGCGTAGAGCGGCGAAAAGGCTCCGGCCCATCGTATTGAACCCGCTCGCCAGCTCGTAGTCCTCGTCGAACAGGTTCTCCATTCGCGCGAGCAATGTAAAGCGCGGGCTGACGGCGACCTTCGCCGACAGGTTGGCGAGCCAGTACGCGGGCAGACGCGTCGGGGTGGGGAACCCGAAATCGAGGCGGTCACCCGCATAAAGGAGATCGACTGCGAATTCGTGCTCCCGGAACCGGCGAGACACGCCAAGCGTCAGATTTTCGCGCGCGCGGCGCAAAAGACGGGTGTCGCGGGTGAGGTCGCGTGGATCCTGGATGGTGGCGCCCGCGTGTGCGGACCACCTTTCGCCCTCGAAATGCCAGGCGGCTTCGACGCCGTCGATGCGTGCTTGCGCGACATTGAGGTTTTCACCCTCGAACTCGATCAGGTCGTCGATCTCATTCCGGAATGCGGTCAGGGAAAACGACTGGCGATTCCCGATCGTCCGGCGGTAGCCGAACTCGTAACTTTGCGAATCCTCCGGATTCAGGTCCGGATTTCCGCCGAAACCGTAGAGATCTGTGGCGTCCGGCGCGCGAAACGCCGTGCCGGCGGCGAATGTGATGTGTGCATCGCCGAGCGAATAGCCGTACTCCGCATTCCAGGTCGAATGGCCGCCGAAAGTTTCATGATCGGTGTAGGCGGCGCCGACGAGCAGGCGATGGGCACCGATCGCCGCCTGGTCCTGGAGATAGAACTGGCTTGTCGCCGTGTCGGCCGCGTATGGCAGGCCGAAGGATTCCGCGTCGGCATCTTCATCCTGCCAGAGTAGTCCGGCCGTGAGCGTCTGGCGCTCGGAGACCGCGATGTCATTCTGCCAGTCGAGCGTGACGCGGCGGGTATCCAGGAAGTCCGGCGACTGGTTCTGCTCGAGCTCGTCGACGGCGTGGCCCGCCGTCATGCGGGAATCCCAGGACTCGGACGGAGCGAACGCCGCCGAGAGTGCGAATGCGGAGTTCTCGAAGTGCTGGTCGACCGGCGTGACAAAGAAGTCCGAATACTCGGAGGTGCCGGAGGCATGCCAGGCGCGAACTCCCAATTCGACCGGACCGGCAACCGCACGGGCCGCCGCCGTGAGCGAGCGGTTCTCGTAGCCGCGATCGGTCGTGTCGCCGCTGCGTGTCGGAAAGCCGTCGCTGTCGAGCCACGAGACGCCGATCGACGCTTCGGCGCGTTCACCTCCGAAGCCGGCGCTCAAGTTCGCGCTCTGCGTGTCATAGCGCCCGAACCCGGCCTGGACGTTGCCGCCGTCTGCCGTGCCGCGGCGCGTAATGATGTTGATCACCCCGCCGAGCGCGTCCGAGCCATAGAGCGTCGAGCGCGGTCCCTTGACGATCTCGACACGCTCGACGAGCTCGGGCGCGATGTTCTGGATCGAGGCGCTGCCGATCGTGCCGGGATTGATGCGCAGCCCGTCGACCAGGACGAGCACGTGATTGGAGTCGGTGCCGCGGATGAACAGCGAGGTCTGCTGGCCCGGTCCGCCGAGCCGCGCGACCTCGACGCCGGGAATCATCCGGAGCGCATCCCCGAGATCGGACGCCGGTTGTCGCAGCAGTTCTTCGCCGCGGATCACCTCGACGCTCGCAATGACGTCGCGGACGGGGGTTTCGGTGCGGGTCGCGGTGACGACGACGGGTTCGATCGCGTGACCGGCGGCAATGGCGGCGAGCAATGTCACTATGTTCATCCGTGCTCCTTCCCGAGCGGTGAATCGTGGGCTCACCGGTCACGGCGGAAACACGGAAGGATTGGGCCCGGCCCGCACTCCCTGTCGCCCGCCGCGACTGGCGCATGCTGACGGGCCGGTCTCCGGACTCACGGCGTGTCCCCGGGGGACTTTCCGCATCGCCTTCCCACCGGGATTCCGGCAGTGGCTGCAGGGCTTGCCTGCATGATGCGGCTTGCGCCGTTTACCGTTGCGGGGGCAGTGCCGGGATGGCGAGCGACTCGCGCACCGGCTTCCCGATTAGCCCGGGCATTCGCCCGGGGTACCTGTCAACGCGCTCAATTTAGGGAGAGTATCCATGCGGGTCAAGCGGGCGTTTGACGATTCCGCGCCGGCATCGCAGGCTGCCCGAATGGCGAACTCGGCGCGACTCGATGCGGCGCTTGCGGCGGCGGCGGTCGCGGCGGAGCTCATCCGTGCGAGCTATCAAGGCGCGATGGACGTGCGCACGAAGTCCGATGGCTCGCCCGTGACCGATGCCGACGTCGCCGCGGAGCAGGCGATTCGTGGCATCGTGCAGGGCCGCTTTCCGGAGGACGGGTTTTTCGGCGAGGAGTCCGCCGCGGACCGGCTGGACGCCGAGCGGATCTGGATCGTCGATCCGATCGACGGCACGAAGTCCTTCGTGCGCCGCTATCCGATGTTCTCGACCCAGATCGCCCTGATGCATCGCGGACGTCTCGAACTCGGTGTGTCCTGCGCGCCGGTCTTTGGCGAAACCGCCTGGGCGGAACGCGGCGGCGGAGCCTGGATGGCCGGCGCGCCACTCGCGGTGAGCCGGATCGCGACGATCGAGGAAGCGACGTTATCCACCGGCAACCTGCGTTCCCTCGCTCGCGGCCCGCGCTGGGCCGCGCTCGGCCGTATGGTCGGCCGGCTCGATCGCATTCGCGGCTTCGGTGACTTCCTGCACTACCACCTGCTGGCGGCGGGCAAGATCGAGGCCGTGATCGAATCGGACATCCAGATCCTCGACATCGCGGCGCTCACCGTGATCGTGGAGGAGGCGGGCGGCCGGGTCACCGATCTCGAGGGCGCGCCGATCGGCCTCGAATCGCGAAGCATTCTGGCCTCGAACAGCGTGCTCCACGAAACGATCCTCGGCGAGTTGAACTCGCGGGCGCTCAGGCGCTGACGAATACCCGCTGCCCGCGCCAGGCGAGCTCGCCGACCGGCACCTCGTAGAGCGCCGACAAGTTCGTGTCGGACAGGATGGTCGCGGCATCGCCGAATTCCCAGCGCCCGTCGCCGAATAGGAGGAGCGCACGGTCCGCCCAGCGCGCCGCAAGCGTCGCATCGTGCAGGGCCGCGATGACGAGGCCACCGGCATCGGCACGGGCGCGGAAGAGCGCGAGAACCTCGCCGCGATGCCGCGGATCGAGGTGATTGGTCGGCTCATCGAGCAGGCAGACCGCGGCGTCCTGCGCGAGAAGTGTCGCGATGTCGAGCCGCCGTCGTTCGCCGCCGGAGAGCGAGTCGACGGCGCGGCCTGAAAGGCCCTCCAGCCCGACGGCGCCGAGCGCCGCGCGCGCGCAGCCGATGTCGGCGGCATCCTCCCATTGCCAGAAAGGCAGATGCGGATGGCGGCCGATCAGGGCGGTCTCGAAGACCGTGGAGGGGAACGGGTCCTCGGTGACCTGCGGGAGGAGCGCGATTCGTCGCGCGCGCTCGCGCCCCGACCAGCCGGCGATGTGGCGCCCCTCGAGCTCCACGACGCCGGCCGACGCCGCGCGCAATCCCGCGAGCGTGTGCAGGGTCAGTGTCTTGCCCACGCCGTTCCGTCCGAGCACGGCGACGAACTCGCCGCCCCGTGCCTCGAGTTCGAGCGCGCGAACGAGGCAGCGGTCGAGCACCGAGATGCCGACGGCATGGCAGGCGAGCCGCGGCGCACCGCGGCCACTCAAGGCTGAAGCCGCTCGTGACGCCAGGGCTCGGCTTGGAATCGACCTTCGCCGACGGGCGCGATCACGCGTGTCCATCTTGCGCGGTCATGCAGGCGGTGCTCGCCCTCGACCCAGAGTTCTAGGACCGCCGCCCACAACCGGTAACCGCCCCAGTAGCCGGGTCGCGGCAGGCGTAGCCCTGGTTCCGCATCGTCGTCGGGCGCAACGATGGGATCGGGCGTGCCGTGGCGTTCGGCGGCTTCGCGCAGGCGCTCGAGCAGTGCCTGGCGCGAAGCGATCGGCGCGCTTTGCTCGCTCGTGATCGCCGCGAGCCGGCTGCGCCAGGGCCGGCTCGCAAAATAGTCGTCGCTTTCACTCGCGAGCGCGTGCACGACCGGTCCTTCCACGCGCAATTGCCGGCCGAGCGCATCCCACTGGAACACGACTGCGGCCCAGGGGTGGATGGCGAGCTCCCGGCCCTTGCGGGAAGCATAGTTCGTGTAGAAAACGAGATAACCCGGGTCCGCCACGATTTCCTTGCACAACACCACCCGCACCGACGGCTTGCCGTCGGTGCCGGTCGTCGCGAGGCTCATGGAATTCGGGTTGCGCCCGACTTGTTCATCCCAGGCCTGGCGAAACCAGGCAGACGCGAGCGGCATCGGATCGGCCGGCAGCGGATCCGGGAGCGTCTGGAATCGCGCGCGCATGCGCCGATGTTAACGCGGTCGCCGCCGCCACTGCGAGCAGGGCCAGGCGGCCGGCTTCAACCGGGAGGCGCCGGATTTCGTCAAAAGCGCCTTGATTAAGCTGCGATTCAGCTAGCCGCGCCGACACTGGCTCCAAGCACCCTGAGGAGGAGCCACGATGATCAAGTCCACACTGACGGCGGCGGCGCTGGCGATGCTGCTGGCGAGCCCAGCGTTTGGCGACGACGACGACAACCGGCGCCGCGGGGGGCACGACCGCGACGATCGCAATGACCACCGCGACGATGACCGACGCGACCATGATCGCCGAGATCACGATCGCCGCGACCACCGCTGGGATGATCGCGACGACCACCGCTGGCGTGGTGACCATTGGCGTAATGACCACTGGCGCAACGACTACTGGAACAACGATCGCCGGTGGCGACACGTGCCGCCCGTCCGCTACCGCGCCGACTTCGGCTATCGGTCCGGGTACGAACTGGCCTGGCGCGACTGGATGCGGTACGGACGCCACGACTACCGCTGGCGTCGCGCGCCGTCCACCTGGCATCGCGCCGATTTTGGCTACCGGTCCGGCTATGAAGCCGGTTGGCGTGATGCGGCGCGCTACTACGGCGCCGGCTACCGCCCGCGCTACTGGGCGCAGGATCCGCGCGACGGCTGGTTCTTCAGTTTCGGGATCGAAGGCTGATGCCTGAATCGCCGGCCCGCTTGCGCGATTGCAGGCGGGCCGGTACACAGGACGATTGCCTCGGACGGGATCGTACTGATGGAACTCGCGGAACTGCGGGATCGGCTGACACGGCTCGATGGCGAGCTGCTCGCACTGATCGCCGAGCGCCAGCGTCTCTCCGAGGAAGTCGCCCGCGTCAAGCGCGCGACCGGCCACCCGACGCGCGATTTCCAGCGCGAGCGCGACGTGCTGATGAATGCCCGCAGCGCCGCCTCGAAGCTCGGCCTGTCGCCAGCGCTTGCCGACAATCTGCTCAGGCTGCTGATCCGCAGTTCGCTCGCGACCCAGGAACAGGCGCAGGTGGCCGCGCAGGGGCAGGGCGCCGGCCGGCGCGCGCTCGTGATCGGCGGCTGCGGCAAGATGGGCCGCTGGTTCGTCGAGTTCCTCGATTCCCAGGGATTCGCGGTCGAGGTCGCCGATCCTGCGGGCCCTGCCGGGTCGCACGCGCATCGCAGGGACTGGCAGGCGGACGAACTGTCGCATGACGTGATCGTCGTCGCGACGCCACTCGGAATCACCGCTTCCATACTCGAGCAGCTCGCGCGTCATCGGCCGCCGGGCCTCGTATTCGACATCGGCTCGTTGAAGACGCCGCTCCGCGCAGGGCTTGCGGCACTGCGTCAGGCTGGCGTCAGGGTGGCCTCGTTACATCCGATGTTCGGGCCCGACACGGATCTGCTATCGGGCCGCCACATCATTCACGTGGACGTCGGGCGTCCCGATGCCGTGACCGACGCGCAGAACCTGTTCGCCTCGACGATGGTCGAGCAGGTCGTGACCACGCTCGACGATCACGACCGCCTGATCGCCTATGTGCTCGGCCTGTCGCATGCGATCAACATTGCCTTCTTCACGGCGCTGGCCGACAGCGGCGAGGCCGCACCCCGGCTCGCTCGCCTCTCCAGCACGACCTTCGATGCCCAGCTCGCGGTCGCCTCCCTCGTCGCGGGCGAAAGCCCGGCGCTCTATTTCGAAATCCAGGCGCTCAATCAGTACGGCGGCGAGTCGCTCGCATCGCTGGTCGAGGCCGTGACACGCCTGCAATCGCTCGTTGCGAACCAGGATGCCGCCGGCTTTGCGCGCCTCATGCGCCGGGGCCAGGCCTACCTCCAGGACCGTGCCGCTGCCCGCCAGACCTGATATGCTTAATGAGATTAATTCTCATTACCATATAGAGGCGTCCATGAGTGTCCTGATCGCCTTGCTGGGCCGCCTGGTGGCGGTGTACGCGCTGGCCGCGGTTGCATGGGCGGGTCCCGCCCCGGCCGCGGGCGAGCCCCTGGTGGTGTATTCAGCCCGCAAGTACCAACTGGTCGAACAACTCTTTCTCGAATACGGCCGCGAACGCGGCATCGAAGTGAAGTCCGTCACGGATGACGGAGCACCGCTCATCCAGCGCCTGACTGCGGAAGGGGCGAAGAGCCCCGCGGACGTGTTTATCTCCGTCGACGCAGGCGACCTTTGGCGTGCGACGGAGGCGGGCCTGCTCTCGCCGGTCAAATCGCCGATGCTCGAAAGCGCGATTCCCGCGCACCTGCGCGATCCTGCCGGCCACTGGTTCGGGCTCGCCGTGCGCGCGCGCACCATCGCGTATTCGACCGAACGCGTGAAACCCGCGGAGCTTTCCACGTACGCGGCACTCGGCGACGCGCGTTGGAATGGCAAGCTCTGCCTGCGGAGCGGCAAGGCCGTCTACAACCAGTCGCTCGTCGCGATGATGATCGGCGACATCGGCGAGGAGGCGACCGAGCGCCTCGTGCGCTCCTGGGTCGCGAATCTCGCCGCGGAACCGTTCTCGAACGACACGCTGCTCCTGAAAGCAATCGCCGCGGGCCAGTGCGACGTCGGTATCGTGAATACCTACTACCTCGGACGCCTGCAGCACGAAGCACAGGGCTTTCCGGTGCAGATCTTCTGGGCCGACCAGAAGGGCCGTGGAACGCACGTCAACATCTCGGGCGGCGGCGTGACGGCGCACGCGAAAAACCGGGCCGAAGCCATCCGTTTCCTCGAATGGCTCGCGTCCCCCGACATTCAACAGCGCTTTGCCGCCGTCAATTTCGAGTTCCCCGCGAACGAGGGCGTCGACCCGTTGCCGGAGGTCAAGGCCTGGGGCGAGTTCAAGCCGAATCTCGTCAATGTCGGCACGATCGGCAAGACCCAGTCGGCCGCCGTGATGCTGATCGATCGCGCCGGCTGGCATTGATTCCGTGACGGCGGGGTGATCATGCGTGCCTCGTCGCCGCGTCTGGGTCCCGCCGTCGCCGCGATCACGGTCGCACTGCCGATGATCGCGGTCCTGATCGCCGTCGTGCATGGCGCGACGGGCACTGACGCGGAACTCTGGGCGCATCTGCGCGAGCACGTGCTCGCGCGCGTCGTTGCAAATACCGTGATCCTCGTCGTGGGCGTGGTCGCGATCGCGGCCGTCCTCGGGACGTCGCTGGCCTGGCTGACGGCCGCCTGTGAATTTCCCGGCCGCGCATTCTTTTCCTGGGCGCTGCTCCTGCCGATGGCGATGCCCGCCTACGTGCTCGCATTCGTCGCGGTGGCGACGCTCGATTACGCGGGCGCGGTGCCGGCGGCACTCCGCGGATGGTTCGGCGACGGCTTCCCTGTTCCGCCGATCCGCTCGACCGGCGGCACGATCGCCGTGCTCGCGCTTGCCGGTTACCCGTATGTCTACCTGATGGCGCGCGGGGCTTTCCTGACGCACGGCGCGCGCGTGCTCGAAGCCGCACAGTCGCTCGGACTCGGGCCTTGGGTCGGTCTCTTTCGCGTGGCGGTGCCACTCGCGCGGCCCTGGCTTGCGGGCGGCGCCGCGCTCGTCGCGATGGAAACGCTCGCCGACTTCGGCGCGGTGTCGGTCTTCAACTACGACACGTTCACGACGGCGATCTACCAGGCGTGGTTCGGCCTGTTCTCGATCGAGACGGCACTCGGCCTTGCGCTGTTCCTGCTCGTTTTGGTCGCAGCCGCGCTCGCCGTAGAGCACATCGCGCGCGGCCGCGCGCGCTTCGCCGCCGCGGACGCAGGCGTTCGACGCGCCGAACGGCTCAGGCTTCCCGGCGCGCGCGGCTGCTGCGCATTCGCCTTTGCTGCGACCGTCTTTGCGCTCGGATTCCTGCTGCCGGCCGTGGCGCTCGCCGGCTGGGCCTGGGATGTCGCCGCGATCGACCTTGATTCGCGCTACCTTGGCTACATCGTGCGCACACTCGGGCTTGCCGGAATGGCCGCACTTGCCTGCCTTGCGCTCGCGCTCGTGCTCGGCTACGCGGCACGGGTCGCCGACGGCGCCGTGACGCGCACGGCATCGCGCGTCGCGACGCTCGGCTACGCGATCCCGGGCACCGTGCTAGCGGTCGGCGTCGTGAGCGCGCTCGGCGCGATCGACGATCGGTGGCGCGCGCTTGCGGGCGGAGAGGGACTCTGGCTCCAGGGCACCGTATTCGCGCTCCTCCTCGGTTACGTCGCGCGCTTTCTTGCGGTCGCGCACGGGCCGGTGATTGGCGGCTTCACCCGCATCCGGCCCTCGCTCGAGGAAGCGGCCCGCTCCCTCGGTCTTTCGACGCGCGAAGTTGTCTCGCGGCTGCACCTGCCGCTCCTCGGCGCCGGAATCGGCACGGCGGCGCTTCTGGTATTTGTCGACGTCATGAAGGAGATGCCGATCACGCTGATGACCCGGCCATTCGGCTGGGACACACTGGCCGTGCGGGTGTTCGAGATGACCGCCGAGGGCGAATGGGAGCGCGCGGCCCTGCCGTCGCTCGCGATCGTCGTCGCGGGACTGCTGCCGGTCGCCCTGCTGACGTGGAGGATGGAGCGTGCGGCTCGAGCTGCGTGAGGTTTCGAAATCCTTCGGGGACATCACGGCCATCGACCGGCTGTCGTTCTCCGTCGGCGCCGGACGCATCGGTTGCCTGCTGGGACCGAGCGGCTCGGGCAAGAGCACGGTGCTGCGTTCGATCGCCGGATTCGAGCGTCCCGATGCCGGCGAAGTGCTGGCCGGCGGGGAATTGCTGTCGGGACGCGGCACCTGGGTGCCGCCGGAGCGCCGGCGCATCGGCATGGTCTTCCAGGATTTCGCGCTGTTTCCGCACCTGGATGCACTTGCGAATGTCGCCTTCGGGCTGCACGCCGAGGATCGTGACAAGCGCCGGCGCCGCGCCCTTGAGATGCTCGAACTCGTCGGGCTCGCGGCCGAGGCCGGGCGGTTTCCGCACGAGCTGTCGGGCGGGCAGCAGCAACGCGTCTCGCTCGCGCGCGCGCTCGCGCCGCGGCCGCGGATCGTGCTGCTCGACGAGCCCTTCTCGAATCTCGACGCCGACGTGCGCACGGAGCTCGCGCAGCAGGTCCGCGCGGCGCTCGTCGCGGAAGGCGCAACTGCGCTCCTCGTGACCCACGACCAGCGCGAGGCTTTCGCCATCGCCCATGAAATCGGCGTGCTGCGGGCGGGGCGGCTCGAGCAATGGGACGCGCCCTGGAGGCTCTATCACTCGCCGGCGACGCGCTTCGTCGCGGATTTCGTCGGCGAGGGCACTTTCATCCAGGGCACGGTGCTCGGACCGGGGCGCGTCTCGACCGAGCTCGGTGTCATTGAAGGTGAATTGTCGACCGATCAGCCGCCCGGAACCCACGTGGACTTGCTGCTCCGGCCCGACGACGTGATACACGACGACGCGAGCGAATTGCGCGCGGAAGTCGTCGAGCGCGCCTTCCGGGGCGCACAATTCCGTTACAAGCTGCGACTGCCCTCGGGCGCGACGGCGCTGTCGTTCGTGCCGAGCCACCACGACCACGCTATCGGCGAACACATCGGCATCCGCCTCGATGCGCAGCATCTGGTCGGATTTCCGCGCGGCTAGGCCTTTCCGACGGCGGAAGGCTCTCGGCGCATCAGGTAAAGAAAGAGCGGCACCCCGATGATCGCCGTCAGCGCGCCGACCGGCAGCTGCCGCGGCGCCACGATCGTGCGGGCGAGGAGATCCGCGACGACGAGCAGGGCGCCGCCCGCGAGCGCCGCCGCCGGAATTACGGCACGGTGCGAGGAGCCGACGACCAGACGCACCAGGTGCGGCGTCACGAGCCCGACGAATCCGATGCTGCCGGCAGTCGTGACTGCGGCGGCGGTCAGCAACGAGGCAGCGACGTAAATCGAGATGCGCATTCCGCGCACCGGCACGCCGAGGAGCCGCGCCTGCAATTCGCCGCGCGCGAGCGCATCGAGCGGGCGCGCGGCCAGCAGGCAGGCGGGAATCGCCACGAGCGCGAGCGCGAGCAGTAACCACGGCGTGCGGACGTAGCCGAAGTCGCCGAGCAGCCAGAACAGCATGCCGCGGAGCCGCAGGTCGTCCGACAGCGACAACAGGAGGCTCACGACCGCACCGCATCCGGCTGCGACGACGACGCCGGTCAGGAGCAGGCGCGTCGTGGTCCAGCCGCCGGGTCCATGGGCGACCGCAAAGACGAGGATCATCGAGGCGAAGGCGCCCGCCGCAGCGCCCGCGTCGACCATGAAGCCCGCGAGCCCCGCGAGCATCATCCCGAGAGCGCCGACCGCGGCGCCGCCCGACACGCCGAGCACGTAGGGATCCGCGAGCGGATTGCGGAGCAGCGCCTGCATCAGGACGCCGGCGAGCGCGAGCACCGTGCCGGCGCCGAATGCCGCGAGCGCCCGCGGCAGCCGCAACTCCCAGACAATCGTGTGCATCAGCGGATCGCCGGCCGCGAGCCGTTCCCAGGGCGCATCGAGTCCGGAGCTGCCGAGCGCAAGCGACGCCGCGATCGCCGCGACCGACGCCAGCGCAAGCAGCAGAATCAGCGGCGCCGCGCGCATCCTCCCCATCCCTTCACTCTAGCCGATTAAAATCGGCAGGGATGGAACGCAAGACCGACTACATCGATGCCGACGGCTACCGCGCGAACGTCGGCATCATCCTGATGAACGACGACCGCCAGGTCTTCATCGGCGGCCGCGCGGGCGCGCGCGGCTGGCAGTTTCCCCAGGGCGGCATCCGCCGCGGCGAGCATCCGGAAGAGGCCCTGTATCGGGAGCTCGCCGAGGAAGTGGGCCTTCGACGCAGCCAGGTCGAGGAAGTTGCGAGCACCAGGAACTGGATCCGCTACCGCCTCCCGCCGCAATTCGTGCGCCGCGATTCGAGCCCGCTCTGCATCGGCCAGAAGCAGCGCTGGTTCCTGTTGCGCCTCGGCACGGAGGACTCGGCGCTCCGCTTCGATTCGACCGAGCAACCGCCGGAGTTCGACCGCTGGCGCTGGGCCGACTGGTGGGATGCGGTGCGCGACGTCATCTACTTCAAGCGGCGCGTCTATTCGCGCGCGCTGCACGAACTGGGCCCACACGCGTTTCCGGAAGGGCTGCCGGCCTATCCCGACTGGTGGAAGGAACGCATGGGCTCCGGCAGCCGGAGCGGGCCGGATCCGGACGCATGAATCAGAAAGGCCGCGCGACCGCGAGCAGTACGATGCCGACCAGGAGGAGCGATGGCGCCTCGTTGAACCAGCGATACCAGCGCGCGCTCCGCGTGTTGCGGCCGGCGGCGAATTCGCGCATGAGCTGCGCGGTCCAGACGTGATAGGCGACGAGCAGAACGACGAGCGCGAGCTTGACTTTCATCCAGCCGGTCGAGAGCAGCGAGGGATTCAGGACGAGGAGCCAGAGCCCGAATACAGCAGTCATCAGGCCGCCGATCGTCATGATCGCGAACAGGCGCCGTTCCATGACGCGGAATCGCTCGACACCGGCGGTGTCGGTCGTTGAAGCGTGATATACGAAGAGCCGCGGCAGGTAGAAGAGTCCGGCGAACCAGGTCACCATGAAGATCACGTGCCAGGCCTTGATCCAGGGCATTCGTCTGCACTCCCGTTCCGGCGCCGATTCTAGCGACGGATCCCGCCATTGAGCGGAAAATCCGAAAAGCAGGGGCTGCGCTTCCGCATCGCGCTCGTCGTGCTCGCGGCGCTCGCACTCCTCTACGGCGGATTCGAACTTGGGCGCTCGAATTCCGGGTACTTCGTCGCGAAAGCCATGATCGAGCGGCTCGAGCTCGGGAAGCGCAACCGGGTGCTGGAAGACGAGAACAAGGCCTTGAGGCACCGTGCGGCGGTTGCCGAGGTCGGCCAGCGCGTGGACCGGCAGGCGCAGACGGACGCGCAGCACATGATGAGCGAATTGCAGGCCGAAACGGCGCGCCAGAAGCAGGAGCTCCAGTTCTACCGCGGCCTGGTTGCGCGGCAGTTCGGCGCCGGGACGCTTCGCGTCCAGGAACTGCGGATTCGCCCGGAAGAGGAGGAGCGGCGCTATCGCGTTCTCATCACGCTCGTCCAGGCGGCGACCCGCGACACGATCGCGAACGGCACGGTGACCTTCGCCATCGAAGGGCGGAGTGGAAAGGCCCCGCAGACGCTTCCGCTGGCGGATGTCGAGGTCGACAAGCGGCGCCAGTTCCCCTTCTCGCTGCGGTTCTTCCAGCAGATCGAAGTGCCGATCGAATTGCCCCTGGACTTCCGGCCCGAACGCCTGCATGTCGAGTACCGGCTCGGGCGCAACCCGGAGCCTTCCCGCCAGACGTTCGACTGGCGCGTCGCGGGCGAGGGCGATACGCCGCAGCTTTGACCGGCCGCCGCCGCGGCCCTACAATCGAATCGCGGATTTTTCTTTGCGGATTAGGGATTTATGGTCGACGAAACGACGGGTTCCGAGGGCCTGGTTTTCACGGATGCCGCCGCCCGCAAGGTCGGCGAGCTGATCCGTGAGGAAGGCAATCCGAATCTCAAGCTGCGCGTGTTCGTCTCCGGCGGCGGCTGCTCCGGATTCCAGTACGGTTTCACGTTCGACGAGAAGATCGAGGAGGGCGATGCGGAATTTCCGAACCAGGGCGTTTCACTCCTGGTGGATCCGCTGTCCATTCAGTATCTCGCTGGCGCCGAGATCGACTATCGCGAGGATCTCGAAGGCGCGCAGTTCGTGATCCGCAATCCGAATGCGACGACGACCTGCGGCTGCGGGTCGTCCTTCTCGACCTGAAGAAGTTCAGCGACCGGCGCCGCCGGTGCTGCTGGGCGTCGAACCTGCGACCCGGACCGGAGAGCTGGACGGCACATCGAGACGCGCCAGGAGCGGCTTGGTCTGCGCCTGGAAATCGGCCATCAGGTTGGCCGGGATCGGATCGGATTTCGGGATCGTCACGCGCGCCGGATTTTTGTGCACGCCATTGACGCGGTACTCGTAATGCACGTGCGGCCCGCTCGCGAGACCGGTCATGCCGACGTACCCGATCACCTGGCCCTGCGCCACGCGGTCGCCGATCGAGAGGCCGCGCGCGAACCGCGACATGTGCGCGTAGAGCGTCGTCACGTCATTTTTGTGGGCGAGTACGACGTTGTTGCCGTAGCCGCCATTCTTGCCGCGGCTGACGACACGTCCGGCGCCGGCGGCCTTGATTGGCGTGCCCGACGGCGCGGCGAAATCGATGCCGCGATGCGCGCGGATGCGATTCAAGACCGGATGACGTCGCGCCAGGTTGTATCCCGAACTGATGCGGGCGTAGTCGACCGGATAGCGGAGGAATGCCTTGCGCACCGGGCGGCCGTCCGGCGTGTAGTAATCGACGCGGCCTTCCGGTGAAACGTAACGCACCGCGCGGTAGGTTTTTCCGGAATTGACGAACTCGGCGGCAAGAATGTCGCCGTCGCGGACGAACTCGCCGTCCTGGAACTGCTGCTCGTGCGCCACGACGAAACTGTCCCCGGGCCGCACCGAGTTGACGAAATCGATGTCGTATTTGAAAACGTCGGCGAGCGACACCGCGAGCCGATCCGTGCCGCCGACCGAATTGACGGCCACGTACAGCGAACTGTCGACCGTGCCGCGGAGCATCCGCTCTTCGGTTTCGAGCGGGTTCTCGACGATGTTCGCGTTGAACCCTTCCGCGGCGCGCGTGACCGACAAGGTCGCCGTCTCGTTGATGCGCCGCGTCAGCGACCTGATCTCGCCATCCAGGTGCGTGAGCTGAATCACGTCGCCGGGACGGATCACATCGAGGCTCTTGCGGACGTCCGGGAGGCTCCTGAGTTCGGCGAGATCGGAGAGCCTGAGTTCCATGCCGCGGAAGATCTGGTCGAGCGTGTCGTTGCGGCCGATCGTGATCGCGACGAACTCGAATGGCGCCGAGCCTGGGCCGGCGTCGGTCGCCGATGCTTCCGCGGTCGCCGGCAACAGGGCATCGATCGAAGGATCCGGCAGCGGATTTTCGACCTGGGCGCCCGCGGCGGAAAGAATCGCGCCCGCGACGACGCAGGACGCGATCACGCCGAACCGGCGTGGTTCTGCACTGGCAACGGCCTGTGCGGCGGCCTTCGCAAAGAAGGGTCGTGTCACCAGCGGGCATCTCGAGGGTGCTGGAAGCGGGACGGTAAATCATACGAGGAAGAAAGGTCAACCCGTTGATTGAGCGGCCTTTGTACTACGTCACAGATATCGGCCAGAATTGCCGCCTTGCGGCTGAAAACGGCCGGCAAGGGGGGGAATTGATGCTGGCGCCGGCCCAACAGATCGATGAATTGCGCCGCGGCGCCTCGGAACTCCTCACGGAAGCCGATCTCCTGCGAAAGCTCGCCCGCGGGCGGCCGCTCAGGGTCAAGGCGGGCTTCGATCCGACCGCCCCGGACCTCCATCTCGGGCACACGGTGCTTATCAACAAGATGCGCCAGTTCCAGCAACTGGGACACGAGGCGATCTTCCTGATCGGCGACTTCACGGGAATGATCGGCGACCCGAGCGGCAAGAACGCGACACGCCCGCGCCTGACTCCCGCGGAAGTCCAGGCCAATGCGCGCACCTACCAGGAACAGATCTTCAAGATCCTCGATCCGGACAGGACGGTCATCGACTTCAATTCGCGCTGGTTCAGCCCGATGAGCGCGGCGGACATGATCGCGCTCGCGGCGAAGTACACGGTCGCGCGCATGCTGGAGCGGGACGATTTCTCGAAGCGCTACAAGGCGGGCCAGCCGATCGCCGTGCACGAATTCCTCTATCCGCTGGTGCAGGGCTACGACTCGGTAGCGCTCAAGGCCGATGTGGAACTCGGCGGAACCGACCAGAAATTCAACCTGCTGGTCGGCCGTTCGCTGCAGGCCGATTACGGGCAGGAACCCCAGGTCGTGCTGACCATGCCGCTCCTCGAGGGCACCGACGGCATGCAGAAAATGTCGAAATCGCTCGGGAATTACATCGGCATCCATGAACCGGCGGCCGACATGTTCGGCAAGCTGATGTCGATTTCCGACGAGCTGATGTGGCGCTACTTCGAGCTACTGTCCGCGCGCCCGCTCACGGAGATCGGGAAACTCCGCGCGGCCGTCGACGGAGGCCGGAATCCACGCGATGCCAAGTTCGAACTCGCGGTCGAGATCGTCGACACGTATCACGGCAAAGGCGCGGGCGAGTCGGAGCGCGAGCGTTTTATCGCCCGATTCCGCGACGGGGCGTTGCCCGAGGCAATCGCCGAGAAGACGCTCGCCTTCAAGGGCGCGTCGGCCAAGCTCGCCAACGTCTTGAAGGACGCAGGTCTTGCCGCCAGCGCGACCGCGGCTTACCGCCTGATCGAGCAGGGCGCCGTCCGGGTAGACGGCGAGCGCGTCGGGTCCCGGGACGCGGCCCTCGACACGGGATCGACCTACCTTTTGCAGGCCGGGAAACGCGGGTTCGCCCGCGTGACGCTGAAAAAATCCTGACGGGCCGCGGCGAACGTTGACTCCCGGTAACGGGGGGCTATACTGCGCGGCCCCGATCTCGGGCGGTCCTGGTAAAGGACGGCCCGGGCGGGTTCGTGCGGCATGGCATTTATGTTGTACGACCCCCTGACCCGGGGTAAAATACGAGGTCGTCCCTGACGCTTTTGCCGGCAGGGAGTTCTTTAAAAATTTGCAGGTAATTTGTGTGGGGACTCGCGTCAGGTTGTCCAGCAATGGGCGCCACTGCGAGTAACCAAGCGTCCAGCGGTCCGGGTCAAACCGGATCATGTTTGGAGTTTGGATCTCGCTTTTTCAGCTCAAGCCATTGAACTGAAGAGTTTGATCCTGGCTCAGATTGAACGCTGGCGGCGTGCTTAACACATGCAAGTCGTGCGGTAACAGGCGTAGCAATACGTGCTGACGAGCGGCGAACGGGTGCGTAATACATGGGAATCTGCCCTTTAGTGGGGAATAACCCGGCGAAAGCCGGGCTAATGCCGCATAAGATCTTCGGATGAAAGCGGGGGATCGTAAGACCTCGCGCTGATGGATGAGCCCATGTCGGATTAGCTAGTTGGTGAGGTAACGGCTCACCAAGGCGACGATCCGTAGCTGGTCTGAGAGGACGGCCAGCCACACTGGGACTGAGACACGGCCCAGACTCCTACGGGAGGCAGCAGTGGGGAATATTGGACAATG
>DASWIQ010000150.1:0-1625 GCA_036397615.1 Steroidobacteraceae bacterium
GGTCAGGGTCGAGGGCGTCGGTCGCCAGAGCATCCAGGGCGACGTGCGCTTCACCGAGGTGCTCGAGCGCATGGGCGCCGCCGTTTCCCTCGAAGCGCAGGGCATCGAAGTGAGGGGCAAGGGCAGGCTGCGCGCGATCGACATGGACATGAACCACATTCCCGACGCCGCGATGACCGCGGCAGTGATGGCGCTGTTTGCCGACGGCCCGAGCGTGCTGCGCAACATCGCGAGCTGGCGGGTGAAGGAAACCGACCGGCTCGCCGCGATGGCGCGCGAGCTGCGCAAGCTCGGCGCGGAGGTGGAGGAAGGGACGGATTTTCTCGGGATCTCGCCCCGAGGGTTGAAGCCGGGCGTAACAATCGATACGTACGATGACCATCGCATGGCGATGAGCTTCTCCCTCGTGGCCCTGGGCGGCGTGCCGGTGCGCATCAACGACCCGCAATGCGTGGCGAAGACCTTTCCGGGCTATTTCGAGGCGTTCCGGAGCATCGCCGCGTGAGCGCTCCGGTGATCGCGATCGACGGGCCTTCGGCGTCGGGAAAGGGCACGATCGCGCGGCGGGTGGCGGAGCGGCTCGGGTTTCACTATCTGGAAAGCGGCGCGCTCTACCGCCTCGTCGCCCTGCTCTCGTTGCGGCAGGGGACGCTCGAGGAGGCCGCGCTCGCACGCGCCGCCCGGGAGATGGAGATCCGCTTCCAGGGGGAAATCGTTTTCCTTTTTGATCAAGACGTTAGCTCAGAAATACGCAGCGAGGCGGCAGGCAACCGGGCTTCGGAGGTAGCGCGCATGCCGGGCGTGCGGCAGGCGCTTCTCAAGCGGCAGCGGGCGTTTCTTCAGCCGCCTGGCCTGGTCGCCGACGGGCGCGACATGGGAACCGTCGTGTTTCCCGATGCGAGCCTCAAGGTGTTCTTGACAGCGGACCCGCAAATCAGGGCCCAACGGCGATATAAGCAGTTGATAGACAAAGGATTCGATGCTAATCTGCACGCCCTTTCCCGCGACTTGGAGCAGCGGGACGCGCGAGACGCCAGTCGGGCCCTCGCGCCCCTCGCTCCCGCGCCGGACTCGCAAGTGCTGGATTCTTCGGCGCTTTCGATCGAGGAAGTCGCCGAGCGGATCGTGCGCTGGTTCAGGGAAAGGCAAACCGGCGGACGCGGCTAGCCGCGTCCGATGTTCAACCTGACCCGCGGGCTTCCAAGCTCGCGGCCTGAAAGGTCTTTTTCTTACATGTCCAGTATTTCCCCAGCTTCGACCCAACCCGCCGGCGAATCGTTTGCGGCGCTTTTCGAGGAAAGCCTCAACCGCAAGGAGATGCGCGTCGGCGAGGTCATCACCGCCGAAGTGGTCAGCGTCGATGAGAACTTCGTGGTGGTAAACGCGGGACTGAAGTCCGAGAGCATCATCGCGGTCGACGAATTCCGCAACGACGCCGGCGATGTCGAGGTCAAGCCCGGCGTCTTCGTGGCGGTTTCGATCGAGGCGCTCGAGGATGGCTACGGCGCGACGCGGCTTTCGCGCGACAAGGCGAAGCGCATGGCGGCCTGGCTCGAGCTCGAGAAAGCGCTCGAGACCGGCGAGAAGGTGCAGGGCGTCATCACCGGCAAGGTGAAAGGCGGTCT
>DASWIQ010000151.1:0-3537 GCA_036397615.1 Steroidobacteraceae bacterium
GGTCGGCACGCGCCCAATGCCGACACGCTCGTAGTCCGCCACGCAGCAGCGGTCGATACGCGCCCTCAATCCGGCCGGCTGCAACTGGAAACGAATCTCCGTACGGCGGCACTCTCGGCCAGCGGAATCGGCACGCTCGGCACCGACGCGCGCTGGCACGATCTCGAAGTCGGTATCTATTACATCAGCGCAGACTCCACGGGCCGCAGGGACTGGCCGTCGCTTCGACGCAAGCGGCTGGTGGGCGGAACACGGCCGGCGTTCCAGGACGAGGAGCTCGTCAGCGGAATCGCCGACATGCAGATCGAGATCGGAGTCGACGATCCGGCCGATGCGGACACAGCCGTCGACCGCTGGATACGTCCGGGCGAACCGCGGCCCGAGGATTCGATACGCGCCTTGAGGCTCGAACTCGAGGCCCTAAGCGATGTGCCTGAACCCGCGCAGCCCGGGATGAGCCGTCGCAAGCGCGTTGCTCGAGTGATCGAACTTCGCAATCACGGTGCGCGGCCGTGAAAGCAGGTGATCGGGGATCCGCGCTTGTCGTCGCGCTCGTATTGCTCTCCGGCCTCGGCGCCCTCGCCCTCGCGGCGGCCGCGGCCGCGATGACTGCACTCGCGCTCGCGGGACACCAGCAGATGTCGCAGAACGCATTCGAAGCAGCCGAGACCGGCATCGCCCATGCGCTGATGCAGGCGGCAGATGCGCGCCGCGGAGGCGTGAACGCGGCGGCGATTCGTCCGGACGACGCGACGGCTGCGGCGGACTTCCGCACTGAAACCCGCGAAGCCCAGGGACCGGGCGCCTTGCCCGCCGGTTTCAGCATCGGTGAGAACGCCGGCACATTCACGGCCCGGAACTTCTTCATCACGGCGGACGCCCGGTCCGGTCGCGGCGCCCGCACCCGGCTCGAGCAGGGATTCTATCTCGTGGTGCCGACGACATGAGTGCGGCGACCATTCGAATCCTGAAGCGCGCATCTGCGGTACTGATCGGTGCGCTGGCGTCGCTTTGCTGTCGCGCGGACGCCGATGAGGCCTGGATTCTGCGCGCCGCACTGCCGGGCGGCATCCAGCCGCTCCTGACTGCGATCATCGATACCTCCGCCGCGACGGCACGGACAATCACCGTGGGTGAGCCCTACGACGCGCAGCGTGATTACGGCGCAGGGCTGGCGGCCGCGGCCCGCTGCGATTCGCCGCGCGTGTACTGGCGTCGCGGTGCCGGGCCGGCGCCGGATTGCACGAAACAGGCGGGACTCGAATTCGCGCCATCGCGCCCCATGCGCGGTTTGCAATGCGAAGCCGCGCGCTCCGCACTCGGGCTCCACGGATTCTTCGTCGCATCGCGCGCCGCGCAATGGCGCGCCGACGGCAGCTACTGGTCGGCACCGAAGCCTGACAGCACGGAAGCCGTCGAATGTCGCGCCGATCGTGGACGGCACGGCGCAACGTCGGGCACCTGGTTCGCGAGCGATGGCCCGGGCGGGCCCTGGCGGGACAACGACACCCGGGAGATCGGGTGGGACAGCTCACCGCACGCGGATCCCTACATTTTCTATGGGGGCAACTACCTCAATTACCTTCAGTCCGATCCCGCACCCGCGGAGCGGACTGTTGCGGAGGTGATGTTGCGGTCGCTGTCGGCGGCACTTTCGGCCACGGCGGAGCTCGAGGTGGCGCTCTTTCGCGTCGATCCCGACGGGCCGGATGGCGGCTACGTCGCCCGCGCACCCGTCGCGAGTTCGCTCGCGGCAGCAGAACTGCAAGTCATCGCGACCGAGCTTCCATCAGGCAGCGCGCCCTTGGCGGAAACCCTCGCGGAAACTGCAATGTGGCTCTCAGGCGGGGCAATCCGCTTCGGAACTGACGAGCGAATGGATACCGCTGCAGTCGATGCGATTGCGCCGGCGCGGTATCTCTCGCCGTTCAACCATGCCTGCCGACCGGTGTCGCTCGCGTACCTCACTGCCGCAGCAACTTCCGACGATGACTTGGCCACGTCCGCCGCCGGCGGCTTGCCGCGATTCGACGAGTTGACCGGCGGTTGCGGCGCGAGCTGTCTCGCCGCGTTGGAACAATGGATCGCGGCTGCCGACCTGAGCGAAGGACAGCCCGGCGCGCAACACGCGCGGATGGACTGGATTGTTCCCGAGCCGGCGCTGGACGGACTCCCCGCCACGAAAGGATCGGTTGCCGATCCGCTGGCCTACATCAATCTGATCGCCCGCAGCTTTCAGCATGACGCCGCAGTTCCCGCGGATCCGCAACTCTCTGCCGCTGGGCTGACGCCGTTCGCCGGCGATTCGCGGGAACCCGGAGTCATATTCGGCCTGACCGCACCGCTCGCCCGTGAACGCTGGGTCGGCAATCTCTTCAGGTACGGCCTGCGCGCGCCTGACTCGCCATTGTCCCCGCCCGCCCTCGTCGATCGCGACGGCGAAATCGCGATCGACCCGGACACCGGCCTGCCGAAGCCCGGCTCACGGAGTCTCTGGAGCGATTCTCAGGACTCGAATCTGCTGACCGGTGGCGCTGCGGGCCGACTGCCGACACCTGACGCGCGGCGCATTCATTCCGATATCGCGAGCCCGCGGCTGCTCGATCAGGCAAATCGACTGATTCCCGGGAACTCGCCTGAGGATGTCATTGCCTGGCTCGCCGGCGAGCGAAATCTCGGAGATCCCGGTCCACACTCGCCGGTCGTCGTCGACTATCCGGAATCCGGCCGTCAACTCGTCTACGCGGCAACGCATGACGGTCTGTTGCACGCCCTCGACGCCGACAGCGGCGTCGAGCAATGGGCCTGGTTGCCGAAGGAGCTCTTGCCGCGCCTGCCGGAGTTGCTGCGGAACGAGACCACAACCGTCCGCGGCCACGGGATCGACGGTCCGCTCGTCCTGCATCGGCACGATCCGAATGGCGACGGGCGCATCGACACCGGGGAGCACCTATGGCTCCTGTTCGGCCTTGGACGCGGCGGCAACCGGTACTACTCGCTCGACATCTCATCGGCCGACGATCCGAAATTGCTCTGGTCGATCGAAATGCCGGCACGCGAAGTCGAAAGCCGGGCCGAAGCGGTCGTGACGCGACTCACCGTCGAGGGTTCCGGGCAGAGCCCCGGCGATTGGGTCGTACTGCTCTCCGGCGGTTACGATCGCCGTTTCGATTCGGCCCAGGCGGCCGGAGCCGGCGCCGGTAACTCGCTCTTTATTGTGGACGCGATCACGGGCCGGCCGCTGTGGTCGGGCGGCGAAGATGAAGCGAGCAATCTTCGTATTCCCGGGCTTGCCAGCCTCCCCGCCTCACCTCGTGCACTCGATCTCGACGGCGACGGCTACGTCGATCGCGCCTACCTCGCGGACGTCACAGGCGGATTGTGGCGGCTCGATTTCACGAGCCGCCGCATAGCAGCCGAGCTCGCGGAAGTCCGATTGCTCGCACGACTCGGAAACGGGCCGCAACGCTTCTATGCAACCCCCGATGTTTCCGTCGTGCGAAATGGAAACGACAGCCGGATTGCAATCGGCGTGGG
>DASWIQ010000152.1:0-38445 GCA_036397615.1 Steroidobacteraceae bacterium
AGCGCGTCCGAAACGCGCTGATCGATGCCTTCGTAACGTCCGGCCACCAGGCCGAATCCCGGCAACTCCGCGAGTCTCCGGGCCACCGCCTGGGAGAACGGCCGGCCATGCGCCGAGAGTCCGATCATCGGCGCGTTCGCAGGCAATCGCGCCGCCGCGGCGCGCAGAGCCGCTGCGAGCGGCACCGCCTTGAGCACCATCCCGGGTCCGCCGCCGAACGGGCGGTCATCGACCGTGCGGTGCGGGTCCTCTGCGTGACTCCGCGGATTCTCGAGACCGACTTCGAGCCGGCCTGAACTCACGGCCCGTCCCAGGACGCCGGCTGCAAGTCCCGCCTCGACGAGCTGCGGAAAAAGCGTGACGACTTCGATCCGCATCGCTCAGAACTCCGCGTCCCAATCGACGGTAATCCTGCCGCCCTCGACGTCCACGCCAACGAGCCGGTCCCGGCCCGTCGGCAGCCAGCGCTCACGCTCGCCGACAACGACCATCACGGCGCCTGCCGGCATGTCGAGGAAATGATCGACGCGGCCGAGCCGCTCGCCTTGCAGGTTCACGACCTCGAGGCCGATCAGGTCCGCCCGGTAATGCTCGCCCTCCTTCAGTGCCGGCAGTTCCCGGCGCTCGATCCACAACTCCGGCTTCGCGAGCGCGAGTGCCGCATCGCGGTCTTCGATGCCCTCGAGCCGCACGACCAGGCCCTTGCCGTGACGACGGCCCTCGGCGTGCCGCAACTCACACGTGCCGCCGTCCGGCCGATCGGCGCGCCACAGCGGAAAATCCAGAATCTGTTCGGGAGGGTCCGTGAACGAGGCGATCTTGACCCAGCCTCGAACGCCGAACGGCCCCGCAATGCGTCCGAGCACGACCCGTGTCACCGGAATCGCGCGAGCAGCAGCAGGCCGATCAGGCCGCCGCTTGCTTCCTGGCCGCAGTGACCAGCGAGCGCACGCGGTCCGACATCGTTGCGCCGGTGCCGGTCCAGTACGCGATCCGCGTCAGGTCGAGTTCGAGCTTGCGGTCCTTGCCACGGGCGACCGGATTGAAGAAACCCACCTGCTCGAGCACCGTGCCGCCCTGGCGCTTGCGGCTGTCGGTGACGACGACGTGATAGAAGGGCAAATTCCTGCCGCCGCGGCGCGTCAGTCGAATCGTGACCATCGGTTGAATCCCTCGCAGCCTGGCTGCGTCAGTTCCGCGGGGCTAGCGGCCCCGTCAAAGAGCGGCGCATTCTACTCAAATCACTCGGTGAATGAAAGGCTTACGCAGGATCGCGGCCCGGCCCGGCTCAGCGGGGCCCGCCGCGGCCCGGCAACTGCCCCGACAGGCCCCTGAGAAGCTTCGCGAGTCCGCCGCCCCGCATCTTTTTCATCACCCTTTCCATCTGGAGATACTGCTTCAGCAGCCGGTTCACTTCCTGAACCGGGACGCCCGCGCCCGCAGCGATGCGGCGCTTGCGGGAGGCAGCGATGATCGCGGGCCGGCGCCGCTCGTCGGGCGTCATCGAATCGATGATTCCGATCTGACGGCGGATCGAGCTCTCGTCCACCTGGGCGAGAGCGCCCGGCGGGAGCGACTGGGTCGGCAGCTTGCTGGCGAGCGCGGCGACGCCGCCCATGCGATTGAACTCGGCGAGCTGGTCCCGCAGATCCATGAAATCGAATCCTTTGCCTTTGGTCAGCTTGGCGGCGAGCTTCGCGGCCTTGTCCTGGTCAGCCGTGGTCTGAACCTGCTCGATCAGCGACAGCACGTCGCCCATGCCGAGAATGCGCGCAGCGACGCGTTCCGGATGAAACACGTCGAGCGCTTCGATTTTTTCGCCGACGCCCATGAAGAGGATGGGCTTGCCCGTCACCTGGCGTACCGACAGCGCAGCACCCCCGCGCGCGTCGCCGTCCGCCTTCGTGAGGATCACACCGGTGAGCGCGAGCGCCTTGTCGAAGCTTTCCGCCGCCTTGACGGCGTCCTGTCCGGCCATGCTGTCCACGATGAACAGGCGCTCGGTCGCGCCGCTTGCCCGATCGATCGCCTGGATCTCGTCCATCATTCCCCGGTCGACGTGCTGGCGGCCCGCGGTGTCGACGATAACGACGTCGTGCAGGTGCCGTCGCGCGTGATCGACGGCAGCGGACGCGATTTCGACCGGCGCCGCGCCGACGGGCGGGCTGAAGTACGCCGCCCCGACCTGGCCTGCGAGCCGTTCGAGTTGCGTCATGGCTGCCGGACGATAGACGTCTGTGCTCACGAGCAGCGGATTCCGGCGCTGCCGCTCGATCAAATGCCGCGCGAGCTTCGCGGCCGTCGTGGTCTTGCCGGCGCCCTGGAGTCCCGCGAGCAGCACGACGACCGGCGGCGCCGCGTGCAGGTTGAGCCCGCGGCCGGGTTCGCCCATGACCCGCGTCAGCTCCTCGTGAATGACGCGGATGAAGGCCTGGCCGGGCGTGAGGCTGCGCATCACCTCGGTGCCGACCGCGCGCGCGCGCGCCGCGTCGGTGAAGGACTTTACGACCGGCACTGCGACATCCGCCTCGAGGAGCGCCATGCGGACCTGACGGAGCGTGTCCACGATGTTCTCCTCGGTCAGGCGTCCGCGCCCGCGAAGCGAATCGACGGCCTTGCCGAGCCGGTCGGCGAGCGCATCAAACATCGGATATGCCTCGCGGCGAAGCCGCAATGCCGTGCCGCCGCGGATTATAAGGCGGCGCGCGACCGCCTTCGCCGACGCCCTGTACAATGCTCAGGCGCGTCCCGGGAGTCGCCATTCGTTGCGCGGATTTCTCGTCATCCTGCTCTATCTGGTCGCAGCCGCCGCGGCCCTGCACGCGGCCCGTCGCTCGGCGCCGCGCGCCGCTTTTCATGAGCCCACTCTCTACCTCGCGGTCGCGGCTCTCATCGCGCACGCCACCTGGCTCGTGGACGCGCAACAACCCGCAGCCGGGCTGACACTCGGGCTCGCCGACAGCGTGTCGCTGATGGGCCTCGCGGTCGGCGCCGGTGGGCTGCTCGCCGTGTTCGCGCCGAGATTTCGTGCGGTCGCGGCCGTCGTCCTCGGTCTCGCCGCACTGCTCGCCGCCGGTACCGGGAGCCTGCCGCCGCCGCACGAAATCGGAGCGAGCGGCTGGCCGTTTGCCGTGCACGTCGTGCTCTCGATGGGCTCCGCGGGCATGTTTGCGATCGCCGCGGTTTTCGTGGTGATGCTCGCGTTGCAGGACTCGGAACTCAGGAGCGGCCGTCCGGCCGGCTGGCTCGCTTCCCTGCCCCCGGTCGAGAGCCTGGAGCGCGCCCTGTTTTCGGTTCTCGCGATCGGCCTCGCGGCGCTCACGGTTGCGATCCTGGCCGGACTGCTGTTCGTGACCGATCTGTTCGCTCAGCACCTCGTGCACAAGACGGTTCTCGCGCTCGTGGCCTGGGCCATATTCGCCTGCCTGCTGTTCGGCCACTGGCGATACGGCTGGCGCGGACGCAAGGCGGCACGCTACACGATTGCAGGTTTCGTCGTGCTCGCGATCGCCTATTTCGGCAGCAAGTTCGTGCTGGAGATCCTGCTCGGCCGGCATTGGGGTTGAGTCCTTGGGCGCATTGATCGCGGTGATCACCCTCTTCGTGCTGGCCGGCCTCGTCGAGGCGGCAATACCGGCCTTGCGAACGCGCCGCGCCGCGCCGGCATCGTTCCGTGAGCACTGGACTGCGAGGCTTCGTCGCCGCATGGGTGACGAACCGCGGCGCACGCGACTCGCTACGGCAAGTCTCCGGGCGTCGGTTCTGGCCGCTCTCATCGCCTGCATTGCGCTCGCGCCCGACAGCGCGCGACTGGCCGTCGCCGTCGCCGTGGCCGTTGGCCTCGCGCTCCTGGTCCTGCTCGCCAGTCTCGGCTGGCTGCGCCGCGACGGCGTGCTTCGCGAACAGTCCGCGCACTTCGTGGTCTGGCTCGTGGCCCCGTACTTCCTCCTGCTGCCGCAGAGAGACAACGCGGATGAAACTGCGGGCGCTTCGGCCGAATCCATGGCCGATATCGCGGATACGCTCGTCGCCCTGCCCACCGAACGCCAGGGTATGGTCGAGGCCCTGCTCGCACTCGAGCGCCGCCGGGTCGAAGACGTGATGGTGCCGCGCAGCGAAATCGACGGCATCGACATCAGCGCCGACTGGGACGAGATCAGCAGGCAACTGCGCGAAACCTCGCATACGCGGATCCCGCTCTTTGACGGCGATTTCGACCGCGTGCACGGCATAGTCCACATGCGGCTCGTCGCGAACGAGCTCGCCTTTGGCAGGCTGACACGCGACCGGCTCCGCGAGATCGCGACGCGGCGCGAAGCGCTCTTTACGCCGGCAGGGACGACGCTTTACGACCAGCTGCTGCGCTTTCGCAGGTTGCGGCGCCGCATCGCCTTCGTCGTCGACGAATACGGCGATCTCCAGGGACTCGTGACACTCGAGGATATCCTCGAGGAAGTCGTCGGAGAATTCACGACACAGGCCGAGCCCCCGCTCGGGCGCATCGACGCGCGCGCGGACGGCAGCCACGTCGTGGCCGGAGCGCTCAGCCTGCGCGAGATCAACCGCAGGCTCGGCTGCGGATTGCCAGTCGACGGGCCTCGCACGCTCTCCGGCCTCATCGTCGAGCGACTTGAAGCGATTCCGGAGCCTGGCGCCGTGCTCCGGATCGGCGAGTCGTCGATCGAGGTGCTCCAGGTCGCCGGCAACGCCGTGCGCACCGCGCGTCTCCGGCGGCTCCCCGCGCAGGAATGACCTCAGCCGAGGGCGGCGAGCGCCTCCGAGACTTTCGCAGCCGGGGCGATCTGGAGTCCTTCCGGCAGCTGCCGCGGAACATTGGCTCTTGGCACGATTGCGCGCCGGAAGCCGTGCTTGGCCGCTTCGCGCAATCGCTCCTCGCCGTACGGCACCGGCCGAATCTCGCCGGTCAGGCCGATTTCGCCGAACACGACGAGGTCCTGTGGCAGCGGTCTGCCATTCAGGCTCGAACAGAGCGCTGCAATCACGGCGAGGTCCGCCGCCGTCTCGACGAGCCGGACTCCACCGACGACGTTCACGAACACGTCATGGGCGTGCAGCGCGACGCCCGCGTGGCGGTGCAGGACGGCGAGCAGGAGCGCGACCCGGTTCGCCTCGAAACCGACGGCGACGCGCCGCGGATTCGAGATCTGGCTGGCATCGACGAGTGCCTGCACCTCGATCAGCATCTGCCGCGTGCCTTCGCGCGCAACCGTCACGACCGAACCGGGGACGGGATCGATGCTCCGCGACAGGAAAATCGCCGATGGATTGCGGACCTCCCTGAGGCCGCGTTCCTCCATCGCGAACACGCCGATTTCGTTGACCGCACCAAAGCGGTTCTTGACCGCGCGGATGACGCGGAAGCGGCTGCCGGAGTCGCTTTCGAAGTAAAGCACGGTGTCGACCATGTGCTCGAGCACCCGCGGACCCGCGATGACGCCTTCGCGCGTCACATGCCCGATCAGGAGCACGGAGGCGCCCGTGCTCTTGGCATGCCGGACCAGGCTCGCCGTGGATTCGCGGAGCTGCGTCACGGCACCTGGCGCGGCGTCGAGACCTGCCACCGACATGGTCTGGATCGAATCGATGACGATGACCCGCGCACCCGCCTCGTTCCCGAATTCCAGGATGCGCTCAACCGCCGTCTCCGCGACGAGCTTCAAGGCACCCGCATCGACGGCGAGCCGCCGCGCGCGCTCGGCCACCTGACGGACCGACTCTTCTCCCGTCGCATACAGCACGCCGTTTTCGCGGGCGAGCGCCGCCGCGCATTGCAGGAGAAGTGTCGACTTGCCGATTCCCGGTTCGCCGCCGATCAGCGTGACCGAACCCGGTACCAGGCCACCGCCCAGCACGCGGTCGAATTCCGCGATTCCGGTCGGCAGGCGGATTTCCGCCTCGGTCACGAGGCGTGCGATGGTTTCGGGCCGTTCGGCGCGTCGCGTGTCGCTTCGCCCTGCTGCGCGCGCGCGCGGTTCCGCAAAGGGTGCGAGCGTGTTCCATTCGCCGCAGGCCGAGCACTGCCCGCTCCAGCGAGGCGCATCGGCGCCACAGGACGAGCAGACAAACACCGTGCGGGGTTTGGCCATCGGAGATTCCCAAGGGTCCGGAACGGGAAGCGGCGATGCTAGCACGCGACCTGCGGTCGAAAACGGCGAAGCGGATTGCGGCCCAAGTCGCGGTTTCACCCATAAGCTTTTGAAAATTCGGCCCGTGGCTGTATCGGCGGGAGCAATGCGCGTTTATGATTCGCGGATCAGGGTGATAACGGATCGGACCGCGCATGCCTGACGATTCCAGTCGCGGCGGATGGCTGCGAGGCTTGTCCGGCGGGTCAAGCAATAAAGCGGGCGAAACGAACCCCCGGTTCGGCAAGCCGCTCGAGGTCGCGGTGGCGGAGAAGCCGCCGGCCGCGGGCCAGCAGCCGCCCAACCGTTCCCGCGGCCTCACGTTCCGCCCGGGCCAGCTATTCCACCACTTCCGGCTTCAACAGCAGCTGGGCCGCGGGGCGACTGCGATGGTCTACCGCGCGATCGACGAACGAAACGGCAGCATTGTCGCGCTCAAGCTCCTGTCCCTCGCCGACGACTGGCCGGATGACCTGCTGGACGAAGCCAAGCTCCGCCTGCTGCGCGAGGCCGACGCGGCGGGTTCGCTCGCACATCCCGACATCGTCGAGATCCGCGAGGCCGGTGAGCATGAGGGCCAGGTGTACCTCGCGATGGAATACGTCGAGGGCGTCAATCTCGGCATGCACGCGACCGAGGGCCGCATGCTGCCACCGCGGCTCGTCTGCGAGATGTGCGCCCGGGTCGCGGATGCGCTCTATTTCGCGCACCAGCGCGGCGTCATTCACCGCGACATCAAACCCGCCAACATCGTTTTCGACCAGAAGAACCGCCGGGTGCGGGTCATGGATTTCGGCGTGGCGCGGCTCGAGAACAGCCGCGCGACGCGCACCGGCGTGATACTCGGCTCGCCTTCCTACATGGCGCCCGAACAGCTCGATGCGCGGCCCGTGACCGCGCAGTCGGACCTGTTTTCGCTGGGTGTCACCCTCTTCCAGCTGCTGACGGGCATGCTGCCTTTTCGTTCCGACTCGATACCGGGATTGATGCAGAAGATTTCCGCGGAACCGCACCCGCCATTGCGCGTCGTGCGGCCCGATCTGCCGGCCGCTCTTTCCGCGATCATCGATCGCGCGCTGGAAAAGGATCCGGAACTGCGTTATCGCGGTGGCGGCGAAATGGCCCAGGCGCTGCGCGACTGCGCGCGCGAAATCGACCCGGCGCTGCGCTGATGGGTCGCTACGTCTCGCTCCGCAACCGGGTGCAAGCCGTCGGCCTGACCGACACCGGCAAGGTGCGCGAGCACAACGAAGACTCGATCGCACTCGATGGCGATATCGGCCTGTACGTGCTCGCCGACGGGATGGGCGGCTACAACGCGGGCGAGGTCGCGAGCGGGATTGCGGTCAAGACGATCACGAACCTGGTGCGAGAGGCGTTCCTGGCGCAGGAACTCGACGGCAACGACAAGTCGACCGGATTGCACCGCCCGAGCATCATCTTGCGAGACGCGATCGCGCGCGCCAACAAGATCATCCACCAGACTTCGAAGTCGCAGACCCAGTGCGAGGGCATGGGCACGACCGTGGTCGCCGCGCTTCTGCACAACAACCGCATCTCGGTTGCCCACGTCGGCGACTCGCGTCTGTATCGCCTCCGCAAGAACAGTTTCGAGCAGCTGACCATGGACCATTCGCTGCTGCAGGAG
Organism: Steroidobacteraceae bacterium; assembly: GCA_036397615.1. Classification (GTDB taxonomy): domain Bacteria; phylum Pseudomonadota; class Gammaproteobacteria; order Steroidobacterales; family Steroidobacteraceae; genus SCUD01. The sequence continues at coordinate 7,795 of DASWIQ010000152.1, forward strand.
CTGGTCGACCGCGGGTTTTACTCGGCCGAAGAGGCGCAGCGTGCCACCAACAAGAACTACGTGACGCGGGCGCTGGGCGTTGAAGCGACGGTCGATGTCGAGGTGCACGAGCTGCCGGTCGAGCCCGGCGACTGGCTGGTCCTCTGTTCCGACGGCCTGACCGACATGGTCGAGGACGAGGATATTCACTTAACAATCAGTACTTTCGGCGGTAATCTTGATACAGTCGCTAGACAGTTGGTCCAGTTGGCCAATGATAGCGGCGGCCGGGACAACATCTCGGTCGTGCTTGCGCAGGTGGTCGAACTTTTCCCCGCGCGGCGCGGCATACTTGACAGAATATTGGCCTGGTTCGGATAACTGAGTGCGAGGGAGACGATGGCGCGCCTTATCTTGAGTCTGGACGGTCAGGTCATGGCGGAATACAACATGACCAAAGAGCGGTACACGGTCGGTCGACTGCCGGACAACGATGTCCGCATCGACAACGCGGCCGTCAGCGGCCATCACGGCCTGATCATCAACATCCTCAACGATTCCTTCCTCGAGGATCTCAACAGCACCAACGGAACCTATGTCAACGGCAAGCTCATCAAGAAGCATGCCTTGACCCACGGCGACGTCATCACGATCGGGCACCATCACCTGCGCTTCGTCGACAGCCAGGTCGAGAGCTCCGAGCAGGACGAATTCGAGCGCACGCTCGTCATCCAGCCCGGCCAGGTCAACGAAGCGCGGCTCAAGGCCGCCGCGGATTCGATCACTCCGGCGCCTGCGGCCGCTGCGGCGCCTGCACCGGAAATCCGTGCCGCCGCCTCGCCCCAGGAAAAAGGCGCTCCCTCCCGGCCCGCCAAGCTCCAGGTGCTTTCGGGCCAGTTCGCCGGCCGCGAACTCGAACTGGCGAAGACACTGACCACGCTCGGCCGTCCTGGCGTGCAGGTGGCCGCCATCAGCCGCCGCGCCGACGGCTACTACGTCGTTCATGTCGAAAGCAGCAAGCCCGGCGATTTCCCGCTGGTGAACGGCCAGCCGATCGGTCCTCAGGCCCGCAGGCTCCACGACAACGACGTCGTGACGCTCGCCGGCGTCAAGATGGGCTTCTTCGATGCCTAGAGCGCGTCGACGAGCCCGTAGGCCCCGAACGCCAGGATGCCCGTGGCGGCCGCGACATTGATCGCACGCCGCATGCCTGCACCCGGCAGGGCCGAACCGAGCGCCGCACCACAGCCCGCGATCAGAACCTGAATCAGGAAGCTCCCTGCAAATAGCCCGAGGGCGAGCCAGGCGGCATTGCCGAAGGAGCCCGCGACGGGCAACTGCGGCACAACGGCGGCGAATACGACCAGCGTCATCGGATTCACGATCGTGAGGACGAAGATCGGCAGCAGTGAACCCGCGGCCTGACGCGGCGCGACGGGCGCTTCATCCGCCCGCGCCTGGCGCAGCAACAGGGTCAAGCCGAGCCCGACCAGGAGAGCGGCGCAGGCGACGCGTATCGACGTCTCATGCGCCGTGACGAGCGGCAGGAGCAGCGCGCCAAGCCAGAATGCGGCGAGAGCATAGAGGAGATCTGCAAGCGCGGCGCCGAGTCCTGCGAACGCGCCGGCCGCGAACCCCTGCCGGGCTGCGATGCCGAAAATCAGGAGCGCGATCGGTCCGATCGAACCGGCGACGACCGCGCCGAAGACAAAGGCCTTCCACATCGCGCCGCCCAAGAGATGATCGGCCCTCAGGCCGCCGCGAGCCCGATGCCGAGCACGACCCAGTAGGCGATCAGCACGAGCCAGCTTGCCGCGAATGCGCGAAAGCGCCAGAGCACGCGGTTTGAACTCAGATGAATCGTGCTGTGCACGACCCTGAATGCAACGTAGGCCCAGCCGAGCGACACCAGGAGCGTGCCTGCCTCGCCCGCCGCCAACGCGATCGCGGTTCCCGCATAGAAGAGTGTCGGCGCTTCGTGAAGATTGTTCAGGTTGCGCGCGACGGCCGCGACTTCGTCGGGTTCCCCGTTGCCCCGCAAAACCTTGTAGAAACGCGGGTCGACGCGGCCGCCTGCGACAGCCGCAAACCTGAGGCGCGCAAGACGCAGCATTACGAAAGCGGTCAGCGCAACGAGCGCGAAGGCTGGCCAGACAATCGCCATCGGTTGGCTCCTCGCGAGCGGATCAGCCGTGCGCTATCGGCGCGTTGCTGAACAGGTATTCCTTGAGCTCCTTCGACAGCACGGTGTCGTGACGGCGGATCCATTCCAGCACCATCGCTGCGTGCTCTTTTTCCTCGTCGCGGTTGTGGGCAAGGATCGCCCGCAGCTCCGGGTCCTTGCACGCGTCCGCGCGCTGGTTGTACCAGTCGACCGCCTCCAGCTCTTCCATCAGCGAGACGATGGCGCGATGCATGTCGCGCGTCTCGTCCGACAGTTCCTCGACAGGCTCGTGATAACCGACACTCGACATCGCGATTCCTCCCCAGGCGGCCGGTCAGGGTGACGGACGCCGAAACAGCGAGGCGAAATCGTGCTGCGGCCGGTAGCCGAGTTCCGCGATCGCCTTGTCGACAACATAAACGCGGTCGATGGACCGTGGCAACAGCCAGGCGCGCCGCGCGAACTCGGACGCTGCCCACGGGTATCGCTCGAGCACCACCGACTCCGCTTCCACGAAGAGCCGCCGGCAATCGTCGGCGGTGAACGGCGACGGCGCGGAGACATTGTAGATTTCGTGCCCCGGCCGCGCGGCCTCAAGCGCGAGTTCGTGCGCCTGTGCGACGTCAAGGGCATCGACGCCCCGGTACAGCCGGTAAATCGCGACGAGCCGCGGCTCCTCCTCGAAGCACCGGGACATTCGGAGGCTGATGCAGGCCATTCCCTGCCGCGCCGCGTCGGCGCAGGCCGCCTCCGCCGCAAGCTTGGTCTCGTCATAGATGTCGCGTGGCCGCGGCTCCAGCGCTTCGGTGACCCAGACGGCGGCACCCGCCTCGGGCAGGAGTGCATCACCGTAGACCGAAGTCGTGCTGGTGTAGACGAATCGGCGAATGCCCGCTTCGCCGCAGACCCGCAACAGACGGCGGGTCGCGTCCACATTGACTTCCCGGAACTCCTGCCCGGTCCGCGCAGCGAGGTCGGGCACGTGGAGCGACGCCGTGTGGACGACGGCGTCCATGCCGGCGCAGAGGGACGCCATGCGGCCCGTGTCGCGGACGTCGGCAAGCGCCGACGTGAGCGCGCCGGGGCGGAGGTCGACGCCGGTCACCTGGTGGCGGAGCGTGAGCCGGGCTGCGATCGCGCCGCCGATGCGACCTGAAGCACCGGTGACCAGGACTTTCACGGCCGTCGTTCGAAACGCACGCGCCGGCTGACGCGGCAGGTCAATTCGTAGCCGATCGTCCCGGCACCAGCCGCGACGCGCTCGACCGGCACTGCAGGGCCCCAGAGCTGGACCGGATCGCCGACCGAAACCTGAAGCACGTCGCTCACGTCGATTGCGAGCATGTCCATCGAAACGCGGCCGGCGAGTTCCGCGGGCATGCCATTGACCTGCACCGGCGTCCCGTTGGCCGCGCTCCGCGGGTAGCCGTCGCCGTAGCCGGCAGCGGCAATCGCAATGCGCGCGCCACGCTTTGCCGTCCACGTCCCGCCGTATCCGACGCGGTCGCCTGCGGCGAGATCCTTGAGTGCCAGGACCCGGGTCTCGAGCGTCATCACGGGCTTGAGGCCGAGATCCGCGCCGATCGCATCCGCAAACGGCGATATGCCGTAAAGCATGATGCCCGGCCGCACCCAGTCCGCCTGCGCGTCGGGCCAGGCGATCAAGCCCGCGGAATTGGCGATGCTGCGTTCGCCCGGCATTCCGCGGGTCATCTCGTTGAAGAGGTCGATCTGCGCGCGAGTGGTCGCATTGCCGCGCTGCTCGGCTTCGGCCAGGTGCGTCACGAGATTCGCGGGCCCGGCGACACGCGCGCAGGCCGAAATCCTGGCGGCCGCCGCCGGCAGCTCCGCGGGTTTGAATCCGAGGCGCCCCATGCCACTGTCGATTTTGAGCCAGACTTGGAATGAATGGGCGCCGCGCCAGACCTCGAGCAGCTCGATCTGCGCGGTCTGGTGCACGAACGGCTCCAGCCCGAGTTGCGCCGCCTGCCCGAGTTCGCGCGCATCGGCGACGCCCTCGAGAAGCACGATGCGGGCGCGACAGCCCGCGGCGCGCAGCATGACCGCCTCCTCGAGGCGCGCGACCGCGAACGCGTCCGCCGTGCCGAGCGCCTCGGCCGTTGTCACGATGCCATGGCCATAGGCATTCGCCTTGATCACCGCGAGCACGCGGCGGCCGGGCGCGAATTCGCGCACCCGGGACAAATTGTGCTGGAGCGCCGCCGTATCGATTACAGCGCGCGGAGCCGCGCTCAGAACGCGCCCTCGCCGTAGGACTCGGCCACCAGATTCTCGAAGCGCGTGTATTCGCCGAGGAAGGTCAGCTGCACTTCGCCGATCGGGCCGTTTCTCTGCTTCGCGATGATGATGTCCGCGACGCCGCGGCGCGTCGTATTCGGATCGTAGACTTCCTCGCGGTAGATCAGGAGGATCACGTCGCTGTCCTGCTCGATGGCGCCAGATTCGCGAAGGTCCGACATCACCGGCTTCTTGTCGGTGCGCTGCTCGACCGCGCGATTGAGTTGCGACAGCGCGATCACGGGCACCTGAAGTTCCTTCGCGAGCGCCTTCAGGCTTCGCGAGATCTCGGAAATCTCGGTAGCGCGATTCTCCTTGGTGCCGCTGACCTGCATGAGCTGCAGATAGTCGACGACGATCAACCCGAGCCCCCGCTCGCGCTTCAGCCGTCGCGCGCGCGCTCGAACCTCGGTCGGCGTCAATGCGGGAGTCTCGTCGACGTACAGCGGCGCGACCGATAGCTGCGCCATTGCGCCCTGGATGCGCGACCAGTCCTCTTCCGAGAAATTGCCGGTGCGCAGATGCGTCTGGTTCACGCGGCCGAGCGACGAAATCAGCCTGAGCGTCAACTGCTCGGCCGACATCTCCATCGAAAAGATCGCGGAGGGAACGCCCTTTGCGATCGCGGCGTTTTCCGCGATGTTGACCGCAAGCGTCGTCTTGCCCATCGAGGGCCGGCCTGCGATCACGACCAGGTCCCCCGGCTGGAAGCCCGTCGTCTTCCGGTCGAGCTGCGTGAACCCGCTCGGAACGCCGCGGAGCTCTCCAGGCGTCTGATGCAGCATGTCGAGACGGTCGATCGTCTGCGGCAGGACGTCCTTGATCGCGATGAATCCGGACTTTCCGCGGCTCCCGCGCTCGGCGATCTCGAAGACGCGCCGTTCCGCCTCATCGACGAGTTCTGAGGCCGACCGGCCGCGGCCGTCGGTAGCCGCTGCCGCGATCTCCCCGCCCGCGGCGACGAGCTGCCGCAGGATCGATCGTTCGCGGATGATCTCGGCATAGGCACGGACATTGGCGGCGGAAGGCGTGTCGCGCGCGATGGTGCCGAGATACGCGAGCCCGCCGATCTCGTCCAGCCGGCCCTTGCGCTCGAGATGCTCGGACACCGTGACCGCGTCGCAGGAACCGCGACTTTCGGCGACTTCGGCAATCGCCTCGAAGATGAGCCGGTGATCGCGCCGGTAGAAATCCGCGGCGAGGACGATGTCGGCGACGGCATCCCAGGCGTTCGAATCGAGCATCAGGCCGCCGAGCACGGCCTGCTCCGCCTCCACCGAATGCGGCGGCGTGCGGATCTCGTCCTGGCGGATCATCGCGACCATGAGCCGGAAGCTTACTCTTCCGCGATCACCGTGAGCGGCACCTGGACGTCGATGTCGCTGTGCAGATGCAGCGTGATGACGTGCTCGCCGACCATGCGGATCGGGCCGCCCGGCAGTCGGACTTCCGCGCGCTCGATCCGCTGGCCGGCCTTGAGGCAGGCCTCGGCGATGTCGGTCGTGCTGATCGAACCGAATAGCTTGCCTTCGCTTCCGGCCTTGGCGGTGATGCTGAGAGTGAATCCCTCGAGCGCCGCCGCACGCGCCTGCGCCGACTCCAGATCGGAAGCGGCCTTGACTTCGAGCTCCGCGCGGCGGCTCTCGAACCTGGCGATGTTCTCGGCCGTCGCGAGCGTCGCCTTGCCGCCGGGCAGCAGGAAATTCCGGCCGTAGCCCGGCCTCACTTTCACGCGATCGCCGATGTCGCCGAGGTTCGCGATCTTCTGTAACAGGATGACTTCCATCAACTTACACTCCTTGACGCGGCGCAAAGCGCTCGCGAAAGCGGACCCAGGTATCCGCGAATCCGACGCCAACCAGGGCCATCGGCACCAATATCACCGCCACGTAGGCCAGGACGACCGGCAGCGCGCCGATGACCTGGAGTTCACGCAACCCGTGCACGACCGCGAGCGCCTGCACCAGGAAGGCCGCCGCCAGCACGAAGAGAACGTCGTCGGCCACCTGCCAGCCATGCCCGAGCAACCGGTGCGAAATCAGGCTCGCGGCGAAGGTGGCGACGAGCAACCAGGCGATGAAGCGCCCGAGCTTGAGGCCGCGGAACTCGCGGCCGAAGAGCCCCGGTTCGCGCAGGCGGCCGAAACCCCACATTCCGGCGCACTGCGCCAGAAATGCGTGCAGGAGCACCATCCAGCCGAGCGTCGCCCAGGCGACACGCGCCGTGGCCGCGCCGATTTCTGCCGGCGAGCGCTCGATTCCGAACTGCGACAGCGTCTCCGCGGTGCGGCGCAGCATTGGCTCGAGGTCCGCGATGACGGGCATCAGCACGCCCTGCGGATCGCCGAGCAGGCCGTGAATCCCGATCACGAGCAGGCAGGCGGCGACGGTCAGCGCCTGGAACACGAAGCTGAGGCTGCGGGTGCCGATGAGCGCGAAGCCCGCGACCACCGACGGTCCGAGGGCCACGGTCGCGATCACGAGCGCGGGTCCGGCGCCGAAGAGCGGCGCGAATGCCCAGACGAGCGCGATCGCCGCACCGGCGGCGGCCGCGAGCGCGACGGCGCGCCCGCTCGCGAGCAGGGCGAGCACGACGATCCCGCCCGGCAACCAGGCCGCCATCGGCAGCGCGACGAGCGCGATCAGCGAAGCAAATCCAGCGGCCAGAAAGGCCCGGACCGGATTCGCGGTCATCCAGTTCAACAGCGCGCTCATCGGTTCGCATCCAGCCGCGGGCTCGCGCCCCGGGGCCTCAGTGCTGGTCGGTGTACGGCAGGAGCGCGAGGTACCGCGCCCGCTTGATCGCGATCGCGAGCTGGCGCTGATAGAACGAGCGCGTGCCCGTGATGCGGCTCGGAACGATCTTGCCGGTTTCGGTGATGTAAGCCTTGAGCGTCGCCAGATCCTTGTAATCGATCTGGTCGGTGCCGTCGGCCGTGAACTTGCAGTATTTCTTGCGCCGGAAAAAACGTGACATCGTGGTCTCCCCGCTCAGTCCATGCCCATCGCGTCGCCGATCGGATCGCGATCGCCGCGATCCCCGCGTTCGCGCTCACGCTCGTCCGGTTCCTTCGCCATCGGCGAGGGATCCGTGACGGCGCGCTCCATCTTGACGACCAGGTGGCGCAGCACCGCGTCACTGAACCGGAACCCGCCGGTCAGCTCTTCGAGCGCCTTGCCGCTGCACTCCACGTTCATCAGGACGTAGTGCGCCTTGTGCATCTTGGAGATGGGAAACGCGAGCTGGCGCCGGCCCCAGTCCTCGAGCCGGTGCACGGCTCCACCGTCCGCAGCGATGATGCTGCGGTACCGCTCGATCATGGCGGGAACCTGCTCGCTCTGGTCCGGATGAACCAGAAACACGATTTCGTAATGCCGCATCTTATGCTCCTTGTGGTCTTGGCCTCCCGCTGACGCGATGGCGGTGAGGCAAGGAGAAATGCCCCGGTGGTCCGGGGCGAGGGCCGCGTAAGTTACCGGACTGGCTTGCTTTCCGCAACTTCGGCGCGCCGCTGCCGGAGGGCCTCGTAGAGCACGATGCCAGCCGCGACGGAAACGTTCAGGCTCGCGACCGCGCCCTGCATCGGCAGCCGCAGGCTGAAATCGCAGGATTCGCGGGTCAGTCGCCGCAGTCCCCTGCCCTCCGACCCCATCACGACGGCGAGCGGCCCCGCAAGATCGGCCTGGAACAACTCCTGTTCCCCGTCGCCGGCCGTCCCCGCGATCCACAACCCCGCCTCTTTCATGTCGCGCAGCGCCCGCGCCAGGTTCGTCACCTGCGCAAAGGGGATGGTCTCGGCCGCGCCGGCCGCAACCTTGCGTACGACCGGCGTCAGGCCGGCCGCCCGGTCCCGCGGGGCGACGACCGCGGTCGCGCCTGCGGCGTCGGCGGTTCGCAGGCAGGCACCCAGGTTGTGCGGGTCGGAAACGCCGTCGAGCACGAGTACGAGGGCCGGGCCCGGCGTCGCGGTCAGGAGGTCGAGCAGCGTGTTCTCATCGAGCGGCGCGCTCGGCCGCACCTCGGCGACGACACCCTGATGGGCCGCGCCGCCGGTTTCCCGATCGAGTGCGGAGGTCGTCGCACCGGTCGCCTTTACGCCGCGCGCAACCGCGAGTTCGCGCAATTCACGCATGCGGGCGTCGTCGCGGGCAGCCGCGATCTCGAGGCGGGTCACGTCCCCGGGCCGCCGCTTCAGCACGGCGAGCACCGCGTGCAGGCCATAGACGATCGACCCGCTCATCGATGCCGCGCCGGTGCCTTGCCGCCGCGGCGGCGCGGATGAAAATGCGTGCCTGTCTTTGCCACGTGCCCGAAATCGATCTTCCGCTCGGCCGAGTCCACGCGGACGAGCCGCACACGCATCTCGTCGCCGATCGAGAAGCGCAGCTTCGTCCTCTCGCCGACGAGAGTGCGATCGCCCTCGTGGAAGTGGAAATAGTCGGCAGGCAGCGAGGTGACGTGCACGAGGCCGTCGATCTGCAACTGCTTCAACTGGACGAACACGCCGAACTCGGCGACCCCGGTTGCGACTGCGTCGAATTCTTCGCCGATGCGCGGTCGCATGAATTCGCACTTGAGCCAGGCGACAACCGAGCGGGCCGCCTCGTCGGCACGCCGCTCGCGGAGGGAACATTCCTGGCCGAGCGTCTCCATCTCGCGCGGTGAGTGCGTAAAGCTCTCGGCGCTCCCGCCTGCGAGGCCGTGCCGGATGCCGCGGTGCACGAGCAGGTCCGGATAACGGCGAATCGGCGACGTGAAATGCGCGTACTCGGCGAGCGCGAGGCCGAAGTGTCCGATGTTCATCGGCTGGTACAGCGCCTGCGGCAGCGAGCGGATGATCGCGTTCTCCAGCACGCCGGCGTCGGGCCGGCCGGAGATCCCGGCGAGCGCCTTTTGCAGGCGCGCGGGCGTCAGGTCGCCGCCGATCTCGAGATGCACGCCGCGCAGCGAGAGAAAGCGCTTCAGCTCCTCGATGCGGTCCTCATCCGGCTTGCCATGGATCCGGAAGAGCGCCGGCATGCGGTGCTTCTTGAGAAACCCGGCGGCCTCGACATTCGCCGCGATCATGCATTCCTCGATCATGCGGTGAGCGTCGTTCCTGGGATACTCGCGGATGTCGGTGACCTTGCCCGCTTCGTCGACGAGCACCTTGACTTCCGGAGCCTCGAAATCGAGCGCGCCGCGCTTCTCGCGCCGCTTGCGCAAGGCGTGGTAGACCTGATGCAGGCAGTCGAGTGCGGGCTGAAGACGCCTGAGTTCCGCGCGCGAGGCGGGATCGCCCCCGGCGAGATACGCCGCGACGCGCGTGTAGGTGAGACGGGCGGCCGATCGCATCACCGCGGAATAAAAGCGGCTCCGCGAGACCACACCCGATCGCGCGACCTGCATGTCGCAGACCATGCACAGGCGGTCCACGTCCGGCATCAGAGAGCAGAGGTGGTTCGAAAGCTCCTCCGGCAGCATCGGCAGCACGCGATTCGGGAAATAGACCGATGTCGCGCGCTCGCGCGCCTCCGCGTCGAGGGCCGTGTCAGGCCGCACGTAGTGACTGACGTCGGCGATCGCCACGATCAGCCGGAATCCGGCGTGATTCTCCTCGGCCCATACCGCGTCGTCGAAATCGCGCGCGTCCTCGCCGTCGATGGTCACGAGCGGCAACTTGCGCAGGTCCTCGCGGCCTGCGGCTGCCTGCGCCGGCACCTCGCGCCCGAACTTGCGAGCTTCGGCGACCGCCTCCGGCGGAAATTCGTGCGACAGGCCGTGCGACGCGATCGCAAGTTCGATCGCCGTATCGGCGCCGCCGCTTTCGGGCAGCACGCGGAGCACGCGCCCGACCGGATCGCGGTTCCGGCTCGGCTGCTCCACGATCTCGACGACCGCGAGGTCGCCGTGCCGCGCGCCGCCGATGGCTTCGCCGGGCACCACGACACGCTGGCTGATGCGCCGGTTGTCCGGGACGACGAAACCGACGCCGCCTTCGAGCGAGAAACGGCCCGCGACCTGATGCGTGCGCCGCTCGAGCACCTCGACGATCGCGCCTTCGGGGCGGCCGCGTTCGTCGCGGCCGGACACGCGCGCCGCCGCACGATCTCCGTGGAAGAGCATCCGCATCTCGCGATACGGAAGGAACAGGTCGTCGCCGCCGTCGTCCGGGGCGAGAAATCCGAATCCGTCGCGATGGCCGCTGACGGCGCCGACGATGACCGGCAGTCGTTCGATCAGACAGTATTCGTTTGCGCGATTGACGAGCAACTGGCCGTCGCGCGCCATCGCGCCGAGTCGCTTCGAGAGCGCCTCGCGCTCCGCGGATTCGCGAATGCCGAGGAGCGCCGCGAGCGCATCGAAGCCGAGCGGCTTTTTCGCCTCGGCGAGTTTCGTGAGCAGAAGTTCGCGGCTCGGGATCGGCTGCGCATAGCGCGCCGATTCCTCGCGGAAACGCGGATCCTCCTGCTGCCATCGTGGCTTGCGGCTCATGCCTTCCTCAAAATTGACATGGAACAGGTGCCTGCGTAAATTGACGCGCCCTCGCCGGGGCCCTCCCCGGCCGCAACCTGTGCCCAGGTGGCGGAATTGGTAGACGCGCTAGGTTCAGGTCTTAGTGCCGAGAGGCGTGGAGGTTCGAGTCCTCTCCTGGGCACCATTTTCGCGCCCGCATTGTAGACGAGCGGCGCGCCCCGTGACAGTTTCGCAATTCGACTAGCGGCGCTCCGAGCGGGACGACCGGCTCTTGCGCTGCCGCGGCACGCGCGCGCCCGCGCGGCGCGCCTCCGACAGGCCGATGGCGATCGCCTGCTTGCGGCTCGTCACCTTCTTGCCGGAACGCCCGCTGCGAAGCGTGCCCTTCTTGCGTTCGTGCATGGCGCGCTTGACCTTGCGCTGCGCTGTCTTGCTGTATTTCCGCGCCATGGAGACTCCTTACCAGTGCACGCCGCGGAGCAGCGACGCGAACATCAACGCTTCCTTCGTCGGCGGCGCCTGGGGCTTCTGCTCGCCCTCGACGCCCTTCGCCGCCGCCGAGTCCGGGAACATGCGATAGGCCGTATTCATCACGACCTCGGTGACGCGTGGCGCGACCAGATGAAGCACCTCGGCCGCGATCCCGAGCCGCGTCGCGATGCGCTTCGGCCGGTCGGTGATCGCCTCGGCGACCATGTCGGCCGCCTCTTCCGGCGTCGCGACCGGCACCTGGTCGTAGATTTTAGTCGGGGCGATCATCGGTGTGCGCACGAGCGGCATGTTGATGATCGTGAATGTCACGCCGCGATCGGCGAACTCGGCGGCCGCGCAGCGCGTCCAGGCTTCCATCGCCGCCTTCGAGGCCACGTAGGCCGAGAATCGCGGCGCGTTCGACAGCACGCCGATCGAGGAGATGTTGACGACATGGCCGCCGCGCTCGAGCAAGGACGGCATCAACGCCATTGTCAGGCGCACGACCGCGAAATAGTTGAGCTGCATCGTGCGTTCAAAGTCGTGGAAACGATCGTATGAGAGGTCGATCGAGCGTCGGATCGAGCGCCCGGCGTTGTTGACGAGCACGTCGACCCCGCCGTGATCCGCGAGCAGCTGCCTAGCGAGTCCGTCGCAGGCCGCGTAATCGGAGATGTCGCAGGCGTAGGCGTGCACGGTGCCGCCCCGCTCGGAGAGCCGGGCGCGCGCGGACTCGAGTTTCGCCGGGTCGCGCGCGACGATGACGACTTTCGCGCCGGCATCGGCGCAGCGCTCCGCAGCCGCCAGGCCGATGCCGGAAGAACCGCCGGTGATCACGACGACCTTGCCGCGCACCGCGCCCGCGAGGCTCCGGTCGAGCGACAGGTCGGGGTCGAGGTGGCGCTCCCAGTAGTCCCACAACCGCCACGCGTAGTCCTCCAGGACGGGCACCCGGATGTCCGTGCCCTCGAGCAGCCGTTGCGTGCGCGTGCAGTCGAATCGCGTCTGCCAGTTGAAGAACTGCATGACGTCGCGCGGAATCCTGAGATCGCGCAGGACGGTGTCGACCATCTGCTGGAGCGGCCGGTAACTCGCCATCGAGGCCGTGACGCCCGACGGGACGAGATCGAGCAGCTTGGGATCGACGCGAAACGCCATCGTCGGCGCGTGCCCCGCGCGCGCGAACAGATTGAGCACTTCGCCGACCCGCCGTTGGCGGGGATCGGTCAGGTGAAAGCACTGCCCGTCCTGTCCCGGCAGGTGCGCGAGATGGTCCATGGCCGCCACGACGTAATCCACGGGCACGAGATTGATGTAACCGCCCTCGAGGCCGATCAGCGGGAACCACGGCGGCAGCGATTGCCGCAACTTCTGGATCATCTTGAAGAAATAGTAAGGGCCGTCGATCTTGTCGATCTGGCCAGTCTGCGAGTGGCCGACGACGATGCCGGGTCGGTAGACGCGCCAGGGGCGCCCGCTTCGATTGCGGACCAGGGCTTCCGATTCGTGCTTCGTGCGGAAGTACGGATGGTCGAGTCCCGTCGCCTCCTCGAACATGTTCTCGCGAAAGCTGCCCCTGTAGAGGCCCGCCGCCGCAATCGAGCTCACCAGGTGGAAACACCCCGCCTGAACGCTGTCGGCGAACTGCAGCGCGTGATCGGTGCCGACGATGTTGGCGTTGTCCTGTTCCTCGCTGCCGGCCTGGAGGTCGTACACGGCCGCCAGGTGAAACATGTGCTCGATCTTGCCGGTGAGCTTGCGCAGGTCCGCCTTCGACACGCCGAGATCGCGGCCGGCGAGATCGCCCGCGATCGGAACCGCGCGACTCGCGCGCGCTCCCCAGAATTCGCGTATCGCCTCGAACTTCTGCGCGGACCGGGGCCGCACGAGCACGTAAACGCGCTCGCCTCGCGCGAGCAGACGTTCGACGAGGTAGCGGCCGATGAATCCGGTCGCGCCGGTGACGAAGTACGCCATCTGCAGTTCCCCGATCGATTGCGGTTATCATTTACTCTAATCCGATGACCCACGAAACGGAACGAATGTCGGCGGTGGACGCCGCCTGGCTCCGCATGGACCGTCCGACCAACCTGATGATGATCGTCGGGGTCGTCGTGCTCGAGTCGCGGATCGATTTCCGGCGTTTCCGGCGAACGATCGAGGAGCGCTTCCTGGAGTTCCCCCGATTCCGCTGTCGCGCCCGGCAGGACACCGTTTCTGCGTACTGGGAGCCCGACCCCGATTTCGATCTCGATGCGCACGTGGTCCGCGCGGCGCTGACCGCGCCCGCCGGCCAGGCGGAGCTCGAATCCTTCGTATCGCAGCTCGCGGGCTCGGATCTCGACCGGCGGCGCCCGATCTGGCAGTTCCATTTCATCGACGATTTCCAGGGCGGCAGCGCGGTCATCCTGCGCATTCACCATTGCTATGCGGATGGCATCGCGATGATTCGAGTCTTTCTGACGCTCACGGACGCGGAGGCAAGGCCGGCGGCCAAGAGGCCTGCGCCGCGTCCCGGTACCGGGCCGACGGACGCCGGAGCCGAGGGACAGAACTGGTTCGACCGCTTGAACCTGCCGGGCGCGGACCTCCTGAAACAGGCGTATTCGGAAGGCGCGGAGTGGCTCTCGCGGGCAGTGGACCTGTCGAAGAATCCGGAACAGGCGGGCGAGATCGCGCGTCATGCACTCGGCATCGCGGGCGAACTCGTGCGTGTCGCGACGCTGGCGGACGATCCGCCGACTCGCTTCAAAGGGCCGCTCGGCACGCGCAAGATCGCGGCCTGGACCGATCCGTTGCCGCTCGCCGAAGTGAAGTGTATTTCGCGCGCCCTCGGCTGCACGATCAACGACCTCTTGATGTCGACCGCGGCCGGCGCGCTCGGCGGGTACCTGCGCCAGCACGGCGAGGACACTGACGGCCTGACGATTCGCGCGGCCGTGCCGGTCAACCTGCGCGATCCGGCGGCTGCGGCATCGCTCGGCAACTACTTCGGCCTCGTGTTCCTGGAACTGCCGATTGGAATCCGCGATCCGTTCGAACGTCTGTTCGCCGTGCACGCCGCCATGTCGGCGCTGAAGAACTCCTACCAGCCGGTGCTGACGCTCGGCCTGATGGCCGCGCTCGGCCGGATGCCGGGCTCGGTCGAGACGGCGGCGATCGACCTGCTCTCGACCAAGGCAACTGCGGTCGCGACCAATGTCCCCGGCCCTCAGGAGCCGCTCTATCTCGCGGGCGGCCGGATTTCCCGGCTCATCTTCTGGGTGCCGCAGTCCGGAGACATCGGGCTCGGCATCAGCATTCTTTCCTACGCCGGCCAGGTGCAGTTCGGTTTGATCGCGGACCAGAAACGCGTGCCGGATCCGGACCTCGTCGCGGCGCGCTTTTGCGAGGAGTTCGAAAAGGTCGTGCTGTCGGTGCTGCTCGGTCCGTATCTCAGGAACGGCCGCTGACAGGGCTCATACCAGCTCGGCCTTGGCCTGCTCCACGTCGAGTCGCTCCATCGCGTCGGCCGGCTTGCAGACCGCAGCCTTGCGGTACAGCTCGACCGCCTGTTTCTTCTTCTTGTCGCCGTGCAGCATCAAGAGGCCATTCGCATATTCCATGTGCGCGATTGCGGAGCCAGGATTGAGTTTCAGCGCCTGTTCGAAGTGCTTTACCGATTGCGCGGCGTCCGCGCCGTAGGTGAGACGTCCGGCCAGCGCGCCGACCTTGTCGATTATTTCCGCGTGATACAGTCCGAGGGCGATGTGCGCATCGGCGTGCCTCGGCTCGAGCTCGATCGCGCGATCGAGCGCCTTGCGCACCTTGCTCCCGATGCCTTCCGCCAGCGCCTTGACGATCGAGATCCGCTGCGCATAACGGCCGAGGACGAAAGCCAGCATGTACCAGGCATTGGCGTGTTCCGGCAACTTCCGTGTCGCCTCCTCGGCGCGCTTTGCCGCATCTTCGAGCAGCCGGAGCGCGCGGCGGTCGTCCTCCTCGAGATAGGTCGCGGCGACCGCCGCCGCCTTGCTGGCAGGGATCGAACCCAGGGCGGCCTGCCTGGCGCCCTGCGAGATCGTGTCCGCGAAATCGCCGCGGTGAAACGCGCGCCAGGCCTGCTGCACGGCCGCGGCCTCCGGATACGGCTCGCGATCGCCCTTGTGCAGCCGATCCCAGGCCTTCTGCAATTCGGCGCCGTCGTAGCCGTAGGGTTCCTGGTCGTAGGGAAATCTGAGCGACTTAGCGGCAGCCATCCTGAACTCCTCGTGAGAACGCGGTATTCTGCCGCATCGGCCGCGGCGATGGATCGCGGCAAGGAGAGGATCATGGCGGCGAAGAAAAAGGGCAAGCTCGGAGGCGGCGCGCCGAAGCAGGAACAGAACCTGCTCTATTCCGCCCACCAGATCTGGCTCGCCGGACTCGGCGCATTGTCGCGCGCGCAGGCGGGCGCCCCGAAAGTCTTCGACGAACTGATGCGCGAGGGCTCGAAATTGCAGGGCGGCGCTCTCGATGCCGCCCAGAAAGTCGTGATGCAGGCGTTCCAGGGCGCGCAGAAGACCGTGAATCAGCGCATTGATAACGTACAAGCACAGGCCGGGGAGACCTGGGACAACCTGGAAAAAATCTTCCAGACGCGCGTGCAGCGAGCGATCCACCAGCTCGGCATGCCGTCCGCCGACGAAATGAAGACGTTGAATCGCCGGATCGAAGAACTCGCCGCGAGCGTCGATCGACTCGCGGGAACGCGTGCCGGCAAGACGCGACGCGCCCGCCGCGGCTGAGCGTCAGTCGAAGGGATGGCGCGAGACGATCGTCTCGTCCCGTTCGGCCCCGGTCGAGATGATCGTGATCGGCACTTCACAGGCGGATTCGAGCCGCGCCAGGTAGGAGCGCGCAGCGGCCGGCAGCTCGTCGAGCGACCTGAGACCCGCGGTCCGATCCTTCCAGCCGGGCATCGTTTCGTAGCGCGGCTCGCCCTTGCCGTCGTATTCGATGCAGATCTTCACCTGCTCCAGGCTGTCCAGCACGTCGAGCTTGGTGACGCATAGACCCGTGATGCCGTTGTTGATGATCGAGCGGCGCATCGCGACCGCATCGAACCAGCCGGTCCGGCGCGGCCGGCCCGTGACGGCGCCGAACTCCTGCCCGATCCGCGACAGGTGCCGCCCCGTCTCGTCGTCGAGCTCCGTCGGGAACGGCCCGGCTCCGACGCGCGTCGCATATGACTTCACGATGCCGAGCACGTCGTCGACGTCGCGCGGCCCGAGACCCGTGCCGACGGACGCATAACCCGCCACCGTGTTCGAGGACGTGACGAACGGATAAGTCCCATGATCGACGTCGAGCATGGCGCCCTGCGCACCCTCGAGCAGCGCGCTGCCCCCGGCGACGCGAAGCTCGTGCAGCCTGAGCGTGACGTCGCCGACGAGCGGCCGGATTCGTTCGCCCTGGGCCAGGCACTCGTCGAGCGTGCGCTCGAAGTCGACAGGCGCCTCGCCGAGCTGCCGTTCGAGCAGGAAGTTGTGGTACTCGAGGAGTTCCCGCAGGCGCGCGGCAAAATGCTGCGGCTGCTGCAATTCGCCGACTCGCACTGCGCGGCGGGCAACCTTGTCTTCGTACGCGGGGCCGACGCCGCGCCCAGTCGTGCCGATCTTGCGCTCACCGCTCGCGCGTTCGCGCGCGCGATCAATCAGCGCGTGCGAAGGGAGGACGAGCGGGCACTGCGGGCTCACGAGCAGGCGCTCGAACACCGGGATCCCGCGGGCGGCCAGCATGTCGGCCTCGGAAAGCAGCGACTCCGGAGAAACGACGACGCCGTTGCCGATGTAGCAGCGCACGCGATCGCGCAGGACGCCCGACGGGATCAGCGAGAGCACGGTCTTGACGCCGCCGATGACGAGCGTGTGGCCGGCATTGTGTCCGCCCTGGAAGCGCGCGACGGCCGAGACGCGCTCGGTCAGCAGGTCGACGATCTTGCCCTTGCCCTCATCGCCCCACTGGGCGCCGACCACGACGACGAATCGTCCCACGGGGTGCCTCAGCCGCGGACCAGCCAGAGGACGAGCAGGCCGCCGAGCATGCTCGCGGCTCCCGCAACCCGGAACGTCCTGTCATCCATCGTGCCCATCCGCGCGAGCGTTCGCCGGATGGCGGCCGGACTCAGAAACGGCAGTACGCCTTCGATCACGAGCAAAAGGCCGAGCGCGGCCGCGAGATCGGGCCATGCGATTTGCACTAGCGGCCCGACTGCTTCAGGTACTTGAAGAACTCGCCTTCGGGCGCGATCACCAGCACGTCGTTCGGCTGGCCGATCGAGTTGCGGTAGGCCTGGAGGCTGCGGTGGAAGGAATAGAACTCCGGATAGCGCTGGTAGGCTCGGGCGTAAGTTGAGGCCGCCTTCGCATCGCCTTCGCCCCGGATCACTTCTGCATCGCGATTGCCGACCGCGAGCAATTCGGTCCGCTCGCGTTCCGCCTCGGCGCGGATCCGCTGCGCCTGCTCGTCGCCTTCGGCGCGAAGCTGCGAGGCCTGGCGCGCGAAGTTCTGCCGCATGCGGTTGTAGACCGATTCCGACACTTCCTCCGGAAGGTCGATGCGCTTCACGCGCACGTCGACGAGCGTCAGGCCGAGCTGGCCGACCGACTGGCCCGCGACCTGGAGGATGTCGCCGATGAACTCGGCGCGCTCCGCCGCGACCACCTGCTGGATCGTGCGCTTCGCGATGACGCCCTTGAGACCGTCCTTGACGAGTTCGGCGAGCCGCCCGGCCGCAGCCTCCTCGTCGCCGTTGGTCGCGAGGTAGTAACGCGCGACGTCAGAGACCCGCCACTTCACGAAGAAGTCGACGTTGAGGATCTTGCCCTCGCTCGTCAGGAACTGCTCGGCGGGATAGTTCCGGGTCAGCACGCGGCGGTCGAATTTCTGAACTCCGTTGATCCATGGGATCATGAAGTGCAGTCCCGGTTCGAAATCGGTCGCGACGATTTCACGCAGCCTGAACTTGATCGCGAGTTCCGTTTCCTTCACCTGGAACATTGCGGCGCTCGCGAGCCAGAGCAGGACGAGCCCGCCGATCGCGGCCTGGAAGAGGCGGCGATTCATCAGCGTTCTTTCCGGGAGCGCGGGTCTTCCGCGCCCACTTCGCTGCCGTCCTCGAGCCGGATCGTCGGCGGCGTCTCGATGACCGCGCGCTGGCCGCGCTGCTCGAGCAGCTTGTCGAGCGGCAGGTAGATCATGTTGCCCGATCCCTCGACGTCGACCAGGATCTTCGCCGTCGAGGCCAGCACCTGCTCGATCGTCTGGAGGTAGAGCCGCTGACGCGTAACCGCGGGAGCCCGCTCGTACTCGCTCGCGAGCTGGAGGAAGCGCGAAGTTTCTCCCTCGGCATCCGCAATGACGCGGCTCCGGTACGCACGGGCGCCTTCGACGACGCTGACCTGGGCACCGCGCGCCTTCGGCACGATGTCATTCGCGTAGGTCTGCGCGGAAAGCGTGGACCGCTCCTTGTCCTCGCGCGCCTTGATCGCGTCCTTCTGCGCGGGAGCGACCTGTTCCGGCACGCTCACGTCTTGCAGGTTGACACTGATGACCTCGATGCCGGTGTTGTAGGCCGCGATCGTGCGCTGCACGAGGTCCTTCGTCTTCGCGCCGATCTCCTGGCGCCCGGTTTCGAGCACGAAATCGAGCTTGCTCTGCCCGATCACCTCGCGGATCGCGCTCTCGCTGACCTCGCCGAGCGTCTCTTCCGGGTCGCGCACGTTGAAGGCGAACTTGACCGGGTCGGCGCGCCGGTACTGCACCGCAAGGTTGATGTCCACGAGCGCCTCGTCCTGCGTCAGCATGCGGGTCCGGTCCGTGAAGCTCCGGAACTCGGTCACGTTCACTACCGTGCGGCGATCGATCGGCCACGGCAGGCGCATGTTGAATCCGCCCGTCGTCGTCTTGACGTACTTGCCGAAGCGCGTGATGACCGAGCGTTCGGCCGCCTCGTTCAGGTAGAAGCTTCCGAACAGTGCCCAGATCGCGACCAGTCCGAGCAGGATCGAGCCGATGCCGATCGCGCGGCCGCCGCTGCCCGTGCTGCCGCTCCCCGAAGGACCGGATCCGCCGAACAGCGAGCGGAGATTCTTCTGCAGCCGGCGCAGGACTTCGTCCAGATCCGGCGGGCCCTTGTCGGGCCGGCGCTGCCAGGGATTCTCGTTCTTGCCGGGATCGTTCCAGGCCATCTATTGCGCTCGCAGGGTGATCATGGGAATCAGGCCGCGGAACTCGCGGTGTCGCGCGGGAATTCTACGAAGCCTGCGGCGGGCAAACAAGGCGAAACGGCGGTCGCGAAGTCGACGCCGGCCTCGCGGCACAGGGCCTCGAGCGCCTGATGCGACGATTCGACCGTGAGGCGAGTATCGCCGCCCGGCAAGGGCGATTCTTCGCGCACGAGACGCAGCTCGTAGAGCCGGGCGCGCAATCGGCCCTGGGATGGCGGCAGCACGAGGCAGAGCCGCATCGCGGCCTGCCCGAAGATCTCCTGAAGGCCGGCGCGCAGCCGTTCGACGCCCGCTCCTGTCGAAGCGGACAACCACACGGCGGCCGGCTGGCCTTCGGCGCCGCGCGCAAGTTCCGGCGGCCGGCCCAGACGGTCGATCTTGTTGTAGACCCGAAGTTGCGGAATCGATCCCGCGCCGATGCTCGCGATCAGTTCGTCGACCTGCGTGATGTGGCGCTCCCGGTCGGGGTCCGCCGCGTCGACGACGTGCAACAGGAGGTCTGCATCGCGCGCCTCCATCAGCGTCGAACGGAACGCCGCGACGAGCTCGTGCGGAAGGTCGCGCACGAATCCGACCGTGTCGGCGACGACGAGATCCGGCGTGTGCGGCAGGCGCAGCCGGCGCACGGTCGGATCGAGAGTCGCGAAGAGCTGGTCGGCGACATAGGCGTCGGCGCCCGTCAGCGCGCGGAACAGCGTGGACTTGCCCGCATTCGTGTAGCCGATCAGCGCGATCGCGGGCACCGGCACGCGCTTTCGCACCTGCCGGCCGGTGTCGCGGCGTTGCGCGAGCTTTTCGAGTCTTCCGGTCAGGGTGCGGATTCGCTTGCCGATCAGGCGGCGATCCGCCTCGAGCTGTGTTTCGCCCGGGCCACGCAAGCCGATGCCGCCCTTCTGGCGCTCGAGGTGCGTCCACCCGCGGACGAGCCGCGTCGAAAGATGCTTGAGCTGCGCCAGTTCCACTTCAAGCTGGCCCTCTGCGCTCCGCGCTCGACGGGCGAAGATGTCGAGGATGAGCCCGGCGCGGTCCAGCACGCGCCGCCCGATCAGGCGCTCGAGGTTTCGCTCCTGACTCGGCGACAGCTCGTGGTCCACGAGCACGAGATCGGCGGATACCGCGTGGGCACGATCGCGGATCTCTTCCGCCTTGCCGCTGCCGACGAAGAAGCGCGGTTCCGGAGTCCGGCGGGTTCCCGTGATCGTCGCGACCGGAATGGCGCCGGCGGAGCGGGCAAGCGCGTCGAACTCAGCGAGCTCGTCGGAGTCGGTTGGCTGGCCGAGCCCGATGCGGACGAGAATCGCGCGTTCGCCGCGCTCAGGCCGTTCGAACAAGGGGTCCTGCCGGGGCTCCCGTCAAGCGGTCTCCGACACCGCGGCGGTTTCCTCTTCGGCGCCTTCGGCGGACGGCAGCCGGACGTTCCGCGCCGGCACGACCGTCGAAATGGCGTGCTTGTAGACCATCTGGCTCACGGAGTTCTTCAGGAGCACCACAAACTGGTCGAACGAATCCACCTGGCCCTGGAGCTTGATGCCATTGACCAGATAAATGGAAACCGGCACGCGCTCCTTGCGTAGCGCATTCAGGAACGGATCCTGCAATGATTGACCTCTGGCCATGGTAACTCCTTGTTTTTTCTAGCACTTTCATGCCGCTCTAGGTTCTTCCGGCGGCTCAAACAACCGATCCGATTGGGGCCTGCACCGACGCAAGAGGCGTCGCCCGCAAGTCAAGCAGTCTAACACCTCCCCGGCCGGTTTCACCGCCCGGCGAGCCAACGGCCGATGCATTCGGCGACCCGTTCCGGAGTCGCCGGATCGAGCGGATCAAACCAGCTGGCATCGGGCTCGGCGCGCAACCACGTCAATTGCCGGCGGGCAAGCTGGCGCGTCGCGATGACCGCTTTTTCGGCAGCGGCCGCAAGCGTCGCGCCGCCCTCGAGATGTTCCCAGAGTTGCCGGTAGCCGATCAGCCTCATCGACGGCAGGCCCGGGTGCAGATCCTCGCGTGCGTGCAGACCGCGCACTTCCTCGAGCAGTCCGCGCCTCATCATTTCCTCGAAGCGCGCTGAGAGCCGTCCATTGAGCCCTGCGCGGTCCGCGGGCGCGAGCACGATGCGAAGGTCGGCGGTCGAAGCCGCGCCGCGCAGGTCTTCGCGCTGCTGCGCCGAAATCGGGGCGCCGGTCAGCTCGATCACCTCGAGCGCGCGCTGGATGCGCTGCCGGTCGCCCGGCCGGATCCTTGCTGCGGCCGCCGGATCGAGCCGCGCGAGCTCCGCGTGCAATGCCTGCCATCCCTCGACGGACGCACGCTCTTCGAGTCGCCTGCGAATTGCGTCATCCGCCGCCGGCAAGCAGGCGAGTCCGGATTGCAGCGCGCGGAAGTACAGCATCGTGCCGCCCACCAGGAACGGCGAGCGGCCGCGGGAGGCGATGTCCGTCATGGCGGCTTCGGCATCTGCGAGGAAGCGAGCGGCCGAATAACTCTCCGCCGGATCGATGAGATCGATCAGATGGTGCGGGGCGCGTTCGAGCAGCGCCGGCGACGGCTTGGCTGTGCCGATGTCCATTCCGCGATAGACCATCGCCGCATCGACGCTCACGATTTCGAGCGGCAGCCTTGCGACGATCGCGACTGCGAGATCCGTCTTGCCCGCGCCGGTCGGGCCCATGAGCAGAACCGCGGGACTGCGCACGATCAGCGGCCGCGCAGGAAAATCCGGTCGAGCTCGGCGAGCGTCATCCGCGTCCAGGTCGGTCGCCCATGACTGCATTGGCCGGAGCGCGCGGTTCGTTCCATTTCGCGCAACAAGGCGTTCATCTCCGGAATCGAGAGCTGACGGTGGGCACGCACTGCGCTTCGGCAGGCGATGTTTGCGAGCAACTCATTCTGGCTCTCGGCGATGCGATGCGCCGTGCTGCCCTGCCCGAGATCGGCGAGCGCATCGCCGAGCACCCGCGCGACGTTCTCGCCGGCAAGTGCGACCGGTACCTCGCGGATCGCGAGCGTGGCCGGCCCGATGCGATCGACGACGAAGCCCGCCGCGCGGAGTTCTTCGCCGTGTTCATCGGCGATTGCCGCGTCGGCTTCCGACGTTTCCAGGGCCGCGGGCACGAGCAGCGCCTGGCGGGCGCCCGCCCCGCTGTCCATCGCCGTCTTGAGCCGCTCGTAAAGGATTCTTTCGTGCGCGGCATGCATGTCGACGAGCACCATGCCGTCGGCGGTCTGCGCCACGATGTAAATGCCGTGAAGCTGCGCGATGGCCTCGCCGAGCGGCGCGTCCGAATCCAGCGGCTCCGGCGGCGGCACGCCGGCGGACAGGTTTGAGGAAAGGTAATCCGCGACCGGCTCGCCGAGCGCGAGCGATCCGGACCTTGCCGGCGCCATGAATCCGGCCAGTCTTCCGGCCGTCGCCGGCGCGATGCCATCGGGCCCATGACCGGATTCGGCGAGCGCCCGCTCGATCGTCTGGAACAGGAAGTCGTGCACGCCGCGGGGATCACGGAAACGCACTTCCAGCTTCTGCGGATGCGCATTCACGTCCACCTGCAGCGGATCGAGCGAAAGATAGAGGAGCCAGGCCGGGTGACGGCCGCCGTAGCTGACGTCGCGATAAGCGAGGCGCGCAGCGCTTCCAAGCAGGCGGTCGCGGACCATCCGGCCGTTGACGAAGAGATGCTGCCGATCCGGCTGGGCGCGCGACTGCGAAGGCAGGCCGATCCAGCCTTCGAGCGCCAAGCCCGCCTGCACGTGCGTGATGAATCGCGAATTCCCGACGAAATCGGCGCCGACCAGGCGCGCGACGCGAGCTTCGCGCTCGCGCCGGCCGTCCGCGCGCGGCAATGCGAATTGCTCGCGCCGGTTATGCGTCAGCGTGAACGCCACGTCGAACCGGGAAAGGGCGAGCCGCGTGACCGTGCGCAGCACATGCTGAAATTCGGTCGACTCCGCGCGCAGGAACTTGCGGCGCGCGGGCACTTTGTGGAAGAGGTCGCGAACTTCGACCGTCGTGCCCGGCGGATGAGACGAAGGCGAAGTGCTTCCCGTCCGGCCTTCGGACGCTTCGATCTCCGCGGCGTCCGCCGCGCCTGTCGCCCGCGAGGCAAGCCTCAGGTTCGAGACGGAAGCGATCGACGGCAGGGCCTCGCCGCGGAACCCGAGCGTCGCGACCCGCTCGAGATCCTCGAGCGACGCGATCTTGCTCGTGGCATGGCGTGAGAGCGCCAGTGGCAGCTCCGCGGCCGGAATGCCGCGGCCGTCGTCGCGCACGCGGACGAGCCGGATGCCACCTTGCTCGATGTCGATCGTGAGGTGGCTCGCGCCGGCATCGAGCGCATTCTCCACGAGCTCCTTGACGACCGAAGCCGGACGCTCGATGACCTCGCCGGCGGCGATCTGGTCGACGAGGGTTCCATCAAGGATTTGGATCGGCATGGCGTGGCAACCGGCACGCCAGTCTAGCAGCGGGCCCTCCGCCGATCAGGTCCCGGTGACCGGAATCTCGAGTATCGTGCCGGATGCGACCGTTTCATCGTCGATCCGGTTTTTCTGCCGCAGGTCATCGATGCCGACCGCATAGCGCCCCGCCACGTCGCCGAGCGTCTCGCCGGGCGACACCACGTGTCGCAGTGCCTGTCCACGCTCGCGCGCAGCGAGTATCGCGACGCGCGATCCCGGCGGCGGATTGTCGTAGAAGTAGCGGCGCACGCCCGCGTGGATCGCGCCGGCGAGCCGTTCCTGGTGTGCCGGATCGCGCAGCCGGCGCTCTTCGGCGGGATTCGAGATATACGCGGTTTCCACCAGCATCGAGGGCACGTCCGGAGAGGTCAGCACGATCAGGCTCGCGTGCTGGACGTCGCTCTTCTTCAGCTGGCCAATATTGTCGAGCTCCAGCAGCACACGCGAGGCCGCGTCGCGACTCGCGCTGATGGCCGCGTTCTGCGACAGGTCGAATAACACCGAGGCCAGCACGTCGCTTTTGTCGTGCAGGGATACGCCGCCGATGAGGTCGGCGGCATTCTCGCGATCGGCCAGCATACGCGCCTGTTCGCTACTCGCCCGGCGCGTCGACAACACATAGACGGACGAGCCGCGCACCTCGCGGTTGACGAACGCATCGGCATGGATCGAAACGAAAAGGTCCGCCTTTGCGTCACGCGCGCGCTCGATTCGCTTCTCGAACTTCACAAAATAATCGCCCGTGCGCGTCAGCACGGCGCGCATCCCCGGCTCCGCATTGATTCGATCGGCGAGCTTTCGCGCGACGGCGAGCGCCACCGTCTTCTCCCGCGTGCCGGCCTTGCCGATCGCGCCCGGGTCCTCGCCGCCGTGGCCCGCGTCGATTGCGATCATGAGGTCGCGCTGGCCGTCGCCGCCCGCGACCTTGACCGGCCGTGGCGCCTGCTCCAGGCCCAGGTCGACGACCAGGCGGTGTCCGTAGGTTTCGTTTGGCGGCGTCAGGAAACTCTTGGGCTCCACATGCGCTTTCATGTCGAGCACCACGCGCAGCCTTCCGTTGCCGCGCTCGCCGACACGCACGGCATTGACGACGCCGGCAGGCTCCGGCATGTGGAAGGCGGAAAGGTCTGCGTCGGCCTGCTCGAGATCGACGACGATCCGCTCGGGCCCGGAGAGCGAAAACAGCGTGTAGCTCGCGGCCGCGGAAAGATCGAGAACGACGCGTGTCGAGTCCGGGCTTGCCCAGACGCGGATGTCTTTCAATGTGACAGACGCCGCCGTCGCCGATCCCGAAGCGAGCAGCAAGACGAAAATGCCGATCCGCTGCAGTGTGCGCATGGCGTCCAGCGCGACGAAGTTCGCGTTACTCTAGCGACGGCCTTTCATTAATTCAAGTATTTCAGCGAGATACGCCACACTCTTCGAGCAGCGCGCGACAAGCGTCGAGCCATGCGCGCCCACTTTCGGTCGAAGCTTCGAGTTCGAGACTGCGGCCGTGGTCCCGATGGGCGAGCCGCGCGCTCAAATCCGGCGTGCCGAGTGCCACACCGCTGCGTTCCGGCCATTCGACCATCACGAGTCCCGGCGAGCCGCGCAGTTCGCGATAACCGAGTCCTTCGAGCGCGGGCGCACCCGTCTCCAGGCGGTACAGGTCGAGGTGGTGCACGGTTCCCCGTGCGGTTGCGTAGGGCTCGACCAGCGTGAATGTTGGGCTCCGGATGGCGCCGGCCACGCCGAGTTCGCGCAGCAAACCGCGCGCCAGCGTCGTCTTGCCGCTGCCGAGTTCACCCGAGAGGCCGAGCAGCAGGCTGCGGCTCGCAAGGTCCGGCAGGCCGCGAGCGAGCGCAGCGCCTGCAGCCGTCATCGCCGTTTCGTCGGCCAGGATCACTTCCACGGCGAGTTGACGACGCGATGCAACTCGGCGATCAGGTCGCTCGCGATCACGCCACGCATGCCCGCACGCGCTGCTCGATCGCCCGAATCCGCGTGGCACAGCACGCCCGCCGCGGCGGCGAGCCCCGGCGCGCATCCGCCCGCGAGCAGCGCCACGATGACGCCCGTCAACACATCGCCGCTGCCGGCGGTCGCCATGCCCGGATTGCCGCGGTCGCAGATCCAGGGGAGCTCATCGCGCGTTTGCACCAGCGTCCCTGCGCCCTTCAATACGCAAACGCCGTCGAAACGCTCCGCGATCGCCTTCACTGCGGCGAGCCGGTCGTGCTGCACCGATGCCGCATCGGTGCCGAGCAGTCGCGCCGCCTCGCCCGGATGCGGCGTCAGGATCCAGTCCGCGTGCCGGCGCGGCCGCGCAGCGAGCAAGGAAAGCGCGTCGGCGTCGACGACTAGCGGCCGGCCGCCGTCGACGGCTTCGTCGAACAGCCGGCGCGCGCGCCGATCGACACCGAGTCCGGGGCCGATCGCGACGGCATCGGCCGCATTCATCAAAGGCTTCAGGCCCGAAGGACTGCGAAGCGCATGTACGATGAGTTCAGGTCGGGCTCCGACGATGGCAGCCGCGTTCGGCGCGCTCGTCGCGATCGTCACGAGCCCCGCTCCGCTCCTGAGCGCGGCCTCGCCCGCGAGCCGCGCGGCGCCGGCCATTGCGAATCCACCGATGACGAGCACCCGGCCGTGGTCGCCCTTGTGCGCGGTTCGCCGCCGTGGTCGCAGTGCGGCCGCCGGCAGGCGCCCATCCATGCGGCGGAGCACCGGGGACTGCGCGTCGCGCGCAGCGGCTGGAATGTCGAGGTCCGCAAGCTCGAGACTCCCGACGTGATCGGGCGCTGCACCGAGAAAGAGCCCGGTCTTCAGCGCGACGAAAGCGATCGTGCGCGTCGCGCGGATCGCAACACCCTGCGGCTGGCCCGTATCCGCGTCGAGTCCCGAAGGCACGTCGAGCGCGAGCACCGGCAGTCCGGAACGATTGACCCATTCGATGCAATCGCGCAATGCGCCTTCAACCGGCCGGTCGATGCCCGTGCCGAGAAGCGCATCGACGACGAGTTCCGATCCGGCGAGCGCCGTCGCATCGAATGCCCCGTGCCGGCCGCCCTCCGCCACGAAATCCGCGTACGCCTTCAAGGCGTCGCCGGACAGACGACTCGGATCGGTGAGCGCGACGACCTTCACGTCGAGGCCGGCCGCGCGCGCGAGGCGCGCGAGCACGTAACCGTCGCCGGCGTTGTTGCCGGCACCGCACAGGATCGCGATTTTCGATATGCCGGGCCAGTGCCGGCGGACGGCGTCGAGCGCCGCGCCGCCCGCTCGCTGCATCAGTTTGTAGCCCGGAATGCCGCCTTTCTCGATCGCATGCCGGTCCATCGCGCGCACCTGGGCGGCCAAATAGACCTCGGCTGGCAGCGATTCCATTGGCGCGATTATACTGGCGGCCCCGCGACTGCCGCCTTCCCATGGCCAGCAAACTCACAGCCAGCGAACTCGGCGCGCTCCGCACGCGACTCGACGGACTCGCGCGCGAACTTGGTTTCGACCAGGTCGGCGTCGCCGGAATCGAGCTTCCGGAGGACGAGGTGAACCTCGAGCGCTGGATCGCGGAGCGGCGGCACGGCGAAATGGACTATATGGAGCGGCACGGCCGCCGTCGGAGCCGCCCCGGCGAACTCGTGCCCGGCACGCTTCGCGTCATCAGCGTGCGCATGGCGGCCAATGCGCCGGATGCGGTTCCCGCGGCGCAAGTTCTCGCCGATCGGCGCAAGGGATTCGTTGCGCGCTACGCCCTCGGCCGCGACTACCACAAGGTGCTTCGCAGGCGCCTCGCCGATCTTGCGGAACGGCTCGAAGCCGAGATCGGGCCGTTTGGCTACCGCGCCTTCGTGGATTCCGCGCCGGTGATGGAGAAACCGCTCGCGCGGAATGCCGGCCTCGGCTGGATCGGCAAGCACACGAATCTCATCAACGAGCGGGCGGGATCGCTGTTCATGCTCGGCGAGCTCTTCACGGACCTGCCTCTGCCCGTCGACGCGCGCTCACGCGATCGTTGCGGCACCTGCAGCGCCTGCCTCCCCGCCTGCCCGACCGGCGCGATTACGGCGCCTTATCAGCTCGACGCGCGCCGCTGCATCTCGTACCTGACGATCGAGCACCATGGCCCGATTCCGGAGGCGCTTCGTGCGGCCATCGGCAACCGCATCTTCGGCTGCGACGACTGCCAGCTCGTCTGTCCCTGGAACAAGTTCGCTCGCGTCGCGGCCGAGCCGGATTTTCGCGTGCGTCACGGACTCGACGCGCCGGATCTCATGGAGCTTTTCCGCTGGACGGAAGCGGAGTACGAGGAGCGCAGCGCCGGAAGCGCCTTGCGTCGGCTCGGCTTTCGCCGCTGGCTCCGGAACATCGCCGTAGCGCTCGGCAATGCGCCGCGCTCGGATGCGGCCGCTGCCGCGCTCGCGGCGCGTCGTGACGACGCCGACCCGCTCGTCCGCGAACACGTGCGCTGGGCGCTCGCGCGCCAGGAGCTCAGGCCCGAACGGGATTGACGTAGTGCCGGCCGCTCGTGGTCTGGCGGATCGTATCGAACAGGTCGTCGAAATCGCGCGAATTGTTCGCCGGGTCGATCTCGGCCGTATTGACGATGAGCAGCGGCGAGGCCGTGTACTGGTGGAAGTAGCGCGTGTACGCTTCGCCGAGCCGCTCGAGGTAGGCGGCGTCGATGTACTTCTCGTAGGGAATGCCGCGCTTGTCGATGCGCGCGAGCAGGATGTCGACGGGAGCCTGGAGGAATACGACGAGATCCGGCACCGGCGCATCCATCGCGAGGCGCGTGTACACCTGGTCGTAGAGCCTGAACTCCTCGTCGTCGAGCACGATGCGCGCGAACAGCCGGTCCTTGTCCAGCATGTAGTCCGCGACCCGCACCTGCGCGAAGAGATCGTGCTGGCGCAACTCGGCCAACTGCCGCGCCCGCTGGAACAGGAAGTAAAGCTGCGCCGGGAATGCCGCCGCCCGCCGATCCTTGTAGAAGCGCTCGAGGAACGGGTTCTCCATGGGTTTCTCGAACACGGTCCCTGCGCCGACCGCAGTGGCCAGCTTGCGCGCGAGACTCGTCTTGCCGACGCCTATCAGGCCTTCGACGACGACCAGCCGGTGGGGCCAGCTTTCCCGTTTTTCTTCAGTCGTCACCGGATTCCCGCGCGCCGAGCCGCTCGATCCCTTCGCCCGATACCCGATCGCGGAGCGTGCGGACTCGAGCCAGTCCGGGCACCCAGAGTTCCGCGGCGATTTCCGAGAGAGGATACAGCACGAAATTGCGCTGGTGCAGACCCGGGTGCGGCAGCCGAAGTCCCGGCTCGTTCACCTGTAGACCTCCGACGACGAGCAGGTCGAGGTCGATCAGGCGCGGACCCCAGCGCACTTCCGGTTCGGCCTTGCCCATTCGCCACTCGATCGCCTGCAGTTCCGCGAGGAAATCGCGCGGCGCTCTTGTCGTCAGGAGGCCCGCGGCGGCATTGACGAAATCGGGCTGGTCCTGCGGACCCATCGGCCGGCTGCGCCAGAGCGGCGACCGGTGCACGAGCCGCGCGCCGGCGATTCCGGCGAGCGCCTCGATTGCCGTTTCCACCTGGCGCCGCGGATCGGACAGATTGCTGCCGAGGCCGACATAAGCGGGGCGCCAGAGCATCGAGCGGCCTCAGGTTTCGGCCGCCGGTGCCTTGCGCCCGCGGCCGCCGCGACGCCTGCGCCTGCGGCGTGCCGGACCGGCAGTCTGCCCGCCTTCGCCCGCATCCGCGCCGATGCGCTGCAACTGCGAATCCGGAGGCAGCTCCTGGATTTCCGTCCACCAGCGCGCGATCTCCGGGTCTTCCACGCCCGCTTCCGAGCGCAGCAGCAGAAAATCGTAAGCCGCCCGGAAGCGTGGGTGGCTCAGAAAAGCGAGCGCGCGCCGTCCTTCGCGGCGATGGAAACGCGGCTGCAAGGCAAGGAGTTCGCGCATCGGGATCGAAAAGCGCTTCGGAATGCCGATCCGCCGGTTCTGCGCGGCGACGACTTCGTCGACCGCGTCCGCAATCGCAGCGCCCGGGTGCGCCCCGGATTCGAAGCGTCGCTGCGCCGCGGCAGAAACAGGCCCGAAAAGCAGCACTGCGAACAGGAACATCGGCGTGACGGGGCGACCCTCCGCAACGCGCCGGTCGGTGCTCGCAAGCCCGGCGCGAATCAGCCGGAGCGCCACGCCGTCCGTCTCTGTGGCGAGATGGGTCGCCGTCGCCGGGAACAGATGCTCCAGAAGGCCGTGCTCCCGAAGCAGGCCGAAGGCGCGCTCCCCGAAGCCCGCCAGGAAGAGCTTCAGGAATTCGTCAAGAAGTCGCGCCGGAGGGATGTGTTCGAGCAGGCCCGCGAGCGACGCAAAGGGCGCGCGCGTCGACTCGTGCAGGCTGAAGCCGAGCTTCGCCTCGAAGCGCACGGCGCGGAGCATCCGGACGGGATCTTCGCGGTAACGCGTTTCCGGATCGCCGATCAGCCTGAGCGTCCGCACGCGGATGTCTTCGACGCCGCCGACGTAGTCCCAGATCGAGAAGTCTTCGATGTTGTAGTAGAGCGCGTTGCAGCTGAAATCGCGCCGCCACA
>DASWIQ010000153.1:0-11195 GCA_036397615.1 Steroidobacteraceae bacterium
CAGCGCGAGCGCGAGGCCGTCGTCCGGAACGCGCACCGGGAACCCGTCGCGCGCCATGCCCACCCGGCCTGGATGCTCGAGATTTTCGAGCGCGAATGGCCGCGACAGTGGCAAGCGATTACCGCCGCCGGAAACCGCGAGCCGCCGATGTGGCTGCGCGTGAACGCGCGGCGTTCCACGCGCGACGATTATCGCGCGCGGCTCGCGGCGGCGGGTCTCCCGGCCGAGCCCTGCGATTTTGCGCCGCAGGCGCTCAGGCTCGCCGATCCGGTCGATGTCGGGCAGTTACCCAGCTTCGACGACGGCGACGCGTCGGTGCAGGATGCCGCAGCGCAACTCGCGCCTTTTTTTCTCGCCGCGGGCACCGGCATGCGCGTGCTTGACGCCTGCGCCGCGCCGGGCGGGAAAGCCTGCCACCTGCTCGAGCTGACGCCGGGCCTTGCCGAGCTCGTCGCGCTCGACATCGACGCGGAGCGCGCGAAGCGCATCGCGTCGAATCTCGCCCGCCTCGGACTCGAGGCGCAGGTGGTCGTCGGCAATGCCGCGAATCCCGCGGGCTGGTGGGACGGGCGCCCCTTCGACCGCATCCTGCTCGACGTGCCCTGTTCCGGGACCGGGGTGATTCGTCGCCACCCGGACATCAAGCTGCTGCGCCGCCCTGACGACATTCCGCGCTTTGCGGCACAGCAGGCGGCACTCTTGCGCGCCTGCTACGCGCTGCTCGCGCGCGGCGGGCGTCTCGTGTACGCGAGCTGCTCGATCTTCGCGGCCGAGAATGCGGCGGTCGTCGGCTCCTTCCTCGACGAAGTGGCGACGGCGGCCGATGTGACCGAATCTGCTAGGCTTTTGCTGCCCGGCGCACTGCCGTGGCAGGTTGCGGGGCCGGGCTGCGCGCTGCCGAGCGGCGCAGCCGACGCCGACGGCTTCTACTACGCCTGCCTCGAGAAGCGGGCCTGAGCGTGCATTCGATGCGGGGACGACATCGCTGGCTCATTCTCTGCGTCGCGCTCCTGGGCGCGGCGGCGGGCACAGTCGCGCGCGCGCAGGATGCCGGCCGTTTCGAAGTCCGCAATGCCTACGTGGAACGCGTGAACGACGCCTGGCTGCTCGACGTGCAGCTCGACCTCGCGCTCGCGAACGCGGCCCAGCAGGCCTTCGAGGAAGGCGTGCCGCTCGTGTTCGCGCTCGAAGTCGAAGGGTCCGTCGAGCGTCGGCTCCTTCCCGATGAGACCGTCGTTTCGCTGACCCGCAGGTGGGAGATCGCGCACGACGCGATCTCGGAGCGCTTCGTCGTGACCGACTCAGAGAGCGGCGCTCACGTGAGCCACGCGTCGCAGGCGGAAGCGCTCGAGGCGCTCGCCCGGATCAGCGGGATCGAGATCGCTGACACGGGGATCCTCCCGGCCGGCGGTCGCTTCGACATGCGCGTGCGCGCGACGGTCGAGATCGGCGACCTGCCCGCCGCGGTCCAGATGCTGCTCTTCTGGAAGAGCTGGTCGCGGAGCACGGAGTGGTACGCCTGGAAGGTGCGACCGTGATCCGGCGCTGGCTCCCCGTCGCGGTCGCCGCCGGCATCGTCGTCTGGATCGCGGCGCTCGTGCTGCTCGCGATCACCGCCGAGGGCTCGCAGCGCTACGGCGAGCAGTACGCCTGGATACTGCTGATCAACATCGCGGGCGTCGTCGCACTCCTTGTCCTGATCGGCCGCAGGCTTGCCGACTTCATCCGCGACTGGCGCCGCCACGTCCCGGGCTCCCGGCTCCGCGGCCGCACGCTCCTGATGTTCGTCGGGCTTGCGATTGCGCCGCTCCTGCTCGTGTTCGCGTTCTCGGTGACCTTCCTGACGCGCGGCATCGAAAGCTGGTTCCACACGGAGATCCGGCAAGGACTCAGCGACGCGGTCGGCCTGTCGAGGGCGGCGCTCGACCTGCGCATGCGGGAGTACCTCGAACGCACCGAGCGAATCGCGGTGAAGCTGTCGGGCCTCTCGGGCGCCGAGCTCTACCGGGCGCTCGACGAGGAACTGCGCGAGTCCGGAGCCGAGGAGCTGATCGTGACGAGCGCCGGCGGCCAGGCCGAAGGCTACAGTCGCGCCGGCATGCGGCACGAACTGCCCGCCGCGCCGCCCGAGGAATTGCTGCTCCAGCTGCGGCAAGGGCGGCCTCACGTGAGTCTCGAGACGGCGCAGGGCGGCGGTTACCAGGTTCGCGCGGCGACGCAGATCCTGCAGGTGCCGGGCCTGCATTCGAATCGCCTCCTGATCGCAACGTTTCCGGTGCCGCAGCGGCTTTCCGATCTCGCGGCGACCGTGCAGGAGGCCTACCAGCAGTACGGGCGATTGATCTTCCTGCGCGAGCCGCTGAAGGCCTCGTTCGTGCTGACCCTGTCGCTCGTGCTCCTGATGGCGCTGCTTGCCGCGATCTACGGCGCCCTGTATTTCTCCGAGCGTCTCGTGCGCCCGGTGCAGGACCTGATCGCGGGCACGCGCGCGGTCGCCAAGGGCGACTTCGATACGCGTCTCTCGCGTCCTTCGCACGACGAGATCGGATTCCTGGTCACGTCGTTCAACGACATGACGAAGAAGCTGGCGCGCGCCCGCGAAGAAACGGAGCGCAGCCGCGCCGCGGTCGAGGCCGAGCGCGCGGCGCTCGCGGTGATCCTCGCGCGCCTCACGAGCGGCGTGATCTCGCTCGAGCCGGATCTGCGCGTCCGCGTCGCGAACCAGGCGGCCGGCAGCATCCTGGGCGTCGATTTCACGGGCGCCGCGGGCCGCTCGCTCGCTGAACTCGCCGCCGGGCAGCCGTTCCTTGCCGAACTGCACGCCGTGTTGCAGAGGCACCTTGACGCCGGCGAGACGGAGTGGCGCGAGCAGGTGACGCTCAAGACCGATTCCGGCCGCCGCGAACTGGTCTGCGCTTCGACCGCGCTTCCCGGCGACGCGGGCGCGCAGGGTCTCGTGCTCGTGTTCGACGAGGTCACGCAGCTCCTGCAGGCGCAGCGTCAGGCGGCCTGGGGCGAGGTCGCGCGGCGCCTCGCGCACGAGATCAGGAACCCCCTGACACCGATCCAGCTCTCCGCCGAGCGCATGCGGCGGAAACTCATGCGAGGGCTCGGGGCCTCCGACGCGGAGCTGCTCGATCGCGCCACGCACACGATCGTCCAGCAGGTCGAGGCCATGAAACAGATGGTCGCGGCGTTCTCGGAGTACGCGAAGGCGCCCGAGATGCACATCAGCGAGTTCGACGTCGCGGCGCTCATCCGCCAGGTCTCGGACCTCTATCACGCGCAGGATCCGCGCGTCGCGTTCGGGCTTTCGCTCGACCCGCGCGCGAACACGCTGGAGGCCGATCCCGGCCGCATCCGCCAGCTCCTGAACAACCTGCTGACGAACTCGCTGGAAGCGCTCGACGGGCGGCCGAATCCTGTCATCATGATCGAGACTCAGCGTGCGGGCGACCAGATCGTGCTGACCGTGGTCGACAACGGCCCGGGGTTCCAGGGCGGCCTGCTGGAGCAGGCATTCGACCCCTATGTGACCTCGAAGCCGAAGGGCACGGGGCTCGGTCTCGCCATCGTGCGCCGGATCGTCGAGGAGCACGGCGGGCAGGTCGAGGTGGACAACGCGCCGCAGGGAGGCGCGCGCATCCGGATCACGATGCCGGCGGCGTCGCGTGAGGCGCGGCGCGCCGAGGCGAGGAGAGAAAAAGCATGAGTTCGCCGAGAATTCTCGTCGTCGACGACGAGGCCGACATCCGCGGGTTGCTCTCCGAGATCCTCGCAGAGGAAGGCTATGAAATCGAGGTCGCAGCCGACGCCGCGTCCGCCCGTCGCGCCGCCGCGCGGCAGGAGCCCGATCTCGTGCTGCTCGACATCTGGATGCCGGACATGGACGGCATCACGCTGCTGCGCGAGTGGTCGGAGAAGAAATCGCTGCAATGCCCGGTCGTCATGCTGTCGGGCCACGGTACGGTCGAGACCGCGGTCGAGGCGACGCGCCTCGGCGCCTTCGATTTCGTCGAGAAGCCGCTGTCGATCGCAAAGCTCCTGCGGACCGCGGAACGCGCGCTGGAGGCCGGCAAGCGCCGCCGGCAGTCGCAGCGCACGCTGATCCCGCCGCTCGTCGCGCCCGTCGGCAAGAGCCGGCTGATGCAGAGGCTCCGCGAGCAGGTGCAGCAGGTCGCCGCGCACGACGCCTCCGTCCTGTTCGTCGGCGAGCCGGGCACGGGGCGCGAGGCCTTCGCGCGCTACATGCATACGCTGGGTTCCAGGGCCACGGGCCCGTTCGTCGCGGTTATCTGCGCGAGTCTCGATGACGCGACGGCCGCGGCGCGGCTGCGCGGCTCGACCGCGGGCGGCAAGCCGGAGCCCGGCTTCTACGAGCAGGCCCGGGGCGGGACGCTCTTCCTGAGCGGAATCGAGGACCTGTCCGCGACCGCCCAGCGGCTCCTGCTCGCGGATCTGGAACAGCGCGGATGGCAGCGCGAGGGCGTGGGCGAAGTGCTTCCGTTCGAGGCGCGCATCGTGGCTGCGGCCGCGCCCGGCCACGACGGGCCGGCGAGCGGGATCCGGCGGGACCTGCTCGCGCATCTCGAAGTCATCTCGATCCGGATTCCGCCGCTCAGGGAATACGCGGAGGACGTGCCGGACCTCCTGCGTCATTACGTCGACCGGCTCGTGGACGAGGAAGGCATGCCGTTTCGGAAGTTTTCAGTCGCCGCGCAGAACCGGCTCCGGAACTATCCGTGGCCGGGCAATGTGCGCGAGCTCCGGAACCTCGTTCAGCGCGTGCTGATCATCGGCGGCACCGAAGAGATCGGGCTCGACGAAATCGAACAGCATCTCGTGACCCAGCAGTCGGCCGACGAACCGCTGGTCAAGCAGGACCTGCTCGCCCTGCCGCTTCGCGAGGCGCGCGAACAGTTCGAGCGGGCCTATCTGCTCCAGCAGCTCATGCTCTGCAACGGCAAGGTCGGGCTCCTCGCCAAGCGCGTCGGCATGGAACGCACTCATCTCTACCGCAAGCTGCGCTCGCTAGGAGTAGACTTCCGGCAGATCACCGAAGATTGATCGGTACTCACAGAGAGAAGACGACTATGTCTAAGAGAAAACTGCTGACGGCGGCAGTCGCCGCCATGGGTCTTATGGGCGCAATCACTGTTTCCGCCGAGGAACCCAAACGAACGTTTGGCGAGTACACGGACGACACGATGCTTCTCGGCAAGGTGAAGTCGGCGCTCGCGGGCGACGACACGACCGAGGCCAATGAAATCAACGTGGAAGTGAATAAGGGCATCGTTCAACTGAATGGGTTCGTCGATACTGCCAAGGAGAAGGCCCAGGCGACGACAGTTGCGCAGGCCGTCAAAGGCGTGAAGCAGGTCGAGAACAACCTCATCGTAAAGGGGGAATCGACGTCAACCGGCCAGTCGATGGACGACTCGACGGTGACCGCCAGGGTCAACACGGCGCTGATCGACAGCAAGGAAACCAAGGCCGGCGACATCAAGGTCCAGACGTATGATGGCGTCGTCCAGTTGAGCGGCTTTGTCGACAACGAAGCGCAAAAATCCGCGGCCACCAAGGTGGCGCAGTCGGTGAAGGGCGTAAAGTCCGTCCAGAACAACCTGAGCGTCAAGGGCCACTGACGATCAGACCGCTCGCGGCTGACTGACGGTGGGACGCTCCCCTTTTCCTTCGGTCCTTCGGGAAAAGGGGAGCGTCCCCTCGTCAGTCGCCGACTCGCACGACTAGAAAGTCAACTTCCGCTTCCCGCAGTCGATTCCGCACGCGATTGAGCTCGCCCAGGTCGCTGATCGGCCCCACCCTGACGCGGTGCCAGGTGTCGTTGTCGATCGCGACCCGCTGCACGTTCGATTCGATGCCCTGGAGCGCGAGCTGGGCCCGCACGCGGTCGGCTTCCTCGAACTTCCGGTACGAACCGGCCTGCAGCACGTAGGCGCCTTTCTTCTCGACGGCTTCCGGCGCGTCGCGCGGCATCGCGACCTCTTTCTCCGGCACGACCACTTCGAAGTTCGGCAGCATCTGGTAGTAGTCGTAGCGCTCGGCGGGTTCCTCGCCCGTCGATTCCCGCGCCGACGCGGGCTCGGCCGCGGCCGCCGTCTCGCTGCCCGGCTCCTTCGGCGTGCGCGGATCGAAGAAATAGAGCGCGAGACCGACTGACAGGCCGCCGACCAGCCCGATCAGCAGGCCAGTCCAGCCGGAGAACGATTCGCGGCGGGAGCGGCTGCGCTTGTAGTCGCGTGCGACCATTACATGGTCTCCGGCGCCGACGCGCCGAGGAGCGCGAGCGCATTCTGCAACACTTGCTGCGCCGCGGCGATCAGCGCGAGACGCGCATTGCGGATTTTCGCGTCGTCGACGATGAAGGTCAGCGCCGCATAGCAGGCATGGAATGCCTGGGCGAGTTCGCGCAGGTAATGAACGACCTGATGGGGCGCCCGCGATTCGGCCCCGAGGCGCACGATCTCGGGCCAGCGCGAGATCTCGCGCATCAGCGCCTGCTCCGCGGGATCCGTGAGCGAGTCGAGCGCCGCGACGCCGGCGGCTCGGTCGAACGGCAGGCCGCGCTCGGCGGACTGCTTCAGCACGCTTGCGATGCGCGCGTGGGCGTACTGGATGTAGTAGACGGGGTTGTCGTTGCTCTGCTTCTTCGCGAGCTCGAGGTCGAAGTCCAGCGGCTGGTCGTTCGAGCGCATCACGTAGATGAGCCGGGCCGCGTCGTTTCCGACTTCGTTCCGCAGCTCCCTGAGCGTGACGAACTGCGCCTCGCGCTTGCCCATCGGCACTTTTTCGCCGCCCTTGAACAGCGTGACGAACTGGACCATCGGAACCTGGAGCGACTCGGGCGGCTCGCCCATCGCCTCGAGGCCGGCACGCACGCGCGCAACGTAGCCGTGATGGTCCGCGCCGAGGATCGTCACGAGCAGGTCGAATCCGCGCTCGCGCTTGTCGAGGTGATAGGCGATGTCGGAGGCGAAATAGGTCTTCTGCCCGTTGGCGCGTATCACGACGCGGTCCTTCGCGTCGCCGAAGGCCGTGGCACGGAACCAGACCGCTCCTTCCTGCTCGAAGACGTGGCCATGCTCGCGCAGGCGCCTCAGCGCGCGGTCGATCGGTCCGCCGTCCCGTCCGTCGCCGAGATCCTGCTCGGAATACCAGCGATCGAAGCGCACGCCGAAGTCCCGGAGGTCGTTCCGGATGTCCGCGAGGATGTCCGCGAGGCCGGCGTCGAAGACGGCGCGGAAATCGGAGCCGAGAAGTTCCTTCGCGCGCGCAATCACGGCGTCGATGTGCTTGTCCTTGTCGCCGCCCTCCGGCTCGTCGGGGGGCAGTCCGCGGCCGATTTCGGCGGCCGGATGTCGCAGCGAGGACCCGTGCTTCGCGTGAAGCGCTTCGGCGATCGGGCGGATGTAGTCGCCGCGGTAGCCGTTCGACGGGAAGGTCAGCTTCTCGCCGCAGCATTCGAGGTAGCGGAGCCAGACGCTGACCGCGAGGATGTCCATCTGCCGCCCGGCGTCGTTGACGTAGTACTCGCGATGCACGCGCCAGCCGTCCGCGTCGAGCAGGTTCGCGACGGTCGCGCCGAAGGCGGCATGCCGGCCGTGACCGACGTGCAGCGGCCCCGTCGGATTGGCGGAGACGAACTCGACGATCGCTTTCCGGCCCGCGCCGGCATTGCCTCGCCCGTAGCCGGAAGCTTCCGCCAGCACGCGGCTCATTTCCGCCTTCCAGGCCGCGGGCGTCATGAAGAAATTGATGAAGCCGGGTCCCGCGATCTCGGTCCTCGCGATCAGCTCGTTCGCGGGAAGGGCCGCGACGATCTTCTGAGCGAGCGCGCGCGGATTCGTGCGCGCGGACTTTGCAACCTGCATCGCGACATTCGTGGCGAAGTCGCCGTGCTCTGCGTCGCGGCTGCGCTCGACACCCGGCGCCGGCGGGGTCGCGTCGCCGAGCGTTCCGGGCGGCAGCGCTGCGAGCGCGTCCGTCACGAGCATTTCAACCAGGTTTTTCAAGCGCGCAAGTCTAGCAAGGTTCCCGTCAGTCCACTTCGGCCGGGTCGACGTCGACCGACCAGCGCAGCGTGCGGGGCGCGCGCAGCTTCGCGATCTCCGGTACCCACTGCGCAAGAAAACTTTGCAGCGCCGGACGCGCGGACGATTCGACGAGAAGTTGCGCGCGATGCCGGCCCGCGCGGCGGGCCATCGAAGCCGGCGCCGGTCCG
This sequence comes from Steroidobacteraceae bacterium, assembly GCA_036397615.1. Taxonomy (GTDB): domain Bacteria; phylum Pseudomonadota; class Gammaproteobacteria; order Steroidobacterales; family Steroidobacteraceae; genus SCUD01. The sequence goes on from DASWIQ010000153.1 coordinate 8,243, forward strand.
AGGATCCTGAGCTTCGGGCCGCGCGCGCCGGGCGCCACGGCCTCCGCTGCATGCAGGAACCCGAACGCATCGGCGCGCACGGGCGAGTCCGCGCGCAGCAGCGCGAGGTGCGAGTAGGGAGGCCATCCCGCGGCGCGGCGCTCGGCCAGCGCCAGCGACGCAAAGCCCTCGTATCCCTCGGCGATGAGACAGTGCAGCAGCGGATGCTGCGGGTACGCGGACTGGATCAGGACTTCGCCGGGCCGGTCGCCGCGGCCCGCGCGCCCCGCGACCTGGACGATCTGCTGCGCGAGTCGTTCGCTCGCGCGGAAATCCGCGCCGAACAGCCCCTGGTCGGCCGCGAGCACGACGACGAGCGTCACGTCCGGGAAATCGTGACCCTTCGTGAGCATCTGAGTGCCGAGCAGTATGCGCGCCCGCCCGTCGGCGACGGACGCGAGTGCCGCTTCCATGTCGCCACGCCGGCGGATCACGTCGCGGTCGATCCGCACGAGCGCAGCCCCCGGAAAGAGCTGCGTGAGCGTTGTCTCGACGCGTTCCGTGCCCTCGCCGACGGGCGAAAGCTCGTTGCCGCAGCGCGGGCAGGCGAAGGGCAGCGGCTCTTCCGCTCCGCAGTGATGACAGACGAGCCGCGCGCGCCTGAGGTGAACGGTGAGGCGCGCATCGCAGGCCTTGCAAGGCGCGATCCAGGCGCAGCCCCCGCAGAACATCGTGGGCGCGTAGCCGCGGCGATTGAGGAAGACGAGCACCTGTCCGCTCTCGCCGAGGTGCCGTTCGATTGCGGCAATCGCCGGCGGCGAGAGCCCGTCGCGCGCGGGATTGACGCGCAGGTCGACGACCGTGACGCGCGGCTTGCCGGCGCGGCCGGTGCGTTCCGGCAGCGAGACCGTCGTGTAGCGACCGGCGGCGGCATTGGCGAGCGTTTCGAGCGACGGCGTTGCGGAGCCGAGAACGACCGGGACGCCTGAGCGTTGCGCGCGCACGACCGCGAGATCGCGCGCCGAATAACGGAATCCTTCCTGCTGCTTGTACGAGGCGTCGTGTTCCTCGTCCACGACGACGAGACCGAGCGCCGGCATCGGCGTGAAAATGGCGGATCGCGTTCCGATCACTAGCGGCGCGCGGCCGGAAGCGGCCGCCCGCCAGGCTTCCGTGCGCGCGCCGTCGGCGAGCGAGGAGTGCAGCGCGACGATCGGCGCCGGCAGGCGCAACCGAAAGCGCGCGATGAGTTGCGGCGTCAAGGAAATCTCGGGCACGAGCACGAGCGCGCCGCGTCCCTCCTCGAGCACGCGCTCGATGAGCCGCATGTACACCTCGGTCTTGCCGCTGCCCGTGACGCCGTGAAGCAACCAGGCGCCGTAGCGTCCGAGCGACTCGCCGATCGCTTCGACCGCCGCGCCCTGGTCCGCGGTGAGAACGGGGCCGGGGCGACCCGCGCCCGCGGCGGGCGCCGCCTCCGGCCTCGCGAAGGATTCGAGCCAGCCGCGCTTCAGGAGCGGACGGACGATTGCCGCATGCCCGGCCGCGGCAATCGCCGTGGTGGTCGCGCCGTCACCGCCGACGAGTTCGATGAGCTTTTTCTGCCGCTCGCCGAGCCGCCTCCCCGCATGGACCGCTGCATGGCCGGCTTCGGAGAGCCGCCAGATAATCTCGTCGCGCCGCGAGGGGTCGCCCTTGCGCAGTTGTTTTGGCATCGCGCCGAACAGCACCTCGCCGAGCGGGTGGTGATAGTAGTCGGCGGCCCACAGCAGGAGGCCGAAGGTCGTGCCGTCCCAGAGCGGCATCGTGTCGATCGCGGCGCTGATCTTTTTCAGCCGCGGCCGCGGCAGGCTGCTTTCGGCCGCATGCGCCGCGACGATGCCGACCGCGCGGCCGCGGCCGAGCGAAACGCGCACGCGCTCGCCGGGCCGGGCGATCACTGCGCCATCCTCCGGCAGGTAATCGAAGCGGCGCCTGAGCGGCGTGTCGAAAACGACTTGGAGAATGGGGCAGTCGGAACCCAAAATTATTTTCTTTATCAATAAGTTACGGATCGATCGCCCGCCGTGTCAACGACGGCCTGCGAGCCACGTTATATCACCGTGGCGGGGCGGGGAGACGGCTACCGATGCAGGAGGAGCGCGTGAACCGCTCTGCTACGCTCTCCGCGCCTTTTTCGCTTGGCAGGCGTGACGGGACGCGGGAGAACTCGGTGGACCGGGAAAGGGCGCTCGACAGGTTCCTCGCAGGAATCGAGCGGCGTGCGTTTCGCATCGCCTGCATCGCGCTTCGCGATCGCGCGGAGGCCGAGGACGCCGTGCAGGACGCGATGATCCGGCTGGTGCGCAGTTACGGGCGGCATCCGGAGGATCAATGGCGGCCGCTTTTCTACCGCATCCTGAAAAACCGGATCACCGACTTCCAGCGCCGCCGGAAAGTGCGGCGCGCCGTCATGGCCTGGTGGCCCGGCCAGGAGACGGCGGACGCGGTGCCTGATCCGTTCGAATCGGCAGTCGATCCGCGCGGCAGGCCGGACCAGGTGCTGGAAGGCGAGGAGCTCCTCGCCCGCATCGAGGAACTTCTCGCCGCAATGAGCAGCCGCCAGCGCGAGGCGTTCCTGCTCAGGAATTTCGAGGGCCTGGACGTCGCGCAGGCCGCACTCGCGATGGGCTGTTCGGAAGGCAGCGTGAAGACACATTATTTTCGCGCCATGCAGACGTTGCACGACGCGCTTGGGGAGCGGAAGAAATGAACGAGGAAATGCGTGAACTCGAACGCAGGAGCCGCGCGGCATTCGACGAGAGCGTCGAGTCGCAGGATGCCGCGACGCGCTCGACGCTCGCCCGCGCGCGCGCGGGCGCGCTCGAGCAGTTGCGCCGTCGGCGCGTCGCTGGACCTGTCGTGTGGATTCCGGCGGGCGCCGCAGTGGCCGCGCTCGTGGCCGCCATGCTGTGGCAGCGCGAGGAGGGCGTGC
>DASWIQ010000154.1:0-3141 GCA_036397615.1 Steroidobacteraceae bacterium
TCCGCTCGGCGAGGCTGCGAGGAATTGCAAGCGCATCCGCGTCCTGTCGGTCGCGGAATTGCTGGCAGAGACGATGCGGCGGATCCGGGACGAGGAATCCGTCAGCTCGCTCTACGTGGATTAGAACTGGAGCAACTGTCATGAAGATTTCATTCGAACTCGACGCCGAGTTCCGGGAAGACCAGGGCAAGGGCGCGAGCCGCCGCCTGCGTCATCTCGGAAAAATCCCGGCGATCCTCTACGGCGGACGGCGCGACGCGCGCGCGCTGCTGCTCGACCACACGCGCCTTGCGCAGCTGATGGACAACGAACGCTTCTATTCGACTATCGTTGCGCTCAAGGTCGGTGACCAGAGCCAGGCGGCGGTGCTCAAGGACGTGCAGCGCCATCCGTACAAGAACCAGGTCATGCATATCGACTTCCAGCGGGTGCTGGAGGACGAGAAGATCCGCATGCGGATTCCGCTGCACTTCACGGGCGGCGCCGAGGCCACGGGCGTCAAGGAACAGGGCGGCGTGCTCTCGCACGTGCGCAACGACGTCGAAGTGACCTGCCTGCCGAAGGACCTGCCGGAATTCGTCGAAGTCGACGTCTCCGGGCTCGAGATCAACCAGGTCGTCAAGCTCTCCGGCCTCAAGCTGCCTGCGGGCGTCGAGCTCGCGGAACTGCTGGCCGGTCGCGACGGGCCCGTTGCGTCCATTCACATGCCGCGCGTCGAGGAGGAGGAAGTTCCGGTCGTCGACGAGGCCGCCGCCGCTGCGGCAGTCGCGGGAACGCCGGGCGTACCCGGCGCCGCCGGAGCACCGGGCGCACCGGGAGCCGCACCTGCGGCGGCCGCCGCGGGCGCTCCGCCTGCCGCCGCGCCCGCGGGCGACGCCAAGGGCGCCGCCGCCAAGGGCGGGAAGGAAGGCAAGGATGCAAAGAAGGGCGACGGCAAGAAGTAAAGTGTGGCGGGACTTCCACTGCAACTGGTCGTCGGTCTCGGAAACCCGGGCGTCGAACACGAAGACACGCGCCACAACGCGGGTTTCTGGTTCATCGACGAGCTGGCGAACCGTCACGACGGCCGCCTGAAACCGGAACGCCGCTACAACGCGGAGGCCGGACGCGTCACGATCGCAGGCGTGCCGCTGTGGCTCCTGAAGCCGATGGGCTTCATGAACCGCAGCGGCCAGTCCGTGCGCGCCTTTTGCGACTACCTGCAATTGCCCGCGGATCAGGTGCTCGTCGCGCATGACGAGCTCGACCTGCCGGCCGGAGTCGCCCGTCTCAAGCGGGGCGGCGGCGCGGGCGGTCACAACGGCATGAAGGACGTCATCGCGCATCTCGGCGAGGACTTCTGGCGGCTGCGGATCGGCATCGGGCACCCGGGGCACCGCGACGAGGTGATCGATTACGTGCTCGAGCGCGCGAGCGCGGTGGATGAACGCCTGATGCGCGAGGCGATCGAGCTCGCGATCGCGGAGTTTCCGCGTCTGCTCACCGAAGGCGCGGAGAAAATGATGAATCGGCTCCATGCATCGTCGCCCGACGCGCCCGCCTGATGGGAATCCGCTGCGGTATCGTGGGACTGCCGAACGTCGGCAAGTCGACCCTGTTCAACGCGCTGACCCGCGCCGGCATCGCCGCGGAGAACTATCCGTTCTGCACGATCGACCCGAACGTCGGCATCGTGCCGGTGCCGGATCCGCGCCTCGCGGCGCTCGCCGCCATCGCGAAACCCGAGAAGATCGTGCCGACGACGGTCGAATTCGTCGACATCGCAGGCCTCGTCGCCGGCGCGTCGCAGGGCGAGGGGCTCGGAAACAAGTTCCTCGCGCACATCCGTGAAGTGGATGCGATCGCGCACGTCGTGCGCTGCTTCGAGGATCCGGACGTCGTGCACGTCTCCGGCCGCATCGATCCGGCTGCGGACGTCGCCATCATCAACACCGAGCTCGCGCTCGCCGATCTCGAGACTGTGGACCGCGCGCGCCAGCGCGCCGACAAGGCGGCGAAGGCCATGGACAAGGACGCGATGCGCTGGCGCGAGTCGCTCGAGCGGATCCGCTCGCGGCTCGACCAGGGCGAGCCGGTGCGCGCCATGACCCTCGACGGATTCGAGCGCGAGCGGCTGCGCGAGCTTTCGCTGCTGACGGCGAAGCCCGTGATGTATGTCGCAAACGTCGACGAGGGCGGATTCACGGGCAATGCGCGACTGGACACTCTCACGCAACTCGCCGCGGCAGAGGGCTCGGAAGTCGTCGCTGTCTGCGCCGCGATCGAGGCGGAGATCTCCGAGCTCGCCGAAGGCGACCGCGCGGCGTTCCTGGCCGATCTCGGCCTCGCCGAGCCGGGTCTCGATCGCATCATCCGGGCCGGCTACCGGTTGCTCGGACTCCTGACGTTTTTCACCGCGGGACCGAAGGAGGTCCGCGCCTGGACGGTGCGCTCGGGTGCTGCGGCGCCTGCGGCAGCGGGCTCGATCCACACGGATTTCGAGCACGGCTTCATCCGCGCCGAGACGATCGCCTACGACGACTACGTCGCGTTCAAGGGCGAGAACGGGGCACGCGAGGCGGGAAGGCTCCGGCTGGAAGGCAGAGAATATATAGTGCAGGAAGGCGACGTCATGCACTTCCGCTTCAACGTGTGAGCCAAGCCCGTATGAAAGGCGGTGAGCCTGAAGCACCGATCCGCTACGGTTCCGCATTCGCCTGGTGCATCTTCGTGCTCGTCCTGATCGCCGGAGCGTGGTCGATCGGCCTGCTGCAATTCGGCGCCGGGCCCGCGGCGGATCCGCAACCGCTGGCCCGCGTGCTGAGTGGTTCGAGCCCGTTCTGGGACTCTCTCGGGCAGCAACTGGAGCAGTCCGGCGTCGCACGCGCAAACGAGGAAATTCTCGGCCCGTTCTCGGATATCGCGGCGCGCGTTGCCGCCGCCTTGTACACTGCGGTGCTGCCGGAGGCACGTGAGTCGTCTTTGCACTGGGCGTTGCTGCTGCTCACGCCGCTGATCGCCGTGGCACTGTTCGCGCTCCGCGGGGGACGCGGTGCGAAAGGCGCCGACGGCATCGAGCGGCCCTGCGGGCTGCGCGAGTACTTGCTGCCCGCCGCGATCTATTCGCACCGCTCGGCGCGCGTCGACATTGGCCTCTATCTG
>DASWIQ010000155.1:0-3564 GCA_036397615.1 Steroidobacteraceae bacterium
GGCCGCGCTTCGACCACCGCGTCCTGGCCTTCGGTGCCGCGAAACTTGACGTCGCCGGCGGGCGGCGTATCCCGCCCGCCGGCTGTCATCAGCGGTCTGAGGTTCGTGATTTTCATGGCAGACGTAAGCTCACGTAGTGGATGTTGCATGGGGCGTGCCAAGTTGAAATTACACGCAACTCATTGTTTCCACAGTATTTATACCGTAACGGTTTTGTCCTGCGGTGTCCGCGGACAAGGACCGGACACTTGCACGGACGCCAACGGCGCGCGAGGAAGGCGGCCGGCACCCGGCTCGTTCGCGCCGCCGGAATTTACGCGCTCACTCGCCGGGTGCCGGCTGCCCGCAACGCGCACCGTTGGCTAGCGGGTGAGTGAGAGGTCCTTGGAATAGGTCACGTTCATGACGTTGTCGTACCAGCCATGAACATGTGGTGAGACGAGGTGTTTGGCGACGTAGAAGTAGAGAGGGATGAGAGGGACGTCCTCTAGCAACTGGCGTTCGGCGGTGGCGAGGTGGGCGATGCGCTCGTTGCCGCTTGTCAGCGAAGCGGCGGTAAGCGCGGCGTCATAGGCGGGGCTCGCGTAGCGCGGGAGGTTGATGCCGAAACCGCCTTTCAGGATCTGGAGAAATGAATAGGCGTCGTTGTAGTCGCTGATCCAGCTGCCGCGGAAGAGCGGCGCCTGGCGCGCGTCGATCGCGGCCTTGAGCACGCGGAAGTCCTCGGAGCGCAGGCTCACCTCGGCGCCGAGATGTTCCTTCCACATCGCGGTCACCGCGAGCGCGATGCGATCGTGCAGCGGGCTCTTGCTGCTTCGAAGCTCGATGCGAAGCGGCTGCGCGGCCGAGTAGCCCGCCTCGGCATAGAGCCGGCGCGCCTCGGCGATGCGCGCGGCAGGATCGAGCGCCGCCCATTCGAAGCGCTGAGGCTCGTAACCGGCAATGCCTGGCGGCACCCAGCCATAGGCCGGACGCTCACCGTCGCCCAGCACCTGCTGCGTCAGCACTTCGCGGTCGACCGCCATCGCAAGCGCCTGCCGCAGCTTCGGCGAGTTCCGGAACGGCGGCAGGTCGAGCGCGAGCCCGTAGTAATAGACGCCGACATGCGGCGCGATCCTGAGTTGCCCTGGCTGTTCTTTTTCCAGTCTCGCAACCTCGCCGGGCGGGACCGTGTAAGTGACGTCGAGGTCACCGGCGCGGAAGCGCGTGAGCTCCGTGACCGGGTCCGCGACGTGGACATAGCGGACGGCATCGAGACGATTCGCGGCGTCGTTCCAGTAATTTCGGTTGCGCACCGCGACGATGTGCGAACCGATCTCCCAGACGGAGGGCGTGAAGGCGCCGTTCGTCACGGCGACGCCGGGCCGCGCGAATTCCCGGGGCTTCGCGGCGAGCGTCGGCCGGTGGACCGGAAACGTGCTCGGATGCGAGAGCATCGCGATGAAGTACGGGCTCGGCTCCGCGAGCTCGACGACGAGCGTCGCCTCATCCTGTGCCGCGACACCCAGGGACTCGGGCGGCCGCCGTCCCGCGACGATGTCGCTCGCGTTCACGACGGGCTCGAGCATCAGGGCGTACTGGGATGCGGTCGCCGGATTCACGAGCCGGCGGAAGGCGTGGACGAAGTCATCCGCGACCAGCCGGTCGCCGTTCGACCAGCGCGCGGCGGCGCGCAATCTAAATGTATAGCTCCGCCCGTCGGTGGAGACGGTCCAGCTCTCGGCGGCGCCCGGGATCGGCCTGCCGTCCGGCGCCATGCCGACGAGCCCCTCGTAGCAGTCGCGGAGGATCGTCATCGCCGCTTCCATGCGTGCGAGCTGCGGGTCGATCGAATCCGGCTCGCTGCCGTTGCCGCGGCGGAGCTCGCTCGTCGCTGCTTCTTCAGTCTTCTCCCCGCATCCGGCGAGAAAAGCGCCCGCCGCAAGGATCGCAGCGAGCGCGAGAGCGGAAACCCGCCTCATGCGGCGCGCGCGCGCTTCTTGAGATGCACGAGCAGGATGGAAACCGTCGCCGCCGTGATGCCGGGCAGCCGCGAGGCCTGGCCCAGGGTTCCGGGCCGGGATTCGATCAGGCGTTGGCGCGCCTCGTTGGAAAGTCCCGCGACCGATGCGTAATCGATCTCCGTGGGGAGTCGCGTCTCTTCATGCCGGCGCTGGCGCTCGATCTCAGCCTGCTGCCGCTCGATGTAACCCGCGTACTTGGCGCGCACCTCGATCTGTTGCGCCACCTGTTCCACCAGGCGTTCATCGTCCTCCGGCGCAGGCATGCCGGCCGACGCGAGCGCACCGCGCTTGCGGCAGAAGAAACTCCAGCGCGCGTCGTCCACGAGGCCCATGTCCCGCGCGACCGGCGTCAGGCGCTCGTCCGCGTTGTCTTCGCGAAGCAGCAGGCGGTGCTCGGCGCGGCTCGTGAACATGCGATAGGGCTCGATGGCGCCGCGCGTGATGAGATCGTCCACGAGCACGCCGAGATAGGCTTCGTTGCGGCGCGGCGACCAGGGCGCGCGCCCTGCGACGGCGAGCGCGGCGTTGATGCCCGCGAGCAGCCCTTGCGCCGCCGCTTCCTCGTAGCCCGTCGTGCCGTTGATCTGCCCGGCGAAGAAGAGCCCCGCGAGCGGCTTCGTCTCCAGGCTGTCCCAGAGCCCGCGCGGATCGAAATAGTCGTACTCGATCGCGTAACCGGGCCGGGTCATCTCCGCGCGCTCGAAGCCCTGGATGCTCCGCACGAATTCGAGCTGCACCTCGGCCGGGAGGCTCGTCGAGATGCCGTTCGGGTAGACGATGTGCGTGTCGAGGCCTTCCGGCTCGACGAAGATCTGGTGCGAGGTCTTCGCGGCAAACCGGACGACCTTGTCCTCGACCGACGGGCAATAGCGCGGGCCGATGCCTTCGATGAGGCCGGTGAACATCGGCGAGCGGTCGGTCGCCCCGCGGATGATCTCGTGCGTGCGCTCGTTCGTCGCCGTGATGTGGCAATGGACCTGCGGCGGATGCTCCTCGCGTCGTCCGAGGAACGAGAACACCGGCCGCGGCTCGTCGCCCGGCTGCGGCCGCATCACGGAATAGTCGAGCGAGCGCCCATCGAGCCGGGGCGGCGTGCCGGTCTTCAGCCGTCCGACCCGGAATGGCAGCTCGCGCAGCCTTGCGGCGAGGCGATTCGACGGCGGATCGCCCGCGCGCCCGCCCTCGCGGCTTTCGAGCCCGACGTGCATGCGCCCGCCGAGGAAGGTGCCGACCGTGAGCACGACGGCGCACGCGGAAATCGTTTCGCCCTCGGTCGTCACGACGCCGCCGACGCGGCCGCCAGCAACGGCGAGATCAGCGACTTCGGCCTCGCGGAGCGTGAGGCCCGGCTGCGCATCCAGCAACACGCGGATGGCGCCCTTATAGAGTGTACGGTCCGCCTGGGCGCGGGTCGCTCGCACGGCCGGTCCCTTGCTCGCATTCAGTGTGCGGAACTGGATGCCGGCGCGATCCGCGGCGCGCGCCATCGCGCCGCCCATCGCGTCGATCTCGCGCACCAGGTGCCCCTTGCCGATGCCCCCGATCGCCGGGTTGCAGCTCA
>DASWIQ010000156.1:0-1996 GCA_036397615.1 Steroidobacteraceae bacterium
CATGGTTCTCGGGTACGCCGCAGGTGTCGCGGCCCATTGGCTGGAGCTCCGGGCCGAAGATTGCGTCGAGCGATTCCTCCGCCACGCGCGTCAACAACTCCCAGAACTCCGCCGCCGAAACTTCGTCCACGATCCGCGCCGCTTCCGCCTCGAAGTGGCGGTCCTCGATTTCCGGCACGCGGCCCACGAACCGCGTCTCGCCCAGGTCCACCACGCGGGCAAGCTCGAACGGGCCGCCGTGTACCGCCAGCATGTCGGTCTTCATCATGCCCGACAGCATCGGGCGGACGTGCCGCAGCGTTGGGGGGTCGATACCCGCGGTGCACATGAAGCCCTTCTGCATCCGCGTGAGATGGTTGATGACGATATGCACGGAGAAAGTTTTCAGTGTTCAGTGGCCAAGTGACAGCAATTGTTAGTCACCCGCCGCGGGCCGGGCAGGCGACGGGCCCGGGGTTCACGGGGGGTGAAATGTGGCATGGGTTGTCATCCAAGTGACAGCGTTCGTTAGTCATTCGTGGAACGGCTTTCGTGGCGGGCGATAGCCGTGCGTGTGGAGTAGGCGATGTACGTCCGGCTGCTGACGACGAAGCGAGTAGAGTCGAATCTCGCCCCTGGTGAGGTCGACTTCGGCGCGAATCAAGCGCGAGCACCAGTTGCGGTCGGCGAGGTAGCGGTGCCCCAGCAGGTTTACGCGTCCGCGTTGATCCGTCCGACGCAGGAAGATCACGATTCCCTGCAAAGGCGTCTGCAGATTCAACCGCCAGGTTTGGGGGAAGGGGCGTCGTGGCGGCGCAGCTTCGATTCGTGCAGCGTACTTGTGTCGGACCGCATAGACGTACTTCCGCGACTGCCTCTGTACCTGCGCCAGCGATGTGTACCGAAAGCGATGCCAGACACCTTGCTGCCAGCGACCGTTGAAGGCTTCGATGTCGGCCTGGAAGCCGGTCTCGCGAGGCGGCGCGAAGACGGGCGTGACGCCCAGCGACAGACACACACGCGTCACGCGCCCGAACGAATCGGGGTGCTGGTGGGCGCCTTGAAACACGGTGTCGTTGTCGAACTTGGCGTAGGTCGGCAGCCCCCATTGCCGCCAGTGCTCGAGCAGCGCTTGGACCGTGTATTTCGCGGTAATCTGGCTGTTTGGCCACGCCCCGGCAAGCCCGCCGTGGAGACTCATCCCCGTCAGGATGTTGACGTCGATGCCGCCCGTGATCACCAAGTCTTCGATCACGTCGAAGCTGTCCAGCTCCGCCTGGCCGCCTGCCACGTCCAGCAGGAACCAGCCCCGCGGCGGCGGCGGCCAGCGCTGGCGACGGCGTCCGTCGAGCGCTCCGCGTCGACCCAAGATGCGGGCGATCGTGCGGGGCGAGGGAACGCGTTTGCGTTGCCGCCGGAGCAACTCGTCGTGAATCGCTTGCGGTCCGCACTCGCCCAAGTCGCTCTCGTCGCGAAGCGACTTGCGCACGGCCAGGATGCGGTCTTCCACGCTCGGGGGCGTGCGGTTCGGCGCCTGCTGGCAGCCCGTGGGACGGTTCTCCCAGTCGACACGATCGAGGCGCTGTTGCCCCGCGCGTTGCAGCCAGTACTGCACCGTGCGCAGGGCCACCTGAAATCGTCGCGCCACCGAACGCAACGACTCCCCTTGCCGCACCGCAGCTACCATCTCCCGTCGTCGCACCTGGCGTGTGGCGAGGGACGTTTTTCATGGTGCTTGGACCCTTGCGAAAACCAACCGTGATGTCAAAAACGACACTATAGCGACTAACGAACGCTGTCACCTGACCCACCCCGCCGGAGCGGGCCCGTCGCCGCCTCGGCCCGCGGCGGGTGACTAACAATTGCTGTCACTTGGCCCATTAGACATTAGACATCAGTCATTGCCACCGACCGAACCGGACCCTGAAATGAACCACGAACTAGCACACGATGCCGCGACCAGTGACCCTCATTCGGCCTGTTGCGGGCGGCCGGATCACTTGAATCGGCGGACACT
>DASWIQ010000157.1:0-26366 GCA_036397615.1 Steroidobacteraceae bacterium
CCCAGTGAACGGGACGGACGAACTGCGCCGTGCCCTCGCCCCAGCGCATGCGTCGCGCGATCGGCAGTTGCTCGAGGGCGGCTTGCACGATTCCCGGCAGGAGTTCCGATGCGCGCAGACCGGCGCGGGTCGTCCTGCAGAAGAGGAACTCGCCCTTGTTGTCGGTCTGGCGCGTGAGTTCGTCGATGCCGACGCCGCAGGACTCGGCGAAGGCCCTTGCCGCGCGCGTGGGCTGGCCCGAGGCCTCGAATGCAGCGGAGACCGGCGGCCCGCGCCGCTCGATGCGCTGCTCCGGCTGGCGGTCGAGAAGCTTTCGCACGAGTACGGCGAGCCGGCGCGGCGTGAAGTACTCGAGCGCGGCCCCATGCGATAGCCCGGCGGAATCCAGACCCGCAACGACTGCGTCGCGAAACGCCTGGGCCAGCGCGACGAGGCTTTTCGGCGGCATTTCCTCGGCGCCGATCTCGACCAGGAAATCGTGTCGCGTCATTTCGCCCGGGCCTTCAGCAGGGGGAAACCCTGCGCTTCGCGGCTCGCATGCCAGGCGGCGGCGACGGCGCGCGCGAGCGCGCGGACGCGAAGGATGTAGCGCTGCCGCTCCGTGACCGAAATGGCCTTCCGCGCATCGAGCAGGTTGAAGACGTGCGAAGCCTTCAGCGTCTGCTCGTAGGCAGGCAGGGGCAGGGCGGCTTCGAGCAGTGCGCGACAGTTCTTTTCGCGCTGGTCGAATTCGGCGAAGAGCGAGGGCACATCCGCATGCTCGAAGTTGTAGGCGGATTGCTCCACCTCGTTCTGGTGATAGACGTCGCGGTAGGTGACGCGCCCCGCGGGGCCTTCGGTCCAGAGCAGGTCGTAGACGCTCTCGACGCCCTGGAGATACATTGCAAGCCGCTCGAGCCCGTAGGTGATTTCGCCCATCACCGGGCGGCAGTCGAGCCCGCCCGCCTGCTGGAAATAGGTGAACTGCGTGATCTCCATGCCGTTCAGCCAGATTTCCCAGCCGAGGCCCCAGGCGCCGAGCGTCGGCGATTCCCAGTTGTCCTCGACGAGACGGATGTCGTGTGTGAGCGGATCGATGCCGAGCGCCGCGAGCGAGCCGAGATAGCGGTCGATAATGTCCGCGGGCGACGGCTTCATCACGACCTGGAACTGGTAGTAATGCTGCAGCCGGAAGGGGTTGTCCCCGTAGCGGCCGTCGGTGGGCCGGCGGCTCGGCTGCACGTAGGCCGCATTCCAGGGTTCCGGGCCGAGCGCGCGCAGGAATGTCGCGGTGTGGAAGGTGCCCGCACCGACTTCCATGTCGTAAGGCTGGAGCAGCACGCAGCCCTGATCGGCCCAGTAGCGTTGCAAGCCCAGGATCAGATCCTGGAACGTGCGCGGCAGGACTTTCATGATTCTCGTCATGCGGACCGGATGCGGCGAAAGGCCGTCAAGTATAGCGGTGAGCCAGGAGCGGGCGGATTTCCGCCGGCGTGAGGTCGCGCCAGCGGCCGCGCGCGAGCGATCCGAGGCGGATGTGCATGATGCGGATGCGCAAGAGCGATTTGACGCGCCAGCCGAGCGCGGAGCACATGCGGCGGACTTGGCGGTTCAGCCCCTGCGTCAGCACGATTCGGAACGACGCATTTCCCGCGCGCGTGACGACGCAAGGCCTCGTTTTCTCGCCGCCGATGCGCACGCCGGCCGCCATCATCGCGAGAAAGGTGTCGGTGACCGCGGGTTCGACGGTCACGAGATACTCCTTCTCGTGGCCGTGCTCGACGCGGAGGATCTCGTTGACGATGTCGCCGTTGTTGGTGAGGAGGATCAGGCCTTCCGAGTCCTTGTCGAGGCGGCCGATCGGAAAGATCCGCTCGCGGTGCCCGACGAAGTCGACGATATTTCCGGCAACCGCGGTCTCCGTGGTGCAGGTGATCCCCCGCGGCTTGTTGAGCGCGATGTAGACGTCCCGGCGCCGCGTGGGCAGGGGCCGGCCGTCGACGCGCACGGCATCGCCTTCCTTGATCCGGGTGCCGAGCGCGCCCGGCGCGCCATTGACCGTCACGCGGCCGGCGGCGATCCAGGCATCCGCTTGGCGGCGCGAACAGAGGCCAGTCTCGCTGATGTATTTGTTGAGCCGCATCGGGCGGTCATTCTAATCGCGCTATTTCGGTGCATCCGCTATAGTCTGTGCACAGAAGTAGTGCACGGCCTGTCACGGCTCACGATCGCGAAACAGCAATATCTTGATTGTAAAAGATAATAATTATAACAGTCGCTGGCACGCTCCTTGCACCATGGTGGGGATCGCGATCCATCGCAAGAGAACAGGGAGATGAAGATGACGCCCGCCGACGTCGTGAAACTGATCAAAGAGAAGGAAGCCGCCTACTGCGATCTGCGCTTTACGGACACGCGCGGCAAGGAACAGCACGTCACGATTCCGACGCGCATGGTCGACGAGGACTTCTTCGTCGACGGCAAGATGTTTGACGGCTCGTCGATCGCCGGATGGAAGGGCATCAACGAGTCCGACATGATCCTCATGCCGGACCCGTCGACCGCGATGATCGATCCGTTCTTCGAAGAGACGACGCTTCTCCTGAGATGCGACATCGTCGAGCCGACGACGATGCAGGGCTACAACCGCGACCCCCGGTCGCTCGCGAAGCGGGCGGAGGCTTATCTCAAATCGACGGGCATCGCCGAAAGCGCGCTCTTCGGCCCGGAAAACGAATTCTTCATCTTCGACAGCGCGCGTTGGACCAACGAGATCAACGGCTGCAGCTATCACATCGACTCGGTGCAGGGCGCGTGGAATTCCGGCGCGAGCTACGACAGCGGCAACATGGGCCATCGCCCGGGCATCAAGGGTGGGTATTTCCCGGTGCCGCCGGTGGACCGCTTCCAGGATCTGCGCACCGCAATGTGCCAGGCTTGCGAGGAGCTCGGACTCAAGGTCGAGGTGCATCACCACGAAGTCGGAACCGGCGGCCAGGGCGAGATCAACGTCGCAGCGAACACGCTGACGAAGAAAGGCGACGAAGTTCTGCTTCTCAAGTACGCGCTCTGGAATGTCGCGCACGGCCACGGCAAGACGCTCACCTTCATGCCGAAGCCGCTCGTCGGCGACAACGGCAGCGGCATGTACGTGCACCAGTCGCTGCAGAAGGATGGCAAGAACATCTTCGCGGGAGAGCGCTACGCGGGCTTATCGGATATCGCGCTCTATTACATCGGCGGAATCATCAAGCACGCGAAGGCGCTGAATGCGTTCACGAATCCAGGCACGAACAGCTACAAGCGACTGGTGCCCGGATTCGAGGCACCGGTGATGCTCGCGTATTCGGCGCGGAATCGCTCCGCGTCGATCCGCATCCCCTGGGTTTCGAATCCGAAAGGCCGCCGCATCGAGGTGCGTTTCCCGGACTCCACCGCGAATCCGTATTTCGCCTTCGCTTCCATGATGATGGCGGGGCTCGACGGCATCCAGAACAAGATTCATCCGGGCGAAGCGTCGGACAAGGACCTGTACGACCTACCGCCGGAAGAAGCGAAGAATATTCCCGAGGTCTGCCATTCGCTCGACATGGCCCTGGACCATCTCGACCGTGATCGCGATTTCCTGAAGCGCGGCGGCGTGTTCAGCGACGACCTGATCGATGCCTATATCGGACTGAAGGAAGGCGAGATGACGAGGTTCCGGATGTCGACGCATCCGGTGGAGCTCGACATGTATTACAGCCTCTGAGGCAAGTTCCCGGGGTTGGGACGGCGGTCACAGATGCCGGCCCGCTTTTGTCAGTCCGGCAGGCCAGGGGATATGCTGTTGTCATGCGTATCCTCTTGATCCTCGCCGGATTGGCCTTGTCCCTGGCGGCCGCGTCCCAGGAGATCTACCGGTGGGTGGACAAGGACGGAATCGTCCATTACTCGGACCAGCCCGGCTCCCCGAACGCGGAGCTCATTACCGTGATCGAGCCGAACGCTTACGAGGGCGAGGCCGCGACGCCGGACGGCGGCGCATCGGGCTCATCCGGCGCGGAACCGGACGAGGAGCCGTCAATTTCACCCTACGAATCGCTGTCGATCGTGCAGCCGGCGCCCGATCAGGTGTTCTTCGGTTCGGACGCGACGATTTCGGTCCAGGCGGATCTCCAGGGCACGCTGCGGCCCGATCACTCGGTGGTGTTCTTCCTGAACGGCAATCGCCGTCCGGCGGCCGGACTCGGAATGGAACTCACAGGCCTCACGCGCGGCACGTATTTCCTGCGCGCGAGCATCCTCGACCAGAGGGGCCAGCCCGTGCTCACGAGCGAGCAGACCACGTTCCACGTGCGGCAGGCGTCCGTCCAGAATCCGCAGACCCCGGTTCCGCCGCGGCCCCGGCCACGCCCGACTCCGAAACCCGCGCCCAGCAACTGACGGGCGCCATTCCTGCGCCGGGATCACGCGATGGCGCGTGATCCTGCCGATCGCAGCGCGATCGACCCGGCCGCGATCCCCGATCTCCTCGCCACGGCTATTCTCGTCGTGGATGCCCGCGCGCATGTCGCGTGGCTCAATTCCGCGGCGGCTGATCTCCTTGCGACGAGTCCGGCCGCAGCGCGCGGGCGGCGCTTCGCGTCGCTCGTCGTCGAGGGCGCGACGCTCGAATCGCTGATCGCGCGAAGCCGCGAGAGCCAGGAGCCGCTCGCGCTCCGCGGCCTCCAGTTCTCGCCTGCCGCGCGCGGGGACTCGCGCTACCAGGTCGACGTGTCGTTGACGCCCGTCGCCGGACTCGCGTCGCTCGCGGGATCCGTGCTGATCGAGATCGCGAACACCACGCAGCCCTCGCGCATGAACCGGGACAGCGCGCTGCTCGTGCAGCAGGGCGGCAGCCGCGTGATGGCGCGGCAGCTCGCGCACGAGATCAAGAATCCGCTCGGGGGGCTCAGGGGCGCGGCGCAACTGCTCGAGCGCGAATTGCCGAGCGCCGAACTCAAGGAATACACCCGCGTGATCATCGGCGAGGCCGATCGCCTCTGCGCGCTGGTCGACAGCCTGCTGGGACCCGCGCGGGCGATCCGGCGCGAAGCCGTCAATGTCCACGAGCTCATTGATCACGTCTACCGCCTCGCGCGGGCCGAGGCGCCGGCCGGCGTCGTGATCGAGCGCGACTACGATCCGAGCCTTCCCGCGCTCCGGCTCGACCGCGACCTGACCGTGCAGGCGATGCTGAATCTGGCGCGAAACGCGGTGCAGGCGGTTGGCGAGCGCGGCCAGCTGACGCTCCGGAGCCGCGCGCTGATGAATGCGACGATCGGCACCGAGCGCCACCGCGTGGTCGCCTCGCTGCAGTTCGAGGACAACGGTCCCGGCGTGCCGCCGGAACTCGGAGAAACGATTTTTTATCCGCTCGTGACCGCGCGCGCGGGGGGCACCGGGCTCGGGCTTGCGGTCGCACAGGACATCGCGATGCGCCATGGCGGAATCATCGAATTCGACAGCCGGCCGGGACGAACAGTCTTCTCCCTGCTCCTGCCGATGGAGGACGGGAATGAACAAGCCGCTTGAAGTCTGGGTTGTGGATGACGATGCGTCGATCCGGTGGGTGCTGGAGCGGGCGTTGCAGAAGGCCGGCATGGAGCCGCGGCCGTTCGAGACCGCCGATGCAGCGCTCGCCGCCCTCGCAGAGCGCCGGCCGGATGTGCTGATCACGGATGTGAGAATGCCGGGCACCGAGGGACTCAAGTTTCTCGAGATCGCGCGGCGGGAACACGCGGGTTTGCCGGTGATCGTGATGACTGCGCATTCGGATCTCGACCACGCGGTGGCGGCGTATCGCGGCGGCGCCTTCGAATACCTGCCGAAGCCATTCGACATCGACGAAGCGGTCACGCTCGTGCAGCGCGCGGCGACGCAGGGCGCCGCGGGTCGCGCGGAGAACGGCGGGCCCGCGATTCCGGAGATCCTCGGGCAGGCCCCGGCCATGCAGGAGGTGTTTCGGGCAATCGGCCGCCTGTCGCGCTCGAGCCTTTCCGTGCTCGTGACCGGCGAATCGGGAACCGGCAAGGAGCTCGTCGCACGCGCGCTGCATCGCCACAGCCCGCGCGCGACGGAGCCCTTCATCGCGCTCAATACCTCGGCGATCGCCTCCGACCTTCTCGAGTCGGAATTGTTCGGGCACGAGAAGGGCGCATTCACGGGCGCGGACGCGATGCGGCGCGGGCGATTCGAGCAGGCGGACGGCGGCACGCTTTTCCTCGACGAAATCGGCGACATGAGCATGGCGCTGCAGATGCGCCTGCTGCGCGTGCTCGCCGAGAGCGAGTTCTATCGCGTGGGCGGCAGCACGCCGATCCAGGTCGACGTCCGCGTGATCGCAGCGACCCACCAGGATCTCGACGGACTCGTGAAGCGGGGCCTGTTTCGCGAGGACTTGCTGCACCGTCTCAATGTGATACGGATCCGTGTGCCTTCCTTGCGCGAGCGGCCCGGCGACATCCCGGAGCTTCTCACCCACTATCTCGCGCTGGCCGCGCGCGAACTCGGGGTCGAGCCGAAGACGCTCGCCGCAAAAGCGCGGAACCGGCTGATTTCATTCGGCTGGCCGGGCAACGTCCGGCAGCTCGTCAATGCGGCGCGCCGCCTCACCGTCACCGCGCCGGGGCGCGAGATCCGCGACGAGGACATACCGCCGGATCTCGGGGGCGAAGGCGCCGAGCCTCCGACCGCGGACGACTGGTGCCGGGAACTCGAAGCCTGGGCCGCACGGCATCTCGCGGGCAACGGGCCACCGCTTCTCGAGGTCGCAGGCAACCGGTTCGAACGGGCGCTCGCGCGGGCCGCGCTCGCGCGAGTCCAGGGCCGCCGGCAGGAAGCGGCAAAGCTGATCGGCTGGGGGCGGAACACGCTGACGCGGAAGCTGCGCGAACTCGGGCTCGAATAATAAATAAGATACCGCCGTGAATCTCGAGGCCATCAAAGAGCTGGTCCACGCCACCTATTACGGCAACGAACTCGTCGCCTGGGTCAAGGCGCTCGTCACGTTCGCCGTGTGGTTCACGGTGCTGCCGCTCGCCCGGGCATTCATCGCGCGCCGCCTGAAAAAACGGATGGCCGACCACCCTGTCGCCCCGTTGCTGGTCTTGCGGACTCTGATCGACGCGACGACGCGGCTCTTCATGCTGGCCGTCGCGATCTACCTGGCCATGCGCTGGCTCGAAGCGCCCGCGCGGCTGGACCGCATCATCGGCGTCGCCATCCTGGTCGTCGTCTGGCTGCAGATCGCGCTGTGGGCCACGGCCGCGATCCGGCACCTGATCGACATGCGCCGGGGGCACGAATTCGCGGGCGCGGAGGGCGCGGCGAGCCTCAACATCCTCCGCTTCGTCGGGGTGCTCATCGTCTGGGTCGTTGCGCTGCTGATGCTGCTCACGAATCTGGGCGTAAAGATCGGGCCCCTGATTGCGGGACTCGGCATCGGCGGCGTCGCGATCGCCCTCGCCGTCCAGAATCTGCTCGGCGACCTCTTTGCTTCGCTTTCCATTGCGCTCGACAGGCCGTTCAAGGTTGGAGATTTCCTGGTGATCGGCGAGGAGAAGGGCACGGTCGAGCAGATCGGCATCAAGAGCACGCGGCTGCGCTCTTTGTCCGGGGAGCAAATCGTGATGTCGAACGGCGACCTGCTGAAGAGCCGGGTGCGCAACTACGGATTGCTGTACGAGCGCCGCGCCTCATTCACGGTCGGCATCGTTTACGAAACCCCGCGGGAGCTGGTTGCGCTGGTACCCCGCCTGATCGAGGAGGCGATCCGCGCCCAGCCGAAGACGCGCTTCGACCGCGCGCATTTCGCGAACTTCGGCGAATTCGCGCTGATTCATGAGGCGGTCTATTTCGTGCTGGACGCGGAATACAACACGTTCATGAACATCCAGCAGGCAATCAACCTGCGCCTGATGGACGAATTCGCCGCGCGCGGCATTAAGTTCGCCTATCCGACGACGAAGCAGTGGACTGTGTCGGTTCCCGCGCCCGCGGAACCGGCGTGATCGCCGCTCAGCCGCAGTCTTCGGCCTGGCCGGCGACCAGCGAGCCGGTCAATTCGCGGACGGAGGCCATGCCGGACGCGGCGAGATACGCCGCGATTCCGGCATTGATCTTCGGGCATAGCAGCGGATCGTAAAAGAGCGCCGTTCCGAGGCCGACCGCGGTCGCGCCGGCGATCAGGAACTCGAGCGCATCGGCGACATTCGCGATGCCGCCCTGGCCGATGATCGGCACGTGCTTCGGGCCCGCGACCTCGTAGACCTGCTTAACCTTCAGGAGCGCGATCGGCTTGATCGCGGGGCCGGAGACGCCGCCCTGCACGTTTCCGATCACGGGCCGGCGGGTCGTCGCGTCGATCGCCATGCCGGAAATCGTGTTGATGACGGCGAGCCCGTCGCTGCCGGCCTCGATGCACAGGCGCGCGTTCTCGCGGATATCCGTCTGGTTCGGAGAGAGCTTGGTGATGAGCGGCTTCTTCGTGGCCTTGCGGCAGGCCGCGACGACGCGCGCGCTCATGTCCGGGTAGTTGCCGAACTGGACACCGCCTTCCTTGACATTCGGGCAGGAAATATTGATCTCCATCGCATCGATCGGCGAATCGTCGAAACGCCGCGTGACCTCGGCGTATTCGTCGATTGTCGAACCGCAGACATTCGCGATGAACCGCGTCTCGCCGAAGTCGAGCGTCGGCAGGATCCGGCGCACGACCTGATCGACGCCGGGATTCTGGAGCCCGATCGCGTTGATCATGCCGTGGGGCGTTTCCGTCACGCGGTGCGGTGGATTGCCGAGGCGGGGCTTTTCAGTCGTGCCTTTCAGGACGATCGCGCCGGCGTCGCGGTTCGAGAACCCGGCGACCCGCGTGTACTCCTCGCCGAAGCCGACGCAGCCGGAGAGCAGCACGATCGGGGAGGCGAACTTCAATCCGCAGAAGTCGATGGCGAGGGAGAGAGCCGGACCCGGCGAAATCGTGTCCACGGTGCGATTATAGAGCCATGTTTCACGTCATCCTGTTCGAGCCAGAGATTCCGCCGAACGCCGGGAACGTCATCCGGCTCTGCGCCAACACGGGCTCGACGCTCCATCTCGTCCGGCCGCTCGGATTCACGCTCGACGACGCGCGGGTGAAGCGGGCGGGTCTCGACTATCGCGAGATGGCGCAGGTGCGCGAGCACCCGCGCCTGGCGTCCTGCCTCGAGTCACTCGAGGGCCGCCGCGTGTTCGCCGTCGAGACGTCAGGAGGCATGCGGCACGATGAAGCGCGTTACCGCGAAGGGGATGCGTTTTTGTTCGGACGCGAAACTTCGGGGTTGCCCGCGGAAATCCTGTCGGGCTGGCCGCCGGGACAATTGATTCGCCTGCCGATGGTCGCCGGCAACCGCAGTCTCAATCTCTCGAACTCGGTTGCGGTCGTCGTGTTTGAGGCGTGGCGGCAGCTCGGCTTCAGGGGCGATCGTTAGACGTTTCCGCGGAAACGTTTTTCTGGCGTTCGGCGTTCGCAAGCAGCCATTCGATCGCCCTCGGATAGTCGAGTCCTTCCCCCGTCCAGCGCGTGATGGCAGTGCGCGCCGTCACGCGGATGCCCTGCATTCCATGCGCCGCAACGAGTTCGGCCCAGTCGGTCGCTCGCGGGGCAGGACTTTCGAACGATTCGCCATCCGGCCGGGTGAAGCGGAACGCCCCGTCGTCCAGGATCTGGACGATGACCCGCCCTTCATGCACCTGCCGGTGGTGGAAGCGACAGACGGTGACGAGATTGGAAAGTCTTGTTTCGCCCCCCTGCGCCCAATGCTTCACATGATGACCATCGACATAGCGGGTGTGCGGACAGCCAGGAAAACGACAGCCTCTGTCACGCGAATTGAGCGCCCTGCGGATGGCCGGTGGAATAGTCCGGGTCTTGCGGCCGACATGGAGTGGCTCACCCCGCTCGTCTTCGACGATGGCGATCAAGCTCGCATCGCAGGCAAGCCGACGAACCGTCTCGGCGGCAAGGCTCGGGCCCGCTTCCAACTCGCAACGTCCCACATGGTCATGCTTGAGGGTCGGGCGTCCACGGGCACGACGATCTGCTGGCGGTCGCCGCCCGTAAGCTCCTGGGGCCCACTCGCCAGAAAGCTTTCCGAGATCATCGCCAGCGCATCCGCCCGCAAGGCGCGACGAGTCTGGACTGCGTCCAAAGACGTTTCCGCGGAAACGTCCGGAACCGGAAACGACTCTTCCGCCGCTTGCAGGGCCTTCACGAACATCGCTCCCGCCTCCGCCGGCAGCCGCGCCCGGATCACCAGCGAACCATCCTCGTCATGGAACCAATGGACTGAGCGGCTCGCCTGCTGTCTTGCCTCGCGGGTCAGTTCCTGGCTCTCCCGCACCCGACGCCAGGAGCGGACCAGTTTCTCCACTTGATAGGCAGTCCCGTGCAAGGCGATGCCGAGAAAATAGTCTTCATTCGACGGCTCCGCGACCCGGCTCATGGCCCGGACTTTGGAGTAGCTCAGCTTGCCTTGCGCCATCGCCGTGGCCATGCCCGGCAATTTCTCCAGGGCGTGCGCAACCCGGAGCTTCTCCCGCGCCGCGCCCAGGTCGAGCCCGCACTTCCGGTTGAGCCAGTAGGCACAGGACTTCACGCCCCACTCCGCCCATCCGCGGCGCCGGTCGAACTCGGCGATGAGCCCGAGCCAGCGCGCCTGGGCGGCATTCAGATGCCCGGCAATTTCGGTGATTTGATCGATCAAATCCGGCGTGGAAACCGACGCAATCGGGTCTTCCATGGCGATCTCCAGTAGACTGTTTTTATATACAGTATCCTACCAGAAAAATCAGCGGAAGCAAGCAGTTGCACGCGTTTTTAGGGTCCATTAATTCTCCGGCGTGACTGCGCGCGCGAGCATCGTCTCGACGACCTGTTTGAGCGGTACACGGTCGTGGAGTACTTCATAGACGTGTCGGCAAATCGGCATCTCGACGCCGCACTTCTCCGCGACCTTGTGTACCGCCTTGGCCGCGTGATAGCCCTCGACCACCTGTCCGATTTCCGCGATCGCCTCGTCGACGGGTCTGCCCGCCGCGAGCGCGCGGCCGAAGCGGCGGTTCCGCGACTGGTCGTCGGTGCAGGTGAGCACCAGATCGCCGAGACCGGCGAGGCCCATGAGCGTCTCGCGCCGCGCCCCGAGCGCGACGCCGAGGCGCACCATTTCGGCGAGGCCGCGGGTGATCAGGAACACGCGGCTGTTCGAACCGTAGCCGAGGCCGTCGGACACGCCGGTCGCGATAGCGAGCACGTTCTTGACTGCCCCGCCGATCTCGACGCCGACGATGTCGGATTGGGTATAGGCGCGGAAACCGCCCGATGAAATGCGCTCGGCGAGAGAGAGCGCGAATGCCTCGTCGGGCGAGGCGACCGCGATCGCCGTCGGCAGGCCCATGCCTACTTCACGCGCGAAAGTCGGGCCGGAGAGCACCGCGATCGGCACCGCAGGGCCAAGCACTTCGCGCGCAACCTCATGCGGAAGCTTTCCGGTTTCGAGTTCGAAGCCCTTGCTCGCCCAGGCGACCCGCGCTTTCGCGCCGAGCATCGGCTTGATCTGCTTGAGAACGGGGCGCAGCACACTCGAAGGAACGACGAGCACGAGATCCTCGCCGCTCGCGACTGCTCTCGAAAGGTCGGGTTCGATGGCGAGTGAGGGCGGAAACGCGGCGCCGGGGAGATAGCGCTCGTTTTGCCGGGCGCGCGCGAGCTCCTCCGGATTGTCCTCGGCGCGGCCCCACAGGATGGTCGGGCCGCCGCCGCGCGCGAACTGGATAGCGAGCGCCGTGCCCCAAGAGCCGGCGCCCAGCACGACGATCGGCCGCACGCGGGCCCGCTCAGTTCGCCTGTTCGGGTGGCGGCGAAGCCTGGCGCGCGGCCTGTTCCTGCAACGAGCGCTCGAACAAGGCGTCGAAATTGACGTGCGGCAGCAGGAATGGCGGGAAGCCACCCTTGGTCACGACATCCGACACGGTCTGGCGGATGTAGGGGAACAGGATGTTCGGCGCGAACGAGCCGAGAATGCGGCGAGTTTCATCGACGCCGAAGCCGCGCACGACGAACACCCCGGCCTGCTTGACCTCGGCGAGATAGACGGCAACGTCGCCGTTCTTCGCTTCGAGCGTCACGGTCAGCACGACTTCATGCGCATCCTGGCCGACGGAATTCGACATCGTGCTGAGGTTCAGTGAAATCTTGGGGTCCTGCACCTGCGCGGGCAGGAACGGCCCTTTCGGTGCCTCGAAGGACAGGTCCTTGATGTAGACCGTCTGCAGGGCGACCGCCGGGCCCTGGCCGTTGCCGGCCGGATCGCTTGCGCCCGTCGGCGTGGTTTTTTCGTCAGCCATCGTCATTCCTCGCTTGTATCAGTTTCAAAGAGTGCGCCGTCCGCTCCTCGCCAGCAACTGTTCCCGCAAATCCGGGTGATCTTCGACGTTCACCTCGGTAAATGCGGTTCCGCGCTGCTCGAGCGGCGCGCGCACCTGTTCGCAATGGCCGCAAATGCTGCCGGTGTAGACGGTGACCTCGGGCCTGGTCACTTTTCAGCCCTTGACGACTGGCAGATTCTCCTGCTTCCAGGCAGCAAGCCCGCCGCGCAGGCTGAACACATCCTTCGCGCCGGCGCGTGCGAGCGTCCGTTGCGCCGCGGCGGTCGTCGTGCCGCTGTCGCAGTACAGCACAAGCGTCTTGCCCGACAGCCGATCGAGCGCTTTCGGATCGGCCGCGAGCTGGTCGCCCGGAACGTTTCGCGCGCCCTCGATATGGCCGTCCTTGAACTGGTTGGCCGAGCGCAGGTCAACGAGCACGGCGCCGGCATTCATCAGCCGGATCGCTTCGTTCGGCGCAATGGCCGCGGCCGTGGCGCCGCGCTGGCGAAGCTCGAAGCCCAGCACGAGCAAGGTCATCAGAAGAAGCCCGCCCGCAAGAAACGGATGATTGATGGAATAATCTAGGAGTCGGTCCATGGGGCGGATCGCAAAATGGCCGCGCATTATATCAGTGCCGGTAATGAAGGATATTCCCTGATAAAACAGATAGTTGTGCTGGCACTGCTCTGCCTTGCGACCAGCGCCTCGATGGCTGAGACCGACGCGGAGCAGGAACTCCGCGAGGTCCGGGACCGCATCGCGGAACTCCAGCGCTCCATGCGCCGCGACAGCGACCGGCGCGATGCCCTCTCGGGGCAGTTACGTACGGCCGAGGAGAAGGTGCGGGACGCGCGCGAGCGCCTCGGCGACGTCAGGAAACGCCTGGCCGCAAGCGATGCCGAGCTCGAGAAACTCGCGGCCGATCGCGCGCGCAACGAAAAAGCGCTCGGCGAGCAGCGCGAGGTGCTCGCGGGCGAGCTTCGGACTGCCTACATGGGCGGGCGGCAGGAGCACTTCAAGTTGCTCCTGAGCCAGGACGATCCCGCGGAGTTCGGGCGCATGCTCGTCTACTACGCCTACTTCGGCCGGGCGCGCGCCGCCCGGATCGCGGAAATCCAGGAAATCGTCACGGCGCTCGAGCAGGCGACTCAGGCGGAATCCGAGGAGCGCGAGCGTCTTGCCGCGCTCGAGGCGGAGAGCCGACAGGAACTTTCGTCCGTGGATGCCGCGCGAGACCAGCGGAGCCGCGCGCTCAAGGCGATGAATGCCCAGATCCGGACGCGCAACGACTCGATCGCCAAGTTGAAGCGCGAGGCAGCGGCGCTCGAGAAACTGATCGCGGATCTCCGCCAGGCGATGCGGGACCTGCCGCCGACCGGCGGGCAGGCATTCGAGAAAGTGCGCGGCCGGCTCGCCTGGCCCGTGCCGGGGCGGATCGTCGCCCGCTTCGGCCAGTCACGCGGCGGCGGATTGAAATGGAACGGCGTGATGATCGAGGCGAATCGCGGGACGGCGGTGCGCGCGCTTTACGACGGCCGCGTCGCTTACGCGGACTGGCTGCCGGGCATGGGGCTCCTGCTCATCATCGACCACGGCGGCTACATGAGCCTGTACGCTCACAACGAGCAGCTCTATAAATCGGCGGGCGACCGCGTGGAGGGCGGGGAGGCCATCGGCACGGTGGGCGACAGCGGCGGGCGAAGCCAACCCGGCCTGTACCTCGAAATTCGTCGTGGGGCCAAGGCCATAGACCCCGTGCCCTGGTTCCGGCGGTCGTCCCCCTAGAATCGGGCCCGCGTCCGACAAACTGCGGATTACGTCAAAGACGCCCCGGGCGTCCTCCGCGATGCTGCCCGGTGTGGCCTCACCCGCACCCATGGATCTCCCGCTGCATCTCGCGAGCGCGAAGCCGAATCTCGATCCGTACGGGCAGCTCCTGCGGATGCTGATGCCGCGCGCGATCGGCATCGGTTTCTACGACGCGCTGGGAAATCCACTCTGGGTCGCGGACGGCTACGACGGACCCGATCCGGCGCCGCTCGTCATGGCCGCGCTCGCCCGCATCCCTCCGGCGACGACGGGCCGCATCGACGGATTCAGCGAGGACCACGAAGGCGCGCCCGCCTATGTGTTCCGCCTCCGAAATGTTGACGGGGCGGTCATCGCGGTCGCCGCGCTCCTTACGCGCGATGGCGAGAACCGCCCCTATTCCCTGGTGCAGTCGATGGTCCAGCCGGCGCTCGAATGCCTGCAGCGCGAGCTCGAGTCCCGCGCAAGCGTCGATTACCTGACGCGCGACCTGCGCTCGCGCGATGACGATCTAGAGCTGCTCCTCAAAATGGCGCCGGACGATCCGGACAGCCCGCTCGCCGGCGACGAGCTCGGCGCGCTCGTGCAGACCTGCGTGGATCACCTGGACTGCCTCCTCGGCGCGCTGGTCGTGCCCGAGCGCAATGTCGCGATCTGCAAGGCGCCGCGCGGCGAGCAGCCACAGGTCGAGATTCTCACGAAGATCCACCGGAACCTGCTCAACTGGGCGCAGCTGCAACGGCGCAATCTGGTGATCAACAAGATCAAGGTGCGCCCGATCGAGCTGCCGCCCTACAAGATCCTCTGCACCCCGGTGCGTCATGCCTCGGGCCGCGTCGTCGGATTCCTCGTGATGTTCCGCGAGGAGCATGCCCCGAACTTCGAGCCACGCACGGAGCGGCTCGTCGAACTGCTGTCGCGGAAAACGACGACGACGCTGCAGAACAATTTCGACACGTTGACCGCCCTCCTGACGCGCTCCGCCTTCGAGACCCAGGTGCGGTCCCTGCTCGCGAGCCGCCGTCAGACGGTTCCGGAGTGCGTCCTGTACCTCGACCTCGACCGCATGCACGTCGTCAACGACAACTTCGGCATGCATGTCGGCGACGAGGTGATCGGCAAGGCGGCCGAGGTTCTCCGCAAGAAAGCGCGACCCGGCGCGCTCGCCGCGCGGATCGCG
Source organism: Steroidobacteraceae bacterium (assembly GCA_036397615.1). GTDB lineage: Bacteria > Pseudomonadota > Gammaproteobacteria > Steroidobacterales > Steroidobacteraceae > SCUD01. The sequence goes on from DASWIQ010000157.1 coordinate 15,395, forward strand.
GGCGACCGCTTCGCGGTGTTCCTGCCCGACTGCACGCTTGAATTCGCGCAGCAGATCGGCGAGATGCTGCGGCGCCAGTGCGCCGAGCTCACCTATTCGCGCGGCGACGGCACCGTGCAGGTCTCGGTCAGCGTCGGCGCGGCGGAGCTGCCCGAAGAGTCCCAGCACCGGCTGGCGCACGGGCTCGCGAATGCCGAGATCGCCTGCAAGGCCGCCAAGGACCGGGGACGCGACCGCGTCGAGATCTTCCAGGACACCGACCTGAGCATCATGCGCCGGAGCACCGACATCATCGTCGTGCAGGCGTTGCACGAGGCGCTTGCCGCCGATCGCTTCGCCCTGTTCGCACAACCGATCCTGCCCCTCTCCGCGGAACATTCGGAGCCGCACTTCGAATTCCTGCTGCGCATGGTCAGCGAGAACAGCGAGCTGCTGCCGCCGGAGAAGTTCCTGTCCGCGGCGGAGCGGTATCAGCTCCTGCCGGCCATCGACCGCTGGGTCATCAAGAACGCGCTCTCGGCTCTCGCCGCGCACGCGGACACGCTCCGCGGCCGCGGGATGCGGTTCTCCATGAATATCTCCGGCGCCTCGATCGCGTCCGAGGAATTCCTCGAATACCTGGAGAATGCGATCAAGGAATCCGGGGTGCCGCCCGAATCGCTTTGCTTCGAATTGACTGAAACTTCGGCCGTCTCGAACCTGACGCGCGCGGACCGGCTGATGCAGAGGCTGCGCACACTGGGCTGCACTTTCGCGCTCGACGATTTCGGCACGGGGCTCTCGTCGCTCGTCTATCTCAAATCCCTGCCAGTCTCGGTGCTCAAGATCGACGGCGCTTTCGTGCGGGATGCCGGCACGAACCAGCGCACGGAATCGATGGTTCGGGCAATCGCCCAGCTTGCGCACACGATGGGCATGAAGACGGTCGCCGAGTACGTCGAGACGGACGATCTCCGCACGCGCATGACGGCCCTCGGGGTCGACTATGGCCAGGGCTTCGCAATCGGGCGCCCGGTGCCAATCGACGAAATTCTCGGGGACCTCGCTCTTTACGAAGCCATGGCCCAGCAGGAGCCCTCGGCCGTACCATAACCGGATGAGCCAGCCAAAGCGCACGTTGCTGGTCGCCCTGCTGGGTTGCCTCGCGGGCGTCGCGCTCTCGGTGGGTGCCGTCTGGACCCTGAGGCACGGCCAGGATGTCCCGGACATCGCGCCGAAGGACGAGCGCCTTTTCGCCGAGGTCCTGGGCCTGATCCGCGAAGATTATGTCGACCGGACCGACAACCACGAGCTCATGTCCAATGCGATCCGCGGGATGGTCGGCGAGCTCGATCCGCACTCGGCGTTCATGGATGCGGAGGAGTTCGAGGACCTCAGGATCGCCACCGAAGGCAACTACTCCGGGATCGGCGTGGAGGTCGCGCTCGAATCCGGCGTGCTCTCCGTCATCGCCCCGATCGACGGCTCGCCGGCCGCGCGCGCAGGCATCCGTCCCGGCGACGCGATCCTCGGGATCGACGGCCGAGCCCTCGGGAACGGGCGTCTCGCCGACGCGATCGCAAGCATCCGCGGCGAACCCGGCACGATCGTCACGCTCACCATCGGCCGGGAATCGGCCCCGCAGCCTCTCGAGTTCGCGATCGAGCGCGCGCTGGTTTCAGTCCACTCCGTGCGATTCGAAATGCTGGAGCCCGGCTATGGGTACCTTCGCATCTCGCAGTTCAGCGAAATGACCGGACCCGATACCGGGGCCGCGATTCGTGAGATGCAGCAGAAAGCGGGCGGCAAGTTGCGCGGCCTCGTGCTCGATCTTCGCAACAATCCGGGCGGGGTCCTGGACGCGGCGGTCGAGGTCTCCGACGTGTTCCTGGAAGAGGGGGTGATCGTTTCGGCCGAAGGACGTTCGGTGGAATCCCGCTTCCGCATGGAGGCGATGGCAGGCGATGTGTCGCGCGGCACGCCGATCGCGGTGCTCGTCAACGAGGGTTCGGCTTCGGCCGCCGAGATCGTCGCCGGGGCTCTCCGCGACAACGGCCGCGCGAAGCTTCTCGGCCGGCGCACCTTCGGAAAGGGATCAGTGCAGACCGTGATGCCGCTCGAAGACGGCCAGGCACTCAAGCTCACGACGTCGCGCTACTTCACGCCTTCGGGCGTCTCGATTCACGAACGCGGCCTCGAGCCGGACCTCCCGCTGCCCGAACGGCCGGCGGCCGCGCTCGAGGGCGAGAAACCGCTCGTCGAGCGCGACGAAGACATCCGCGACGCGATCGCCTGGCTGAAGACCGGAAATTCGGCGCTCGTGACGGCACAGGCCGCGCCGGACGGCGACTAGGGCCGCCATGAAGCGCGTGCTCGTGCCGCTCGCCGAAGGCTTCGAGGAGCTCGAGGCGGTCACAATCATCGACGTGCTGCGCCGCGCCGGCATCGACGTCGTCGTCGCATCGCTCGCTGCGAGCCCCGTCACGGGCGCTCACGGCATCAGGCTCTCGGCCGACACGCCGCTCGGCGCGCTCGCGGAACAGGATTTCGACATGATCGCGCTGCCCGGCGGCATGCCGGGCGCGGAGCACTTGAAGAAGGACGCGCGCATCGCGGAAATCATCCGGCGCCTGCATGAGAAGGGGCGGCCTGTCGCCGCAATCTGCGCGGCGCCGATGGTGCTCGCCGCGGCGGGCGTGCTCGACGGACGACGCGCGACCAGTTACCCGGGTTTCCTGAAAGACGCGGAACATGCGACCGTCGTCGGCGACGCGGTCGTCGTCGATCGCGGCGTCATCACCTCGCGCGGGCCCGGCACGGCGCTCGATTTCGCGCTGACACTCGTCGCGGAACTTGCGGGGCCCTCCGTGCGGGAGGCGACCGAATCGCGCCTCGAGCGCGAGAAGACGGTGCCGACGTGACCGAGCTCGCGAGCGATCGACGGGAGATCGTGCAGCAGGACGAGCACGCGAGCATCGTGCAGAGCCTCGCGCGCCTCGACTGGCTCGTCCTCCTTGTCGTCGCACTCTATACGCTGATATTGCGCGCGCCGCAGGCATCGCTGCGGCTGCTTTACTCGGCCATGGCCGCCTACATGGTCTTCGTCATCGCATTCCGCTGGCGCGGTTTCCCCGTCCGGGACACGGGCGCCCGCATCGCCCTCGGCGCGGCCGCGATGGTGGCGTTCATAACGGTGATCGCGATACAGACGGGCGGCTCGGCGAGCCCGATGGTCAATCTCTATCTTCTGCCGATCGTCGTGGTCGCGATGACGCTCGGGCGGCGCGGGGCTGTCGTGATCTTCGCGGGCGTCGCGCTTGCCTGGCTCTCGCTCGTCGCGGGCGAAGGCCCGCTGCCCCCGGCAGCCGAACTCCTGGCGCGGCTCTTCGGCGAACTCGGTCCCTACGCCCTCGTCGCCTACCTGACGCAGGCGCTCGCGGGCACGATCCTGACGGCGCGGCGGCGCATCGAGGAGATGGCCGAGCGCGACAGCCTGACCGGCATGCTGAATCTGCGCACATTCAAGTCGATCCTGAATCGCGAGCACCTGTTGCGCGCGCGCGGCGGGCGCGGCGGCTATGCGATCCTGCTCGTCGACATGGATGATCTGAAGGCGCTCAATGACGAGCACGGGCACCAGGCGGGCAATCGGGCCATCACGGCGGTCGCGAGCGCGATTCAACGCGCGATACGCACGACCGACATGGCCGCACGGTACGGCGGCGACGAGTTCGTGGTGTTCCTGCCGGAAGCGACGCCGGAAGTCGCGGAAACAGTCGCCCAGCGCATACGCAACCACGTCTACCGCAGCCTGTTTCCGGTCGGCGAGAGGCTACAGCGCATGACCGTGAGCGTGGGATCTGCGAGCTATCCGCGGGACGGCGCTGAGCACGACGACATCGTCTCCGCGGCAGACGTCCGCAGGCGGCGCGACCGCGAGTTGCGGCAGGCCGGCGACGACACGGCGACATGAGACGGCAGAACCGCGGCTACATGCAGGGTTTCGAGACGACGGCGAGCGCGGCCACGATCTGGCGCGCGCTGACCGAGCCTGAGTCGCTCCTGCGCTGGCTTGCTGCGGAGGCGATCGTGGAGCCGCGAAACGGCGGCCGGTATGCGACAGTGTCGCGTCTCTTCGGGCGGCGCGAGGCCCGGATCGAGCGCTTCGATGCGGGGGCGCGGCTCCAGCTCATGTACGAGCCGACCGTGGACTGGCCGTCGATGCCGGACAGCGCGCTGGTGGAGGATTTCATCATCGATGAACGCAAGGGGCAGAGAATGCTGCGCGTGATGGGCTCCGGGGTTTCGCCGGAAGAAGAGTGGGCGAAGACGCTCGTGCGGCTGCGGACCGCATGGGCGCTCGCCTTCGCTCAATTGCAGATGCGGCTGCGCGACGGCTCCATCGGCGAGCCTCCGGCATGATGCTTGCGCTGGTCGCGGCCGGGGCGACACTCGTCCTGGCGGGCGGCACGGTCATCGACGGCTACGGCAATGCGCCGATCCAGGACGGCATCGTCGTCATCGAGAACGACCGCATTCTGGCGATCGGCGGCGCCGGCCAGGTCGTCGTGCCGGAAGGCGCAGAGGTCGTCTCGACCGAAGGCATGACCGTGCTGCCGGGTCTCTGGGACATGCAGGTCGAGCTGATGCGTCTCGGGCATGGCAACACGGCGCGCTGGAACGAAACCTACGGTCCGCTCGCCGAGCGCGTCGTGATGCCGATCGCGGCGCGGCAGCTCCTTCAGGCGGGCGTCACGAGCGCGCGCGACGTCGCGGCGCCGCTCGAAGCCGCGGTGCGGGTCCGCGGCCGGATTCGTGAACGGCTGATCGAAGGCCCGAATCTCTTCATTTCGGGTCCCACGCTTCGCAAGCTCGCGACGTCCGGGACGGGCGACTGGCAATGGGAAGTGAGCGGCGCCGCGGACGCGCGTTCCAAGGTTCAGCGGCTCGCCGGCGCAGGCGTCGACTATGTGCTGCTCGCGGACATCGAGATGTGGACCGCGGAAGAGCTCGAGGCGGCGGTGTCGGAGGCGCGGATTCGCGGGCTGTCAATCCACGCCTTCGCGGAACGCCCGGCCGACGTCGTGCGCGGCGCGGCTGCCCAGTTCGACGGCTTCCTCGGCACGGGCACGGATGCGGGCGCTTTTCCGCCGGAGCTGGTGCAGGCGCTTTCGGGACGGCTCACCCAGGCCGGGGCGCGTCCGATCGCATGGACGCCGGCGATCTCGGCGACGCTCAATCTGGAGTCGCTCCGCGTCAACGACGAACCGCTCGACGACCCGGCCGCGACGAGCGAACTCCCGGAGCTCGTGGCCGCCGATATCCGGGGGTCGCTCGTGAGCCTGGATCGCGTGGCGGCAGCCGAGCTGTCGGCCGCGAAAGCCGCGACGCTTTGCGACAAGCTGCGCCAGCTCGACGAGGCGAAGGTCCTGCTGCTCCTGGGTTCGGACGCAGGCAGCCCGGGTCATCTGCACTCGCGCGCGACGTGGCAGGAAATCGATTTCTGGGTGCGGCAGTGCGGAATCCCGGCGATCCGGGCGATTCGCGCCGCCACCCACGATGCGGCGACCGCGATGGGCGTCGGCCACGAATCCGGTGCGATCTCGCCGGGCAAGATCGCCGACATCATAGCCGTCCGCGGCGACGTGCTCAGGAACCCCGCGCTGCTCGAATCCGTGGATATTGTCATCAAGCGCGGTCGTCGCGTACGCTGACGGAATGGTCTACTTTATCCTTCGGGTGCTGATCGCCGCGCTCGGCCTCTGGCTCGCGACCGAATGGGTCAGCGGAATCAACGTTTCCAGTGCCGGGACCCTGATCCTGGCCGCGCTGCTGCTCGGCGTGGTGAACGCCATCGTCAAGCCGATCGTGGTGATCCTGACGCTACCGTTCACCCTCGTGACACTCGGATTGTTCCTGCTCGTGATCAACGCCGCGATGCTCGGCCTCGTGGCCGCCTTCCTGCCGGGCATGGGTATCAACGGTTTCTGGCCGGCGTTCTGGGCGGCGATCATCGTAAGCATCGTGAGCTGGATCGGGTCCGTCATCTTCAAGCCGAACGGCAGGAAAGATTAGCTCGCTGCTCTGCGCCCCATGAGCATCAAGTTCCGCCTCACGGTGATGAACTTCATGCAGTTCTTCGTCTGGGGCGCGTGGCTCATCTCGCTCGGCGCCTACATGATCGTGACGCTCGGTTTCTCGGGCGGGCAGGTCGGCAGCATCTACGCGACGATGGGCGTTGCCGCGCTCTTCATGCCGGGGCTCATGGGCATCGTCGCCGACCGCTGGCTCAACGCGGAGCGGCTCTATGGCGCACTCCACCTGATCGGCGCCGGCCTGCTGCTCTGGGCGTCGACCGTCCGCGACTTCGACACCCTGTACGTCATCATGCTGCTGAATGCGATGGTGTACATGCCGACCATCGCGCTGAACAACGCGATCTCCTACAAGGTCCTCGAGCAGCGAGGGCTCAATGTCGTCCGCAGTTTCCCGCCGATCCGCGTCTGGGGCACGGTCGGATTCATCGTCGCGATGTGGATGGTGGACTTCTCCGGCTGGACCAAGAGCGCTCTGCAGCTCTACATCAGCGCCGGGGCCGCCGTGTTCCTCGGGATCTACGGCTTCACGATGCCGCCGTGCCCGCCCGCACGCGACGTGGCGAATAGGAGTCTTGCGGCGGCGCTCGGCCTCGACGCGTTCGTGCTGTTCCGCCGCACGCAGATGCTCGTGTTTTTCCTGTTCGCGATGATGCTGGGGGCGGCGCTCCAGATCACGAATGCGTTCGGCGGCGCTTTTCTCGACGATTTCAAGACGGTTTATCCAGGCACGTTTGCGGTCGAGCATCCGAACCTGCTGATTTCCATTTCGCAGATCTCGGAAACGCTTTTCATCCTGACGATCCCGTTCTTCCTGCGGCGTTTCGGCATCAAGGTCGTGATGCTGATCAGCATCTTCGCCTGGGTGTTCCGCTTCGGCCTGTTTGCGGTCGGCGATCCGGGCGCCGGGCTCTGGATGCTCATCCTGTCGATGATCATGTACGGCATGGCGTTCGACTTCTTCAACATCTCCGGCTCACTGTACGTCGATCGCGAGGCGGAAGGGACGATTCGCGCCAGCGCACAGGGGCTGTTCATGATCATGACGAACGGCCTCGGGGCCTTTTTCGGCAGCATGGCCGCGGGGCTCGTCGTGGATCACTACACGGTGGACGGCGTGAAGGACTGGCAGAGCATCTGGCTCGCGTTCGCGGGCTACGCGCTGGTGCTCGGGGTCGTGTTTCCATTCCTGTTCAGGTACCGGCACGACCCGGAGGCTATCGCCGCTTCTCCGCGACGATCTCCAATACCATCGGCGTGATCAGAAGGGTCGCGGACTTCTGCTCCGCGTCCGCGAACTCGCTTCGCACGGAATCGGCCCAGACCTGCTCGATGCGGCCGAGCTCGAGCTGGTGCCTCAGGTGAATGTCGATGAACGACGCCGGCCATTGCCACATCGCGTCGCCCGGCCGCACGCAGAACACGCGCGGGATCGCATCGCGGATCGAGAATCCGCGCTCCTGGAGGAGCGAGACGACGGCCGGCGCAATGTCCGGCTCGCCGCCCGCCGCGCGCCAGCCCTGCTCGACCTGCCGCACGAACTCCTGTATCCGCCGCCCGGCAGTCGATATGCGGAGACTGTCGTACTGGATGTACTCGTGGAAGATGGCGACTCCGCCCGGCCGGATCGCCGCGGCGATCTTGTCGAGGAGGAGAGAAGGCGAAGAGACGAAGCAGGCGACCCACCGGCACCAGCTCGCATCGAATCCGCCGGCGGGCAATGGATCCGCCATCAAGTCGAGCTCGTGATAGCGGACATTTTCGAACCCGTGCTGCGCGAGCATCGCGCGACCGGCTTCGACGAAGCGTCCTGAGCGCTCGACGGCTACGACCTGGCCTTCGGGACCCACGATCTCCGCGAGATCCGCGGCCGCGTAGCCGGGACCCGCGCCGACATCGAGCACGCGCGACGCCGTCCCGACGCCTGCGCGCCGCCAGCACTCCAGCACCGTCGGCCGCCAGACGCGGTGTTGAAGCCCGAGGCGCGATATTTCCTCGTCGTGAGTGCCAAGAAAATAATCGCGGTCAACCGGCATCGGCGGGCTCCGGGCGGCAGGACTTGCAGCTCCACAGCTGCGCCTCGATCGCGGTCATCGCCGGATCGGTCCCGGCGAGCCAGCTCCCTGCGGTCCATGGAGCCGCAAGATCGGGATCCAGATCCGGGACTTTCACGCGATAGGCGTCGCCGTAGCAACCCGGTTCCTGCGCACAACCGTTGACGAGATCCCACAAGCCGTCGGTGACCTGGACGCAGTACTTCGATTCCGGCAGGCAGACGCTCCGGCCCTCCGACCAGAATCGCAGGCGATCTCCGACCGGCTCGCCGACGATCATCGTGCGATCGCCTGCGGATTGCCGGACGAGCGCCGCGGCGACGATGCCGGCCGAGAACGTGTGACGCGACACGATGACATAGATGCGCCCCGGCACGGCCGCGGCGAGACTGTTGAAGAAATCGACCGTCGGATCGATGTTCCCGCCGCCGTCGAAGCGAAGGTCTACGATCAGGTGCTGCGGCTTCGTTTCCGCGAGGCGGGCGCGGGCCGCCCGGATAAAATCCTCGATCGGCTCGGTCTCTGTTCCGTAGTGCGAGCGGAATTGCAGGTAACTCGCGCCGATCGTGGGCAGATCCGCGATACGGAACAGACGGTCCGGGTCCTGGAGGTAGAGCGGCACGTCCGTGCCTGGTGCCACGCCCGACCAGCCGAGTTCGACTTCGTTCCCGTAGGCCGGAGTGGCCAACAGCCGGCCCGGCATTGCGCCGCGAGGCGCAGCCGACTGCGGGATCATGACCACGACGCGCGCCGTTTCCCTGCCGTCCCGCAGTACGACCGAGAGCGTGAAGCGCGCGGGCGAATCGGCGAGACCGAGCGCGTGCAGCAATTCCGCCCGCTCGAGGAACAGGCCGAGATTCCAGCGCCGATAGTTGTCCGGCCCGCCGGCGAGGGTCCGCAACCGCTCGAAGAGCTCGTCCGGGCCGCGCCCGTCGAGTGCCGTGACCCGCGCGCCGAGGAGGTCCTGGTATTCGCGTGCCGCGCGCGCGACGACGAGCGCATCGGGAAACCAGGCAAAGCGCAGCGGGGCGCGCCGCTTCGGCAGCCAGGCGTCGTCGCCCGGATGCCAGCCGTCGTGGCCGTTGTCCGCGAGCGCGGTCGTCCGCGCGATCGCAATCAGGAACTGCGCATTCGTGATGTCGTCCGCTCGGGCGTCGAGCGAGGCGATGTGCTCGAGCGCCGCGCGCTGCGCGTCCGGGGTGAAGGCGCGGCTCATCCGGACGTAATTGTCGCGGAGTGCGGTCAGATCGGTCCGCCGAGCCTCGGCGGTCGCAGGATCGTCCGCGGCGAGAGCGCCCGCCATGGCCGTGAGCGCGCAGGCGCAGGCGGCGGTAAGCCGGAAGCCGACCGTGCGGCGGCTTTCCGTCATTCGGCCAGCGTTACTCCGGAGCCGCCCAGTTCTTTCGGCACATCCTTCTGCTTCGGCAGGCCGTCGCGGATGTGGAGGACCGTCTCCTGGTAGTGAACGTGGACGCCGGGCTGGAACTTGAGCTTCGGCAGGACCGCGGCGTAGACGTCGGTCAGTCCCATGCCAGGGTGCTCCGTCAGGATGTGGCCGCCACAGGTCCTGCACCATTTGCGGGTGCTCTTCGGCGTCCTGGCGAAGCTGCCGACGTTGTCGGCGCCCTTCGTGATCTGGACCGCCTCCGGCTTCCACAATGTAAATGCGTTGACCGGCCCGGCCGACCAGTGCCGGCAGGAGTCGCAATGGCAGTAGCCCATTGCCGCCGGCTCGCCGGTCGCCGTCACTTCGACCGCGCCGCAGAAACAGCGGCCCTTGTATGTCTTGTCGTCCGCCATCGTGATTTCCTCAGGTCTTGCTGCATAGCGCAGCGCCGTGTTTCAGGTAGTGATTCATCCGGGATTCCCACTCGCGCATGAACTGCACGTAGTACTCGGCCGTGAACGCGGCGATGAACGAATCGCCCTCGGGACCGAGGCTCGTATGGCTGTAGGTGATTTCCGCCTCGCTGCCAGGTTTCGCCGGCCGGACCCGGATCGTCAGCTTGCAGGCCGTGACGCCGGGCGTGATCTTGATCATCTCGACGAATCCGCGGGCCGGGTCGTGCCGCGTGATGAACCAGATCGAATCCTGCACCTTGGCGTCCGTGACGAACACGCAATCCTGCTCCGCGACGCCGGACTGCGTCAGCACGAGGATCGGGTTCCAGCCCTCGATCCAGTCCGCCTCGCGGACCGGACACAGGAGCGGAAACACCTTGGAAACCGATGCCGCGAGACGTTGCTTGTAGGTACGGGTGACACGATTGGGGGCGCGGATGTTCATGCTGGCGATTGTATAGACCGCTCATGGCGCACAAAAGCAAGCCGATGCCGCAAACTGATCACTCCGCAGCATGCTCAGTCACCATACTGAACAGTATGCGCCGAGCCCGGCGGCGGCAGGAGAGCGACCATGGATGAGAAGAAGGCTGTGCCCGCCGCAGGGCGGCGCCCCAGCGCCCGCGAAGCCAAGCGCGCCGTGCGCGCCGCGCATGCCGGACATTCGATCCCGTACATCACGCGCAAGATTCCCTTCTACGAGGTGCTCGGCGAAGAAGGACTGTCGCTGATCGAGGGCAATGCCGACACGATACTGGAGGAGATCGGCATCGAGTTTCGCGAAGACCCGGAAGCCTTGTCGATCTGGAAGGCCGCCGGCGCGGACGTGCAGGGCGAAAGGGTGCGCATGCCGCGCGGCATGTGTCGCCGGTTGATCCAGGCGACCGCGCCGCGCGAATTCACGCAACACGCGCGCAACCCGGCGCGCAATGTGCGGATCGGGGGCCTGAACACCGTGTTCGCCCCCGCTTATGGCTCGCCATTCATCCACAACATCGACGA